>JAOAIT010000018.1:0-300000 GCA_026414565.1 Verrucomicrobiia bacterium
TTGGCGGCGAATTCCTTGAATTCAGGTGTGGAGAAGACCTCAGCGTCCAGTTTTTTGCACCAACCGCACCAATCGCTGCCGGTGAAGTTGATGAAGAGCAATTTGTTTTCCTTTTTGGCCTGGTTGAGGGCGGCATTGAAATCAGTGACCCAGTTCAATTCTGCGGCACCGAGCCAGCCGGCCACGAGCAGGGTTGCCAGTGCGAGGATTATTTTTTTCATAAGTTGTGCGTAAGGCTCGTTGAGTTTAACGAATCGTTCTGTTCGTAGGACGTTTCACAAGCGCCGTTTATTCAGGGGGCTGCCGCTCGGCATACCAGAAAACGGTGCCCGGGTATGAGCCAAGATACTCGTTATGATGACCGTGCTCAAACCCAATTTTTGCATGTTTTGTGAAGTTGAGCCGGTCGGCGAGATGGAAGCGATAGGCAATTTTGGGGGTGCCGTTGTCCAGCAGACCGTAAAGAGGGCGGGTGAGAGGGCCGCCGTAAAAGTACCAGCCGCAACGGAAGTAATCTTCCGTGCCCGTGCCATGCCAGGCCGGGGGAAAGGCCTCACCGTCCACGTAGAACCGGTCGTCGCCCTCGAGGGTGGCGTTGGCCAGCTCGAGGATGCAGCCGACGAAATGGCCACGGCCGCGAGTTTCAAGGAGCACGATGTCCCGGGCTTTCTCGGTTTTGTCGGTGATGCGGGCAGCGTGGAAGTAAAACAGCCC
The DNA here is from genome assembly GCA_026414565.1 of Verrucomicrobiia bacterium. Taxonomy (NCBI): domain Bacteria; kingdom Pseudomonadati; phylum Verrucomicrobiota; class Verrucomicrobiia; species Verrucomicrobiia bacterium. The sequence continues at coordinate 715 of JAOAIT010000018.1, forward strand.
GGGCTGTGGCCAACCCTGGCGGAAGGTGGTCTGGACTTTAACCTCGAGGGGTTGGTCCGGGTTTTGCAGGACAAGCTTAAGCGATCGGCGGCAGGGCATGGGCCAACGGCTGTAATAGGCGCCGTTGGTGTCCACCCCCATGGTGAGTGCGTGGAATCGGGCCTGCGGACGTTGGTCGCGGCTGAACCCCCAAAACTCCCGGAGGGTCATGTCCACCAGGTTGAGACCATCGGCTTCCACACGCATGCGGAGGGCATCGGCCTTCGCTTGACCCACGTCGAGGCGAAACATCTCCAGAATACCCTGGGTTTCCGCCAGGAAGATGGTCACGGGCTGGCCGGTGGGCAGGGGGAAGGTTGCCGTGGGGCTGAGGGCGGGCCATGCCAATTCCCAGGCGGCGGTTTGCCGCAGGCTTTCGGGGGTGGAGCTGGCCACGGGCGCAGGCAGGCGTTGGAAGCTGAACTGATGATAGAGGTGGGGGATAATTTCGCCGCGGCCATTTTTGCGATGGGTATAAGAGTCACGATGGCCTTCGAGGGTAATTTTTAAGGATTGGGCATAGCTTATGGGCGCATAACAAAGCCACCCGCCACTGCTTTTTTCGGCCAAACCGGGGGGCAGCAAGGGATTATTTTCAAGCCACTCCGGCAGAGGAGCGGAGAGGCGCGGCCGGGGCTCGCCGTCGAAGTAGAAATTCAATGTGCCGCCGAGGTAGGCCTGACCTTGCTTGTTTTTGCCGGTAAACCAGATGCTGGTGATGACGCCGGGGCCTTTTTCCTCAAAAAGCACCCATGCCGAGTGGGCGTTGGAAAAACTCAGGCCTGATGGCTCCACGCGGATTAGATTGCCCGAGTCGTAGTTGGCATCGTTATAGTCAAAGCCGCTTCGGAGATAGGTTTTGGTCGAGTCTGGCACCGGCAGCCAATGAAGGGAGAGGGGATTGGGTTGGAGCAGCAGGGGGACGGCGGCGAAAGTAGAGAAGCAGATGGCCAGAGGCATCAGGCAAAGCGCGAAGCAGGATTGCCGCGGTTTAGGAGGCAGACGGAGCACCAGAGCCAATATTTCGGCCAGGAGAAGGTTTTTGGTGGGGGCATTCCTGGCGGAGGAGCGGGAGGGAGGAGGAGGCTTGGCGATCATAAAGGATGGGTGGCCCTGAGGGGAGACCATGCTCCCCCTTTAGTGGGATGGGGTTTGAGCGGCAAGAAGCAAAGCCCCCATGGGGACGGCATCTTCCTGCCAGGCGGCCAGGCGAACGGCGGGCACGGGGTGAAATGCCTCCATGACGTAGGCAGGCAGCCGGGCGGCGACAGTGGCGCGCAGTGGCTCACCCACAAGGGACAGCCCGCCGCCAAGCACAATAACCGCGGGATGGCATAGATGCACGACATGAGACAGGGCGAAGGCCAGGTCGTCGGCCACTTCATGGAGCAGGCGGCGGGCGTCCTCGTCTCCGGCGGCGAGGGCAGGGGCAAGAGTGCGAGCTTCGCCGCCCGTTTGTTTGAACTGGGCCAGGAGGGCAGCCCAGGGGCCGGTGAGGCCGCGGGAGCGGAGCTCCCGGATGCGTTTGTCCACGGCCCAGCCGCTGCAGCGGTGTTCCACGATCAGGCCTTCACGATTGAGGCGGAGGTGGCCGATTTCGGCCTCGCCGGGGAGGGCGCCGTGATAGATCTGCTCATTGACCACCAAGCCTCCCCCCACGCCGCTGCCCAGAGTGACGTAGAAAACAGGGTTGGCGCCCTGGCCTGCGCCGAGGCGGGCTTCAGCGAGGGCGGCGGTGTTGGCGTCGTTTTCAATCTGCACGGGAAGGTGGGTGAGATGGCGGAGCCAGTCGGCAAGGGGAAAGTCGGCCCAGCCGGGCACCTGGTGGGAGCAGCGAATGATGCCGCGCTGCCAGTCCACCGGCCCCCCGAAGCCCACCCCGAGAGCGCGGACAGGATGTTCGCGCAAGAGGGCAGGGAGTGTGGCCGTGAGCTGTTCCCGGATGCCGTGGCCGCCGGCCTCGGGTTTAACGGTAAAACGCTGGCGGTGGGCGATGTGGCCGGGGCGTCCCAGGACAATTTGTAATTTAGTGCCGCCAATTTCGATGCCGGCGAGGGTGTGCGCGGTGGATTCAGGCGGTTTGGGCGGCGGTAAGTTCATACACCGAGGCGACGGTTACGATGGATAAGGAGGGAGAGGGTCGGCGTCGAGGCCGGCCTGTCCCTCAGCCGCAGTAGAACCTGGCCTGCCAAGGAGAAACCCCCTGCCCCCATGCCTTACTCTCCCGGGCCGGAGCCTTCCTGGCCGAGGCTGTCGATGATGGAGATCAGCGGCAGGAAGAGGGCGATGACGATGCTGCCGACGATGACCGCCAGAATCACGATCATGATCGGCTCCAGCAGGGAGGTCATAGCGGCGACGGCGTTGTCCACTTCGTCATCGTAGTTGTCGGCAATTTTCATCAACATTTCCGGGAGCGCGCCGGTTTGCTCGCCCACGTCCACCATGCTGATGACCATGGGCGGGAAGACGCCGGAGGCCTCCAAGGGGGCGGTAATGGTTTCGCCTTCCTTGACGCTTTCGTGGACGGCGGAGACGGCATCCGCCACGATCACGTTGCCGGAGGTCTCTTTGACAATGGTAAGCGCCTGGAGAATGGGCACACCGCTGCTGATCAAGGTGCCCAGGGTGCGGGTAAAACGGGAGATGGCGACTTTCTTGATGACGGGACCCAGGACGGGCATGTTGAGTTTGAAGCGGTCGAAGAGCTTGCGCCCTGCCTTGGTACGGATGAAGACCTGAAAAAGGAAAAACAGGGCACCCAGCACACCCAAGGTGATGACGAAATGATTGGCAATCATGTCGCTAATCCCCAAGACGATCTGGGTGAATTGGGGCAGCTCTTTGCCGGGGCCAAGGAGGTCCACAAAGATGGCTTTGAATTTGGGGACGACATACACCATGAGGACGCCCAGGATGGTGACGGCCACCACGAGCACCGCCACGGGATAGAACATGGCGGAGATGACCTTGCCCTTAATTTTTTGGGCCTTCTCCATGAACTCGGCCAAGCGGTTGAGCACGACTTCCAATACGCCGCCCAGCTCGCCGGCCTTGACCATGTTGACGTAGAGGCGGTTGAAGACCTTGGGATGCTGGGCCAGGGCTTCGGAGAAGGTGCTGCCGCTTTCGATGGAGGCGCCCAAATCACCGATGATTTTTTTGAGCAGGGGGTGTTTTTCCTGTTTTTCCAGCACGCGAAGGCCACGCAACAGCGGGAGGCCGGCATCCACCAGGGTGGCCAACTGACGGGTAAAGGTGGTGAGGACCTTGCTTTTGACGCGGTCGGTAAGGCCGGGGATTTTGATGTTGAGATTGAGATTGATTTCCTTATGCAGCCCGCCTTTTTTGCCGGGGGCGCCTTTGGTCTCGGCGGGTTTGGCTTTGGCCTTGTCCTTGTCTTTATCCACCTGGACGATGCGGGTGGGGTGGAGCCCCATGTCCTTGATGCGGGAGATGGCCTCGTTCTGGGAGCCGACTTCCAAAGTGCCCTTGGTCTCCTTCCCCCGGGAGTCCATGGCCACGTAACTGAATTTTGGCATAAGGGTCGTTGTGGTCAGGTGTACTTAACGACTTCTTCAATAGTAGTATCACCATCAAAGATGCTGCGCAAGCCGTCTTCGCGCAGGGTGACCATGCCCAGCTCCACCGCCTTCTGGCGGATGACGACGGTGGGGGCCCGTTCATTGATGAGGATGCGAATGGGCTCGGTGATGGGCAGCAGTTCAAAGATGCCTTTGCGGCCCTTGTAACCGGTGTCATTGCAGGTGTTGCAGCCGCGACCGTAGTAGAACATTTTGTCTCCGATGTCGTGGGGGGAGAGGTTGAGGAGGGCGAGCTGGCTTTCGGTGGGTTCAAAGGGGGTGCGGCATTTTTTGCAGATGGTGCGCACCAGGCGCTGGGCCAGTACGGCCATGAGCGAGGAGGAAATGAGAAACGGCTCGACGCCCATGTCAATCAAGCGGGTGACGGCGCCGGGGGCGTCGTTGGTGTGGAGGGTGCTGAGCACGAGGTGACCAGTCAGGGAGGCCTGGATGGCGATTTGGGCGGTTTCGACGTCGCGCATTTCGCCCACCATGATGATGTCGGGGTCCTGGCGGAGGAAGGCGCGGAGGGCCTTGCCGAAGGTCATGCCGACGGCTTCGTTGACGGCCACCTGCATGATGCCTTCGATGTCGTACTCCACCGGGTCTTCGATGGTCAGCAGTTTGGAGTCAATGGTGTTGACCTTGCGCAGGCAGGAGTAAAGGGTGGTGGTTTTGCCGGAGCCAGTGGGGCCAGTGACGACGATGATGCCGTTGGGCTGCTGGATGGCCTCGAGCATGTAGTCGTAAACATACTTGGGGAAGCCCAGGGACTCGATGTCGAGGTTGACGGCGGAGCGGTCGAGGACGCGGAGCACCACCGATTCACCGAACTGGGTGGGCAGGCAGGAGACGCGCATGTCCACCTGGCGGTTGCCCATGGGGAAATTGATGCGTCCGTCCTGGGGGAGGCGGCGCTCGGAGATGTTGAGATTGGCCATGACCTTGATGCGGGAGATCACGGGCAGGGCCAGGTGTTTGGGGGGCGGGGCCATTTCATAGAGGGCGCCGTCCACGCGGTAGCGGATTTTGAACTCGTCCTCAAAAGGCTCGAAATGGATGTCGCTGGCGCGGTCTTTGATGGCCTGATAGAGGACGAGATTGACGAATTTGATGATGGGCGTTTCGTTGGCCAGGTCCATCAACTCGCCCAGGTTTTCCTCGGAAACCTCGGTGATTTCGCGCGCGATGTGCTCGTCTTCGCCCAGTTCCTTGAGGGCGCTGCTGACGTCCACCCCCTCCTCGCCGTAGTAGCGGGAGATGGCCCGCTCAATGGCGTTGGGGTCGGCCACCACGACGATGATTTCGCGGCCGCTGCTGACGCTGATGTCGTCGGCCGCGGTCAAGTTGAAGGGGTCGGCCAGGGCAACCTGCACGGAATTGCCATAGACGGCGACGGGGACGCATTGGTACATGCGGGCGACAGCCGCCGGGATGGTGGCGATGACATCGGGAGGGATTTCCCGTTTTTCAAGCTCCACCACTTCGGTGCCGAGGGCTTCGGCCTTGACCTGGAGCTGGGTTTCCATGTCCATGAGGCCAAAGTCAGCCAGGATTTGGTGGATGGGCTTGGCGGTGCGCTGGTGTTCCTGGACAACTTCTTCGATCTGCATGTCATCCAGCAAGGCGCGCTCGCGGATGAGATTCAGGAAGGGATCGTGGATGAGGTCGGGCATAGGCAACGCAAACTAGGCGGTGGGGGCCGTGGCCGTGGCGGCGGGGGCGGTGCCGGCGCGGGCGGCCTCGGCGGCCTTGGCGATGTCGTATTCCTGGAGTTTTTGCATCATGGTAACGGGGTCCTGGCACTTATTGATGACCTCCTCACGGGCAATGATGCCCTGCATGTATTTTTCCATGAGGTAGCCGTCGAGGGTGACCATGCCGTATTTGGCGCCGGTTTGGATGTCGGAGGCGATGCGGAAGGTTTTGTTGTCGCGGATCAGGGCGGCAATGGCGGGGGTGTTGATCATGATTTCATACACCGCCACGCGCCCGGGCTTGTCGCAACGCGGGATGAGCAACTGGGAGATGACCGCCTGCAGCACGGTGGAGAGCTGGATGCGGATCATTTCCTGCTGGTTCATGGGGAAGGCGTTGACGATACGGTCGATGGTTTTGGCGGCGCCGGTGGTGTGCAGGGTGCCGAAGACCAGGTGGCCGGTTTCGGCGGCGGTGATGGCGGCCTCGATGGTTTCGAGGTCGCGCATTTCGCCGACGAGGATGATGTCGGGGTCCTGGCGGAGGACGCGGCGCAGGGCCTCGGCGAAACTGGGGACGTCCACGTGCACCTCGCGCTGGGTGACAATGGCCTTTTTGTGGTAGTGGTAATACTCGATGGGGTCTTCGATGGTGACGATGTGGGCGTCATCCCGCTCCTGGTTGATGATGTCAATCATGGAGGCGAGGGTGGTGGATTTGCCCGAGCCGGTGGGGCCGGTGACGAGGATGAGGCCGCGCGGTTTGTAGAGGAGGGTCATGATGGTCTGCCGCGGGAGGCCGATCTGCTCGAGGGTAAGGAGTTTGTTGGGGATCTGGCGCAGCACCAGGGCGAACTGGCCGCGCTCCTTGAACACGGAAACACGGAAGCGCGCCATGTCGCCAAAGGCGAAACCGAAGTCGGCGGTGCCGTTTTCGCGGACCTGCTGGATGTGGTCATCGGAGGAGATGCTGCGCATGAGCTCCTCGGTGTCTTCGTTGGTGCAGGGGGGGCCTTCGACGCGATGAAGGATGCCGTGCAGGCGAATGACGGGGGGCACCCCGACACGGATGTGCAGGTCGGAGGCTCCTTCGGAGACCACCAACTGCAGGAGATCGGACATCTGATAGGACATAACGCTTACGAGCTTCTCAAGTCGGTTGTGTGAACACCAGGGGCATGGGTTAGGTTTAATCCACGTCGGCCAGCGTGGCGCGGATGACTTCTTCCGGGGTGGTAAGCCCGGCCAGCACCTTGCGGGTGCCGTCTTCACGCAGGGTGCGCATGCCGGTCTCGCGCGCCCGGGCGCGGAGGATGGAAGCCTGGACCTTTTCGTAGATCAGCTTGCGGGCTTCATCGTCCACCACAAAAATCTCGAAAATGCCCATGCGCCCCCGGTAACCGGTTTTATTACAATCGCCGCAGCCGCGGCCCTTGAGGAAATTGGCGCCGGGGGTGTTGGGGTCGAGGTTGAGGACGCGGCGCTCGTGTTCCGTGGGGTCGTAGGGGGCGGCGCAGCGTTTGCAGACTTTGCGGACGAGGCGCTGGGCCATGATGGCGCGGGTGGAGGAGGCGACAAGGAATGGTTTGACGCCGATGTCAATCAAGCGCGTCACGGCGCTGGGGGCGTCGTTGGTGTGCAGGGTGCTGAAGACCAGGTGACCGGTGAGGGAGGCGTTAATGGCAATGGAGGCGGTTTCGAGGTCGCGGATCTCACCAATCATGATGATGTTGGGCGCCTGGCGCAGCATGGCACGCAGGGCGGCGGCGAAGGTCAGGCCGACGACTTCATTGACCTGCACCTGGTTGATGCCGCTGAGGAGGTATTCCACCGGGTCTTCCACCGTGATGATCTTGCGGTCGGGGCGGTTGATGAAATTGAGCACGGAGTACAAGGTGGTGGTCTTGCCGGAGCCGGTGGGGCCAGTGACCAGGATGATGCCGTCGGGGAGGCCGATGAGGCGCTCGAAGGTTTGCTGGTCGTCGGTGAAAAAGCCCAGTTCCGGGAGGCCAAGGCGCAACCCTTCCTTGTCCAGGATACGCATGACGATGCTTTCCCCGTGGTTGGTGGGGATGCAGGAGACGCGGAGGTCAATCATCTTGCCGCCGACGGAGGTCTGGATGCGGCCGTCCTGGGGGATGCGCCGCTCGGCGATGGACATGTTGGACATGATTTTGATGCGGCTGATGATGGAGGCCTGGAGCTTTTTCGGGGGGCCTTTGATTTCATGCAGCACACCATCAATGCGGTAGCGGACGCGGAAGGACTTGGAGAGGGGTTCGAGGTGGATGTCCGAGGCGCGCATTTTGAAGGCCTCGACGATCATGTTGTTGACCAGGCGGATGATGGGGGCATCGGATTCGACGACGGAGCCGTCGTCTTCGCCCGCGGCCTTGGTCATGGCCTGCACCGCCACATCCCCTTCGGTGATGTTTTGGATCATCATCCCCACCTGATCGTCCTCGGCGCCGTAGTACTTGGAGAGGGCGGCGTCAATCTCGGCATCGGAGGCCACTTTGACCTCGATTTCCATCTTCAAGGCATGGTGGAGGGCGTCGATGGTATCGAGGTCGGAGGGGTCGGAGAGGGCCACGGCCATGGTGTTGCCGTGTTTGTAAATGGGGATGGCGCGGTAGCGTTTGGCGAGGTCACGGCGCAGGGAGGAAATGACACTGTCCTCAATGCGCAGGTCCGCCAGTTGCACCACTTCGGCGCCGAAATACACGGCTTTGGCGTTGGTGACATCCTGGGGGGTAATCCACCGGCGCGCCAGGAGTGTATCCACCACGCCGGCGCCACCGGCTTCCGCTTCCTGCCGGGCTTGAGCCACCTGGTCATGGGTCACAACGCCCATGTCCATGAGCAGGTCCAATAAATAATCGTCTTTGGCAGCCACAAAATTGGTTGTCACTGCCGCCGGGCCTTTCTGGGGGACTCCCACCGGCGGCGTATGGAGTTCTGATAAAACTGTATCCGTGAAACCGGGGCAAAGTCAACATGGGCGCGGAAAAAAACGTGCCGAGGCGAGGGAAACCCGGGCTGTGCGGAGCTTGATGAGGGGGCTTTTTTCCAGATTTCGCCTGCCGGGGTGTTTCCCCGCAGCGGGCTGATGGGGAGGGGGGCATGGTTGGCGACTAGAGGGTGCGAAGGTGCGGTTGCCGGGAGGCGTTTCCGGCGCATTTTCGTTTGCGAAAGCTGCCCTTTGCCGTTACTGTGCGCCAATGGCGAGTCAACCGGCCAAAAAGAAGAGAAAAAAAGCCCTCCTGCTGGGGGTGGGACTGGACAGCGATGGTCACAAACGGGTGACCACGGGGCCGAACTTTGCCCTGGTGGGGGGGACGGAGGAGACCCATGAGGCCATGACCGAGAAGGCCATCAAAATCAATGAAAAGCTGGCGCGGCGGGGGAAGACGCTGGATGACGTGAGCCGCGAGGAATTTGATGACATTGCGCACGAGGTGGGGTTGAAGAAACTTGAACCACCGCAGAATTAATTAGGCACGGCTGGAATGCCGCCCAAGCAGCGGGCGGAATGGAGCCTATGAGGCGGGGGACGGCGGGGGAGGCGATTCGCCGGGAAGTTTCAGGTCAGCCAGTTCGGGGTAAAGTTTTTTGACGCACTCAGGGCATAGGCCATGAGTGAAACGGGCCTCGGAGTGTTGTTGGAGATAGACCTCGATTTGATTCCAATAGCCCTGGTCATCCCGGATTTTTTTGCAATTGGCGCAAATGGGCAGAAGGCCGCTCAAAGTTTTGACATTATCCAGGGCCTCCTGCAGCTCGATGATGAGTCTTTCACGCTCCTGCTGGGCCAGGCGCATTTCGGTGATGTCGCGCACGACGCCGACGATTTTGACGGTTCCGCTTTGGGGCATCAGCACGGTGGCCGCTTGCTCGTGGAGGATGCGCACGCGTCCATCGGGCAGGAGAACGCGAAACTCGTGATCGAAGGTGCCACCCTCGTGAATCAAGGCGGTGATGCGCTGGCGCAGAGAGTCGCGGTCTTCGGGATGGACCAGTTGATAAAAGTTTTCGCGGGTGGGCACGAACTGGTCCGCCTGGAGGCCGAGAATGCGGTAGGTCTGGTCGGACCAGAGCAGGTGTTGGGTGGTCAGGTCAAGCTCCCAACTGCCGACATTGCCGACGCGCTGGGCCAGTCTCAGGCTGGCCTCGCGTTCCTGCAAAGCCTGTTCGGTGTGCTGGCGCTCCACAATGTCGGCCTGGAGCAGCTCATTGGCGCGGCGCAATTCGCGGGAAGCCAGCCCGGCGGTTTGGAAGATGTAAATGAACCAGGCGGTGAGCACACCCATCACGGCGCCCCCCCCGAGGAATAGCCGCGGCAACAGGCTGAGCGAGCGCTGGACCAGCTCGCGGCGCGGAATGACCTCCAGCCGCCAGTAGGCACCTTCAAAATGGATTTCGCGGATTTGGGCGTAGCCATTAAAAACGGAGCGGGAAGCCGATGCCGCGGGAAAAACCAGGTGGTGCCGGCTGCGCATGTCGAGCAGGCGCATTTCAAAGAGCCCGGCCAGCCGGGACCAGTTGTATTGGGCGAGGGAAGCATAGCGGAATACGCCCACCAGCGCGCCTTCGTAGCGATCCTGCCGGTAAAGCGGCAGATAGATCAGGAATCCCAAGCCCCCTTGTTTCAACAGGAGGGACTCACTGACGGCAGGCCGGCGGCGGTTCCGGGCCTGTTCCAGGGCCTGGCGGCGTGGGTCATCAAAGATGCCGGATTGGTTCAGGATGGCTTCGTTGCCCGCGCGGGGGACACACCAGCGGACGATGCCGTCGGGGTCCAGCCATTGCAGTGCCTGGACATCGGGATGGCGTTTGATGACCAGCCCGGCCAGGTGCTCAAATTGCGCTTGAGTCAGCGGGCCTTCGGCGATCCAGACGTCGGCCACAAACTGAAGGGCGGAGCTATAGTAACTAAGCTGATTGGTCCAGGAGGCGGCAGCGAGGTCGGCTGCATCGGAGCAGTTTTGGCGTAGGGACTGGCTTTCCTCGTTGCGCAGCGTCTGCCCAAAGATCAGGGCCACGGTAAAAACAGCCATGCCGCTGGCGATTGCCGGCAAGGGGGAGGGCCGCTCGGAGGAGGGAGGTTTTTTGAGGCGAAGCCAGAGCAGCAGGGTGACGTTGGCCAGAGCAAAGGCCAAAGCGGTGTGGAAGGCCATTAAATTGAAGCGGCCCCAGGCCTGGTCTGGCGCCAATCCCTGCGCAAAACCCACCATGGCGGCGAGGGCGATGGCGATCACCATGCAACTCAGCACGTTGATGGAAATCACACAGGATTCCGGGAGGTTTTTCTGCGAAAGCAATCCTACGGCCAGACTGGTGAGCAGGAAGCAAAAACCTGAGCTGAGAGCGACGAGTGTGGGGGACTGGCTGCCTACGGGGGATTGCGGGGTGATCATCCAGTGATCTATTCCCAAAGAGATACCGCTGAGGTGCTGGAAAACGGTCAAGCAGCCCAAACCCAGGGGGAGGATGGCCAACAGGCGGGTCAGCAGGCGACGGTCGAAGGTTAGCGCCAGGAGTGCAGCCCCCAGGAAAACGAAAGCGAGGGCGGAATTGTAGGCCATGGGGACCCAATCGGTGCGCCAGTGGGTGAGGCGGTCGTTTTGCAGATGCCAGCCGGCCAGGGTCACCAACCCCAAAAGCAACAGCAGGACCGACAATCCACGACTGATCCCTATACGCCAGCGCGGGCTCAGCCACGTCTGGTCCGGAGACGCTGCCGGATTGGTGGAATTAACGCTCATGGAGTTGGGCTATGAGGACGAGCAACGGGTGGGACAGGCCATGAATCCCGTCCGTGGAGGCCCGGGCGGCGGAAAGGGGCACCTGGATAAGGTTTTGCTTTTCATTTTGGTGCAATGCTTTACGATGCCATCGTATCATGGCTGGTTTGGCAAAGACAGGCGAAAAAGTGTTGCGGGGCATTCCTGCTTCGGGGGGGGTATGCAGGGGCAAGGTGCTGGTGCTGGGCAGTCGTGAGCAGAAGGTGGCGCGCCTGGAGATGACGGAGGCGGACGTGCCGGGCCAGGTGGCGCGCTTCGAGCAGGCGCTGGTGCAATCCCGTCAACAACTCCTGGAGTTGCAGGAGCAAATTCGCGCCCGGGTGGGGGCCAAGGATGCGGACATTTTCACCGCGCATTTGTTGATCCTGGAGGACCCGTTACTGGTGGACGAGGTCATGAGACTGATCACGGAAGAAAAAGTCAACGCCGAATATGCCCTGCAATGCGCCATCGATAAATACGTCAATGCGTTGGAGCAGATACAGGATGAACTGTTGCGGGAGCGGACGGCCGATTTGCGGGACGTCGGGGATCGAATTTTGAACAATCTGTTGGGCTGTGTGGACGAGCACCAGCTCAAACTGCTCACCGAGCCGAGCATAGTCATCAGCCATGATTTGACGCCATCCACGACGGCGCTGCTGGACAAGACCAAGATATTGGGATTTGCCACCGACGTGGGCAGCCGCACGTCACATACGGCAATTCTGGCCCGCAGCCTGCAGATTCCGGCGGTGGTGGCGTTGAAGACGGTGAGCCAGGAGCTGGCCACGGGGCAGCAGGTGCTGTTGGACGGCTACAACGGCCTGCTGATCATCAATCCTTCAGACCAGACGTTGTTTGAATATGGTCACCTGGTGCGGCGGCAGGTGACGCTGCAGGAGAAGCTGCGGGCCATACGGGATCAGCCGGCGGTGACGTTGGATGGGCATCGGGTGCTGTTGTCGGCCAATATCGAGCAACCTGCGGATGTGGAGGCGGTGAAAGCGAGCGGGGCGGAGGGAGTGGGACTGTTTCGCACCGAGTTCATCTATCTCAATCGTGAATCCGCGCCGGACGAGGAGGAGCAATATCAGGCCTATTTGTCGGTGGCCGAGGCGTTGCATCCGGCGCCGGTCATCATCCGGACGCTGGATTTGGGGGGGGATAAATTTTTGACGCATGTCAATGTGGGGCCGGAGACCAGCAGCTTTTATGGGTGGCGGGCAATCCGTTTCTGTCTGCATCGGCGGGATATTTTCCGGACGCAAATCCGGGCGATCTTGCGCGCCAGCGTGCGGGGGAATGTGAAATTGATGTATCCGATGGTTTCGATGACGCGGGAGATCGAGGAGGCCAACACGCTGGTGGCGGAATGCAAGGCGGAGCTGCGGGCGGAGGGGCGGGCATTTGATGACTCGATGGAGATTGGGGCGATGATCGAGGTGCCCTCGGCGGTGCTGGTGGCCGATGCCCTGGCCCGGCGGGTAAAGTTCTTCAGCATCGGGACGAACGATTTGATCCAGTACACGCTGGCGGTGGACCGGATGAACGAGCATGTGGCGCATCTTTATCAGCCCACGCATCCGGCGATACTCAAACTCATCCGGGAGACGGTGGAGGCGGCGCATCGGCAGGGCATCTGGGTGGGGGTATGCGGGGAAATGGCGGGCGATCCGGTGCTGGTGCCGTTGCTGCTGGGGCTGGGCGTGGATGAGCTGAGCGCCGCGCCCTCGGCGGCGGCTCAGATCAAGTTTTTAATCCGGCGCCTGAAGATGAGCGAGGCCCGGGAGCTGGTGGAATTTGCGCTGCAGAGCGAGGACGCGGGCGAGATTCAGGAACGCTCGCGCCAACTGGCCCGGAATGCGGCGCCCAGTTTGTTTGAGACGGAATTGTGAGGGCGGTCAAGATGGGAAGCGCAGGAAAAGCGGCTGATTCAATGAAAAACGCTTGTGAGCGGGACAGGCTGCCGATATTAGTTTTTTGCACGACGCATTAAGCTGACTGAATACACAACCCCCAGACAGGAGAGCGCTCATGAATAAAACGGCGACGCTGACGATTGATGATAAAACCTATACGCTGCCGGTGGTGGAGGGCAGCGAGGGCGAGAAGGCGATTGACATTTCCGCCCTGCGGCAGCAGAGCGGGTATATCACGTTGGATGATGGCTACGGGAATACCGGCTCGTGCAAGAGCAAGATCACGTTTATTGATGGAGAGCGGGGCATCCTGCGCTATCGGGGGATTCCGATTGAGGAGCTGGCGGAGAAGTCGTCCTTCATTGAGACGGCCTATTTGATCATCTACGGGGAGCTGCCGAATCGGAAGCAGTTGCAGCGGTTTTCGGATTTGTTGACCAAGTGCGAGAATCTGCACGAGGACATGAAGTATCACTTTGAGGGGTTCCCCTCGACGGGGCATCCGATGGCGATCCTGTCCTCGATGATCAACGCGACGAGCTGTTTTTATCCGGAGGTGATGAAGGGGTATGATCCGGCAACGTTTGATTTGATGGCGGCGCGGTTGATTTCGCAGGTGCGCACGATTGCGGCCTTTGCGTATCGGAAGGCGCACGGGCTGCCGATCATTTATCCCAAGCCCAGCTACAAGTACACGGCCAACTTTCTGCACATGATGTTCAGCGAGCCCTACCAGGATTACGAGCTGCAACCGGAGGTGGTGTGGGCGCTGGATTTAATTTTCCTGCTGCATGCCGACCACGAGCAGAACTGCTCGACGGCGACGGTGCGTTTTGTGGCGTCGAGCCGGGCCAATTTGTTTGCCTCGGCGGCGGCGGGGGTGTGCGCGTTGTGGGGGCCGCTGCATGGCGGGGCCAATCAGGCGGTCATTGAGATGCTGCAGCAGATTCACGACAGCGGGGATGATGGGCGCAAGTTCATCGAGATGGCCAAGGACAAGACGAGCGGCAAGCGGTTGATGGGTTTTGGGCATCGGGTGTACAAGAATTATGATCCGCGCGCCAAAATCATCAAGGCGCGGTGCGATCAGTTGCTCAAGGCGCTGAAATTGAATGATCCGCTGCTGGACATCGCCAAGCGTCTGGAAGAGGCGGCCTTGAATGATCCGTACTTTATTGAGCGCAAGTTATATCCGAATGTGGACTTTTACAGCGGCATCATCATGCGTGCCATTGGCATCCCCATCGAGATGTTCACGGTAATTTTCGCCATTGGCCGCATGCCCGGCTGGATCGCCAATTACAAGGAGATCATGGAGAGCGGCGACAGCCGGATTTATCGCCCGCGGCAGATTTATGTGGGGCCAACGATGCGCCCATATACTCCGTTGAAGAATCGGGGTTGAGCCGCCGGCTGAATCAGCCGGCCATTTTTGCGGCGCCAGGGGGCGCGGAAGCGGCAGGAGCTTCCCGCCGGGCAGGGGGCGTTGCCCGGGAGGTTGGTGGGAGCGCCTGAGTGATCAGGAGCGCGTGGGGTCCACGCTGGTTTCTGTTAGCAGAGCCGGGGCTGCCTCCCGCAAAACCGGGTCCGTCTGGGGGCCGGGGGCGTTCAAGACTGCCTGGCGCATTTGTTGAAACCACCAGTGCGCGCCGGGGAGACGGCGCTGGCGGCGGGGGGTGTGGCGCAGGTTGGCCGAGGAGGGCAGGCCCAGCTCCATTTGCCGGGCGTGGGAGCGGTACAGGTTTTTCATCGTCGTTTTCATTTTGACCGCCGCCATTTTGGGCCAGTGGGGTGGACATTTGTTGTCCAACCCTCAATTCTTTTATCGGCAAAGTGGAGGGGGACTTGAACAGGGGCCACGGTGCCGGGGGGCCAGGCGTATGCTGCCTGCCGGGTTCAAGGCGGGGGCGGGGGCGAAGGGGGAAGCGATAGCTCGGGCATGGCTGGGAAAGGGGAGGTTGATTTGATGATGAAGGCGCGGGCGAACGTCCAACCCTAGCAACCTATGAACACAAGAACGTGTTGGCTGACGGGATTACTACTGTTAATGGCTGGCGGAGCCCCGGCGGCGCCGGATCCGCAGGTGGTGGGCGGAGTGGATATATCGAGGTGGCGTGGGTTTAACCTGCTCGAAAAATTCACGCTGCGCCAGAATGCGCCTTATGTGGAGGACGATTTTCGCTGGATTGCCGAGCTGGGATTTAATTACGTGCGGCTGCCGGTGGATTATCGCTGTTACGTTCAGACCAACAACTGGCTGGAGTTTCGGGAGGAGGTGTTGAAGCATTTTGACCAGGCGATTGCCTACGGGGACAAGTACAACATCCACGTATCCATCAATCTGCATCGGGCCCCGGGCTTTTGCATCAACCCCCCGGCTGAGCCGACCAATTTGTGGACGGAAGAGGCTCCGTTGGAGGCATTTGTAGCGCATTGGGTGATGTTTGCGCGGCGATACAAGGAGGTGCCCTCGTCCCGGCTGAGTTTCAACCTGCTGAACGAGCCGACGCGGCACACCCGGGAGCAATATCTGAAGGTCTTTTCGCGGGCGATCGAGGCCATTCAGGCGGTGGATCCCCGGCGGCTGATCATTGTGGACGGAATGAATGTAGGCTCCCAGCCGGTGAAGGAATTTTTGCGCTATTCCAATGTGGTGCAGGCCACGCGGGGGTACCATCCGGGCACGATATCCCATTACCGTGCCAATTGGGTGCAGGGCAGCGATCAGTGGGCGGAGCCGGTGTGGCCGCCGGTGCCGGTGAATGGGATGTTGTACGGGCCGGCCAAGCCAGAATACCAATCGCCGTTGACCCTGCAGGGAAAATTTCCGGCCGGCACCAGGCTGGTGTTGCAGGTGCAGCAAATCTCGGTCAAAGCGCGGCTGGCTGCCAAGGCGGATGGAGAAGCGTTGGGTGAATTGCTGTGCGATCCGGGCGTGCAGAAACAGGATTGGAAAGTGTCACCGGAAAGCCGGCAGTACACCTACCATGAGCCGGTGAATCCCTTGCGGTGGACGGTGACATTACCCAAGGCCGCCGAGGAAGTGACCGTGGCCAATGTGGAAGGGGATTGGGTGCGGCTGCGGGAGATTACCCTAACGCTTCCGGGGGGCAGGACCAACGTGGTGCGTCCGGATGCCCCATGGGGCCGGAAGCAAAGCCCGCTGCGGGTGGATGCCAGCGGCCGATTCCTGCCGCCAGCCGGCGTGTCCGCCGATCAAACGCTGCGGGATTTTCTCAAGCCCTGGGTGGAAATTCAGGCGGCGGGGCAGGGGGTGTTTGTGGGGGAGTGGGGATGCTTCAACCGCACCCCGCATCCGGTGGCTCTGGCCTGGATGAAGGACTGGCTGGAGTTGTGGAAGCAGCATCGGATGGGTTGGGCGTTGTGGAATTTCCGCGGGAGTTTCGGGATATTGGACAGTGGCCGGAATGACGTGAATTACGAGGATTTCCACGGGCACAAACTGGACCGGCAGATGTTGCAATTGTTGCAGCAGTATTTGAAGTATTAACCTGAAAAATCAATGTTTATGCGAAAACACACACGCGTTTGGGCATGGGGCCGGGCCGTTGGACTGGCCTGCTGGCTGGGGACTCTGGGGTTGCAGGCGGCACAATGGGAGTTGGTGTGGGCCGACGAGTTCAACGGGACGGGACTGCCGGATCCGGCCAAGTGGGACTATGAAGAAGGGTGGATCCGGAATAATGAGCTGCAATATTACACCCGCGGGCGGCTGGAAAATTGCCGGCAGGAAAATGGGGTGCTGGTGATTGAGGGGCGCAAGGAGAAATTCCGCAACCCCCATTTTCGGCCAGACGCTGATCCCAAGAGCCGCAAATCCGGCCGGGAATATGCGGAATACACCGCGGCAAGCATCAACACGCTGGGGAAGGCCAGTTTCCTGTATGGGCGGGTGGAGGTGCGAGCCAAGCTGCCCCAAGGTCGGGGGGTGTGGCCGGCGATTTGGATGATGGGCACCAACCGGGTGACGGTGGGCTGGCCGCGCTGCGGGGAGATTGACATTATGGAATTTGTGGGCAAAGCCCCGACTAATGTGCATGCCACAGTGCACTGGTTTGGGGAGGGCAGGCACCAATCGCTGGGAGGAAAGATTGTGACGAATGCGCCCTACGATGGTTTTCATATTTACGCCGTGGAATGGTTTCCGGACCGGATGGATTTTTACTTTGATCATATCAAATATTTTACCTACCCCACCGACAAGGCCGGGGCGGGACCCGACAATCCCTTTCGGAAGCCGCATTATTTGCTGATAAATCTGGCTCTGGGCGGCTCCTGGGGAGGAACGATGGACGATGCCGTGCTGCCGCAGAAATACCTGATTGATTACGTGCGGGTGTATCGGCAGAAGCCGTAGGGGTGGCAGGAGAGGTGCAAGGGCGCGGCAGCTCAGGATTCCTGGGGCTCGTGGGGGGCAACGCGTGAGCAGGAGAGTGGTGAAGCGTCGAGGGGCGCAACTTTTTTTTCGGCTTGGTGTAGTAATCAAAGCAGGCGTATATTCATGGCGGACATGATGTATTGGCGAATCATGGTGGGGATAACGGCGGTCTTGCTGGCCGGCGTGGGAGGAGTGATGTCGCTTGATACCAAGGAGGAGAAGCTGCCCGGCAAGAGCATTACCGAGCGCAATGCCTTTAATTTGAAAGCGCCAACCCCGCCCGCTCCACCGCCGCCGCCGCCGCCGCCGGCGACGAAAGTTAATTTGACGGGGGTGTTCAGCATCATGGGGAATAAGCGGGCAATTTTGCAGATTACGGAGCCGGGCAAGAACAACTCCGAGTCGCGGATTGTGCAGGAGGGGGACAAGGAAGGGGACATTGAGGTGCTGGCGATAGACACCGTGATGGAGACGGTGCGGGTCAAGATTCGGGATCAGGAGAAGGAATTAGATTTCAAGAAGGATGGGATTGCTCCGCCCACGGCACCCGCGGGGGCATTTACGATGACCAATCTGGTGGCCAGACCGGGTGTAACGGTATTGCCCGGGGGCGCTTTGAATGCCACGACCGGCACGCCGATGCCCGTACAACCGCCGCCGAATCTGCCGCCGGGGGCGCTTTGGCGGCCGGATGGGACCGTGATCATGCCGGGGACAGGGGTAACCAATCCCGCAGGAGCGGCGCTGTACCAGCCGCCCACGCGCATCATACGGACGCCGTAGGCGAGGGCCGGTTCCTACCAAACAAGACTGGCCAGCGGCGGGGGTGCAGGATATAATGGGGGTATGAAACCCGCAGAAGCCTACCTGGCCAAGGCCAGGGAAATTATTGCCTGTGTGGCGGGGCAGATGGCAGCCATTGAACAGGCAGCGGATTGGTTTGCCGAGGCCATTCTGGCCGGGCGCATGGTGCACGTCTTTGGGACCGGGCAATGTCGCGCGATGGTGGAGGAGTTTTGGCCGCGCAACGGGTCATTTCCCGGATTTCATCCCATTGTCGAGCTGGCTCTCAGCGCGCCCAATCCGGTGGGAGCCAATGGCCCGCGGCAGGCGATGTATTTGGAAAATACACCCGGTTTGGCGGAGCAAATTCTGAAGAACTTTGCGCTGCACCGCAAAGACGCCGCGCTCATCATCACGTCGAGCGGCTGCAGTGTGGTGCCGGTGGAAATGGCCGCTTTATTTCAAAAACGGGGCATCCGGGTGGTGGCACTGGTGAGTGTGCGGCATTCGGCGGTGAGCGCCTCGCGGCATGCGGAGGGGCGTAAGGTGCAGGATTTTGCAGATTTGGTGTTGGACACGGGGGCGCCGACGGGGGATGCGCTGATAACGGTGGAGGGGATTGAGGAGCCGGTGGGGAGTGCTTCCACCTTGGGGGGGTGTCTGGTGATTAATTGCCTGAAAGTGGAAGTGGCGCGCAGGCTGGTGCAAGGGGGGCATCCGCCGAGGGTGTTGGTGGCGCCAGCGCTGGCGGGTCAGGAGCGGGCTCATGGTTTGTTTGAGCTGGCGGTGGCGGAGCAGGCCCGTTTGTTGGCCAAACTGCATCAGGAACTGGAGGCGCAAACGGAATCCATGACCAGTTTTCGCCGGCGGGCGCCGGAGAAGCCGCCGGAGGAATTTGATACCGGCTCCTTTTTTATCACCTGAGCCGATTCATTGCAGCGCTTCGAGCGGAAAATTTTCCAGGGTGGCGACGGCCCAATCTGGGGCATGGTGTTGAAGTTCGGACAGCGTCGCGCCGCCGGTGGCGACTGCGAGGGTTTTGGCGCCGATGGCGCGGCCACAGCGGATGTCATGGGGGGTATCGCCCACCACCAGGACTTCGTGGGGCTGCAGAGAGTCTCCCAGGAGGGCGCGGCCGCGGGCCAGGGCGATGCGGGCAATTTCGTTGCGGTCCTCGTGATCATCGGCAAAAGCGCCGGTGACAAAGGGCCCCCAGAGGCCAAAATGGCGCAGTTTGATTTCGGCGCCAAGGCGGATGTTGCCGGTCAGCAAGCCCAGGACGGGGGGAGGGTGTTGCGTTTGCAGGGCCGTGATAAATTGCGTTACGCCCGGAATAACGCCGCCGGTGGACTCGCGGAGGTAGTGATCGAGCAGGAAGATGTAGCAGTCAAAAAAGCGGCGCATGTCTTCCGGGGTGGCTTCCCGGCCGTGCTGGCGCAGGAATTCCCGCACCAGACTGGTGTCTGTGCGGCCGGCGAAACTCATGGTTTCCGTGCCGTTGCCGAGGCCGAATTCAACAGCAAAAGCCCGGGCAAAAGCCTTGACTCCCGCGCCGTGAGTGCGGATGAGCGTGCCGTCAATATCAAACAGGGCCAGCCGGACCATAGTGCGGCAAAGGTAGGAGCGGAAGTGGGGACGGGCAACTGAAAAAGGATTTGTGGGGAGCCTCTGTCTGCAGGGGGTCCCGGCGAGCCACATAGGCTCCGTCGTGAGTGGCGGCACGGGGCGGGGGGGGAGGGGTGTGGCCTTGACAAGGCGGGTTAAGGTCACAGATTAAGGGCATGGCCAAAAGCCGCCGGAAGTGGCTGAAATACACGCTCATGGCCGCCGGTGTGGGGGCGGTAACGGGGGCGTGGTGGGTGCAGCATTCGAAGAGCCGTTTGGCGCGGATATTGCGTATGTTAAGTTCTGATTATTTCCGGCGCATGGCCGCGCCGTCGCACCGGCCCGAGCCGCAGCAGTGGTCGGATCGCCATGTTACTTTGAGCTGGCTGGGGCACGCCACCACCTTGATTAATTTCCTGGGAATCCGGCTATTGTTGGATCCGGTGTTCAGTCAGCGGGTGGGGCCGGTGGGGTGGTTGGGGAACGTTGGTCCCAAGCGATATATAGCGCCGGCGTTGGGGGTGGCGGAGCTGCCGGAGGTGGAGCTTATTCTGCTGTCTCATGCGCATTATGACCATTTTGACCGCCCCACATTGCGCCAACTGCCAAAACAGGCCACGGTCATTACGGCGCCGGAGACGAGTGATTTGCTGGAGGGCATGGGTTTCAGGGTGGTGAAGGAGCTGGATTGGAATGAGCGATACGTTTTCCGGAATGGGGGCGGAGAGCTGGAGGTGCAGGCGGTGCAGGTGCGGCATTGGGGGCAGCGCTGGCCCAACAAAAAGGTGCGGGGATACAACGGCTACATTTTGCGGCGGGAGGGGCGGTCGGTGTTATTTGCCGGAGATACCGCCATGACGCCGCTGTTCAAACAGCACCGGCGGTTGGGGCCGTTTGATTTGGCCATCATGCCGATTGCGGCGTATGACCCCTGGATTTGGAATCATTGCACGCCGGAGGAGGCGGTGGAGATGGCCAATGATGCGGGGGCGCGTTTCATTGCGCCGGTGCATCATGAGACCTTCAAGCTGAGTGATGAACCGATGGATGAACCCGTGCGGCGGTTTTGTCGGGCGCTGGCGGACGAGCCTTCCCGGATTGCGTGGCGGCGGGTGGGGGAGACGTTTGCGCTGAATGAGCAGGGGGTGGCGGTCAAAGTTCAGCGGTCTTCGGCATAGATCGTGGCCACGATGGGGCGATGATCGGAGGCCAGCCCCCAATTGGGCAGGGCGAGGACATAGGTTTCCTCGGGGATCCACTCGGCGGCCATGCCTTTGCTCAGGAGGATGTAGTCAATGCGGCTGTAGGAGTCTTCCAGGCCGTAATAATGCGTCCAGGTGATGCGGCGTGCATCCTGCCGGTTATTGAGAGGAGGCAGGCTGTCGCCGTTACGCTCGGCGGGTCGGGTATCCACCAAACCATTGCGGGCGTTGGCCCGGCCGAGGACGGTGCGCAATGTCCGGCTGTCCTTGGTGTCGTTGAAGTCACCTAGAACGACCAGATTCAGCTTGGGATTGGCGGTCAGGCGGGTCTCAATGATTTCCCGGAGGAGGCGGGCCTCCTGTTCCCGCATTTCGGCTTCGTCGCCTTCGGGAATGGGGCGGCGGGATTTGAGATGCACGGCGATCAGGGTGAACTGGTAACCTTTGGGTCCCTGCAAATCCACCTCCAGAAAGGCACGGCTGACATGAAAGCGGCGCCCGTAGAGCAGGTAGGTCAGGTTGGTGTGCGGTCGGCGGGCAACAAGGGGCAGGCGACTCAGCAGGGCGACGTGAATGTTGGTGTCCCAGCCGCGCACCCATTCCCAATGGGGCAGGGAAAGTCCCTCGGCCTGCAGGGAATCGCGCAGCTCCAACAGGGCATTGGTGCTGCCCATTTCGACGAGGGAAATGACGTCGGGTTGGAGGGCGCGGATGCTCTCTCGGATTTTGGCGCGGGCTTCCGGGGTTTTGGCGGGGCGGGTGCCGGCGGGTTGGTCCAGGTAATTTTCGAGATTGTAATGGGCAAGGCGGATTTTCTCCGCGGCGGCCGCCGACGAAAGGCCGGCCAGGAGCAGGCAGAGACTAATAAAAACAAGTATTAGAACGCGCATCAAGCGGATGAATTACGGGGTGGGAGGGAAGAAGTCAAAGCCGATTCATCTGGGTGGGCGGGGGGGCGAGCGGAGGCTGGAGGGATGGCCTGCTTGAGGCGGCGGTCCGGCCGGCTGGTGGATGAAGCAGCGAAGGGGCAAAGTGCAAAAAATCTTGTCAGGGGGCAAAGCTGCCACTAAAAGGGGCGTGTGAGTCACACCATGGTTTATCCAACGGCGCCCACCGAAATTGGACGCTGCGGGCGGCGGGCGGCGGGGTGTCGTGGGCGGCAGGCGCTTCAATCCTCCATTCTGGCAAATCCATGATGGTTTTGGTGCAATTTCCGTGGAGCCCGTTTTGCCTGGTGCAACGGCGCATCCTGGAGTATTCAGGGGCAAAATATAAGCTGCATAACATTCCATGCACGGATCGCCGGCTGGTGTGGCGGTTGACCCGGCAGCGGTATTATCAGGTGCCGATTCTCAAGGATGGCCGGAATGTGATTTTTGAGACGGATCACGAGTCGCAGGTTATCGCCAAATACGTGGATAACGCCCTGGGTCTGGACTTGTTTCCACGCTCACTCGCCGGGGTGCAGAATATTTTGTGGCGGCACATTGAAAACGAAATTGAAGAAGTTTGTTTCAAGCTGAACGACATTTATTTCCGGGAGTTTGTGCCGGCAAGGGAGCATTTGGAATTCATCCGGTTCAAGGAGCGGAAATTCGGGCGGGGTTGCCTGGAGCAATGGCGGCGGCAGCAGGTGACGCTGTTGGAGGAGCTGCAACGGCGGCTGCTGCCGTTTGAGCAGATGTTGACTACCCGCCCGTTTTTGTTGGAGGAGCGTCCGCGATTTGTGGATTTTGATTTATACGGCATGCTGGCCAATTTTTTGTACAGCGGTCATTACCAGTTGCCGGCGCCCCACAACCGGCTGGCCGAGTGGTATCAGCGCATGGACACCTGCCGCCGAACTGACTTCAGCCTGTGAAAAACTACATACTCGACACCAACGTCCTGCTGCACGATCCCAACAGTCTCTTCAATTTTCAGGAAAATCACGTCCTGATTCCCATCGAGGTCATTGAAGAGATTGATCGTTTCAAGCGCGAGGCGACGGAGCTGGGGCAAAATGCCCGCACCGTGAGCCGGACGCTGGATGCGCTGCGGGAGCAGGGGGCTTTAAGCGCGGGGGTGCCGCTGCGCAACGGGGGGCTGTTGAAGATTCTGTTTCATCAAAACAATGGCAACGGCCATCATCATCACAGCGTGGACAGCCGCATTTTGGCGCTGGCACTGGCCGTGCAGGAAGCGGACAAGGGACGCAAGACGGTGCTGGTGACCAAGGACATCAATCTGCGCATCCGGGCCGACGCCTGCGGACTGGCGGCGGAGGATTACGAGACCGATCATGTGCGGATTCAGGATTTGTACACGGGGATGTTTGAAAAGACGGTCAGCGCCGAGCAGATGGCGGCGTTTCGCACGCAGGGTGAGCTGGAGGTGCCGCTGAACGGCCATTATCCCAACGAGTATTGTGTGTTGAACGATGCGGGCAACCCACGGCGGCCGGCTCTGGCCAAGGTGGATGTGACAGGCCGGAAACTGGTGCCGATTCTGGATTGCCGGGAGGGGGTATGGGGGATCAAACCGCGCAACCGGGAACAACATTTTGCCCTGGATGCCCTGTTGGACGAGCGCGTCCGGCTGGTGACCCTGATGGGCAAGGCGGGCACGGGCAAGACCTTGCTGGCGATGGCGGCAGGGTTGAAGAAGACGGTGCAGGACCGGGAGTTTCGGCGGCTGGTGGTGGCGCGGCCGACGGTTTCTGTGGGACGGGAGCTGGGCTTTCTGCCGGGGACGCTGGAGGAGAAGTTAAATCCTTGGATGCAACCCATCCATGACGCGCTGGAGATGCTGAGCGACTTGAACATGGGCCATGAACACCGGCGGGCCTCGGATTTGTTGCGCAGCGGCACGATTGTGGTGGAGGCACTGAGTTATATTCGCGGGCGGAGCATTGCCAACCAGTTCATGGTGATAGACGAGGCGCAGAACCTGACGCCGCTGGAGGTGAAGACGATTTGCACCCGCGTGGGACACGGCACCAAGCTGGTGTTCACCGGGGATCCCTACCAAATTGATAATCCCTATGTGGATTCGGCCTCCAATGGTTTTAATTACCTGGTAAGCCGTTTTCGTGAGCAGCCGCTGGCGGCGCACATTGAATTGCAGAAAGGGGAGCGGTCAGAACTGGCGGAGCTGGCGGCGAATATATTGTAGAGCAGGGAGAGCACGGCAGCGCCGGCGCCCACCGGCGGCGAGTTATATTCGCGGCAACTTCACGGAGCCGACAAGGCTTTTGAGGTCTTCAATTCCGTGGCGTTGCATATATTCGCGGATGCCTTCCAGAACGCGCAGGGAGGTTTGCGGCTCGTAGAAGTTGGCAGTGCCTACGGCCACGGCGGAAGCGCCGGCGATGATGAACTCCAGGGCGTCCTCGGCGGATTGAATGCCGCCCATGCCAATGATGGGGATTTTGACGGCGCGGGCGGCCTCCCAGACGAGTTTGATGGCAATGGGTTTGATGCAGGGGCCAGTGAGGCCGCCGGTGATGTTGGCCAGGCGGGGACGCCGGGTTTCGATGTCAATGGCCATGGCCGGGAAGCTGTTCATGATGGAGAGCGCATCGCTGCCGGCTGCCTCGGCGGCCTGGGCATAAGGGACGATGCTGGCCACGTTGGGGCTGAGTTTGGTGATGAGCGGGAGGCGGGTGGCTTGACGGCAGGCCGAGACGACTTTTTCCAGGAGGCGGACATCGGTGCCAAAGTGTGAGCCGCCTTCCTTGATATTGGGGCAGGAGACATTAAGTTCCAGGGCGCCGACGCCTTCGAGGGCGTCAAAACGACGGGCAACTTCAGCGTATTCTTCCAGGGTGCGTCCCCAGATGTTGATGATGACTGGGACCTTGAGGGTTTTAAGGAAAGGCCAGTATTTTTCAATGAACCCGTCCACGCCGGGGCCTTGGAGACCGATGGCATTGATGAGGCCGCTGGCGACTTCCACGGTGCGCGGGGTGGGGTTACCGCGGACAGGATCGAGGCGGATGCCCTTGACCACCACGGCCCCGAGCTGGTTCAAGTCGAGCAGGCGGGCATATTCCACACCGTAGCCGAAGGTGCCGGAGGCGACGGTGACGGGGTTGGGCATCACCAAAGAACCGATGCGAACGGACCAGTTCATGCCATGACCTCCCAGGCGATGGTGTGGGCGTTGAAGACGGGGCCTTCGGTGCAGGTGCGTTGGTATTCCCAGCCCTCAGCGGAACGGATGGGAATGACGCAGGTGAGACAGACCCCCACGCCGCAGCACATGTGTTCGTCCATGGAAAGCTCAGCTTCGACGTTAAACTCGCGGGCCAGGTCGCTGACGGCCTTAAGCATGGGATTGGGGCCGCAGGCGTGGAGCCGGACGTTTTGGGTGCCGCGCTGCAATTCCTCGCGCAAGGGCTGAGTCACCAGCCCTTTGATGCCGTAGCTGCCGTCCTCAGTGGTGGCGCGGACCTCCCAGCCGAGGGCGCGAAATTCGTTTTCGCAGAGAATGTCGCCCTGTTTGCGTCCGCCGACAAAGACGATGCCGGGGCGGGGGGAGCGTTCAGCCAGGAGGTACAGGGCCGCCATGCCATAGCCGCCGGCGACAAGCAGGGGGCGAATCTCGGGGGAAGAGGGAATCGTAAAACCGTGTCCCAACGGGCCGATGACACTAAGTCCCTGCCCGGGTTTGAGGCGGGATAGTTGATGGGTGCCTTTGCCGACGGTTTTGTAGAGCACGGACAACGTGTGGTCCCGGACTTGAAAGATGCTGAAGGGGCGGCGCAGCAGCGCCTCGCGCAACAGCGGCACACGGATATGCACAAATTGCCCCGGCTGCACCAGCGGAGCGATGTGCTCCGCCTGCAACACGAGCCGGTAATACTGGCCGGTAAAATTGTCGTTGGCCAGGATGATGGCGTCCTGCTCAACCATGCGCGGGGAGCATGGGGGGGGCGGGCTTTCCTGTCAATGTTGGGATAAAAGGGGTTGAATGACGCATTGCCCCCCATGCTTTGGCAAAATTATCCATGCCGTTTCCGCTGGATGGTTCATGAGGGGGTTAGGCGGTGGGAGGCATAATTTTGCTTTGCAGTTTGGCATTTTTGCCGTATAGCTTGCCAAGAACCGTTTAGCAGCGTCCGAAACGCAGCGCATGTTAAAGGCCTGAACATGTTCGAAAAACTCAAACAACTTTTCAAAAAGCCGGCGCCTGCACCGGCTGTTTCCAAGCCCGCACCTGCAGCACCTGCACCGGCTTCTGCTGCACCGGCCAGGCCTGCAACAGCGCCTGCGCCTTCGACTCCGGCTCCATCGAAGCCTGCCGCTCCCGCTCCCTCGCCAGCTCCGGCCCCGACAGCGGTGCGGACGCCGACAGGGGATGAACTGCCCATTCCGTTGCAGGCCATTGTCGAGAAGCTGCCGGCGTCACTGGCGCGCAAGGTGGCCAATCCCAATGAGGTGTTGCTACTTCCCAAGAAATTGGTGACGCAGCAATTGCCATCGGGGGCGGTGAGATTTGCGTTTGCCGATCTCCGGAAGTTGGCGCCGCCGGGGGCCTTACTGGAGGCGGGAGAAGAGGACCAAAAGATGGTGGAGATTCCGCTAAGTGAGATTCTGCCCAAGTTGTCCCCGACGGATTTTGGCCGCCGAACGGATCAAAAGGTGATTGAGATACCCGATGAGGTGGTGGGGTTGTTTGGTCCCAAAGGCGAGCCGGTAACGCCACCAAAGACGACGGTGATCGGAGTTGCGCCAGTCGAGACTCCAACCCAGAAACCCGCGCCTGCCCCTGCGGCACCGTCCAAACCAACAGCCTCGCCGCCGGCCAAGCCGGCGCCGGCGCCTGCGCCCGCGACCGCTCCGGCGGCAATCAAGGCTCCAGAGCCGCCGCCGGCCGCTCCACCACCGGCCCCCAAACCGGCGGAGCCGGCAGGTCCATTGAAGGTTTCCGCCGATTTATTGCAGCAGATGACGGCGGCAACAGCGGCTAAACCTGCTGCGCCGGCATCGGCGCCGGCGCCAGCTCCTGCCGCCGCACCTGCGGCCGCGCCGTCCGCGCCGCCGGGCATGGTGGCCGTGCCGGTGACGGCAGTCAGCGCCAACTGGCCGGATGCCATCAAAGCGGAGATACAACAGTTCAAGTTGGGTGAGGGCAGTCTCCTGGTGCCGGTGGGGGAAATGGAGAAGGCGTTGAAGAGCGGCAAGGTGGCTTTTAGTTGGAGCCAGTTGTTGTCCTGGACGAATCCCTCGCTGAAGACGACGCAGGGCAATGTGACGGTGGAGCTGGCGTTGAAGGTGGTGGCGCCGCTGTTCCTGGCGGTGAGCAAGTTGCCGGCGCCGAAGAAGAAAGTGGAGATCGATCCGAACATTCCCGACATGTTCGTTGGCAAAGGGGCCCCGGCGGCCGCGCCCGCGGCGGAAAGCGCGCCGGCCGCGCCCGCGGCACCGGCAGCCGCACCTGCTCCCGCGCCAGCAGTTGCGCCGGCGGCCGCTCCCAAACCAGCGCCCGCTCCGGCACCGGTGCCGGCGCCTGCACCCGCCAAGCCGGCGATTGCCGCGCGCACCCCGGCGGAAGCGGTGCAGGTGGCCATCAAACTGCCCGGGGTTGCCGGGGCGGTGGTGGCTTCGGAGGATGGATTGTCGGTGGCCGCGCAGGTCTTGCCGCCGCTGGCGGGGGACAAGGTGGCGGCCTTTGCGCCGCAACTTTTCCAGCGCACCGCGCAATATGCGAAGGATCTGGGGGCGGGCGCATTGGAGGGGCTTTCCTTCACTTGCAATGGGACGGCCTGGCGGGTGAGCAAGTGTGGGAAGGTGTATCTGGCGGTGGTCAGCCAGCCGCAGCGGGCGCTTCCGCTGGCGGAACTGGCGCAACTGGAACGCGAGCTGTCGAAAATGTAACTCAACAACACTATGGCGATCATCAATCAAGCCACGAAGGAGCTGCAGGTCAAAATCGTATATTATGGGCCGGCCAAATGTGGCAAGACCACCAATCTGGAGCAGGTGCATGCCAACGTGCAGGTGGCCAGCCCCGAGAACAAAGGGAAGATGGTCTCGCTGGCCACCAGTTCGGACCGCACGCTGTTTTTCGACTTCATGCCCCTGGAGGCGATGGCCATCAAGGGATACAAGACCAAATTCCAACTGTACACGGTGCCGGGCCAGGTGATCTACAACACCACCCGGCAGTTGGTGCTGCGCGGAGTGGATGGCATTGTGTTTGTGGCGGACAGCCAGTACGACAAGATGCAGGAGAACGTGGAGAGCTTTCAAAACCTGATTGACAACCTGAAATCGCTCAAACTCAACCTCGACGACATTCCGTACGTGTTGCAGTACAACAAGCGGGATTTGCCGAATGTGGCGCCGATCGAGTACATGGAGTTCCTGCTGAACAACCGCGACGTGCAGGTGCCGTCTTTTCCGGCAACGGCCACGAAATGCGAAGGGGTCTTTGAGACGATGAACATGATTGTGCGGATGCTGCTGCACAAGTTCATCAATTTGGGCGGGAAGAAGATTGCCTGATATGGGCTTTCCGCAACTGATCGAGGAGGATTTTCAGTGCCTGGATCAGGCGCTGAAAGACCTGCTCGGCAAAACAGAAGCCGAGGCAGCCCTCCTGGTCGAAAAAGCCGGTCATTTGATTCATCAGGCTGGCGAACAGAATGCCTTTCCCCCGGATGTGCTGGCGACGCTGGCCTCCAATTCCTTCAATGCGGTGCAGTTCATGGCCGGGTTGCTGAATGAAGACAAGTTTCCCGGCCTTTATCAACAGGGGGAGCGCTGCAGCACGCTGATGCTCAATGTGGATGAGCACTGCATGTTGGTGGTGATTTTCCGGGCCGACATCAGTGTGGGGGCGGTGCGGTACTATGCGCAGGAGACGGCCAAGACGATTGCGCAGCAAATCAAGGTGGCACAGGAGCGCGCGCCGTCGGTGAGTTTTGATTTGACGGATTTGAATGTGTCGGATGTGCAGGCTTTGTTTCGCCGCAAGGACGAGCCTGCGGCGCCAGCGCCCGCCGCTGAAGCGGCGCCGGAGAGCGCCGTGGCGGCTGACCCACCGGAACCGGAGACGCCTATGGAACCCCTCATGGCCAAACGTGGCCCCTACATTGTTTCGCTGAATGCCGGCACGCATTGGTGGTGTGCTTGTGGACGTTCCCAAAGCCAGCCGTTTTGTGATGGAGCGCACAAGGGCACGGGATTGAAGCCGCTGGCCGTGGAAGTGACAGAAACCAAGCGCGTAGCGCTGTGCGGCTGCAAACACACGCACAACCCGCCGTATTGCGACGGCACCCACGCCAAGCTGCCAGCCTGAGCACGGCGAAACAACGCCCGGGTGGGGATGCCGGGCGCGGAGCAAGGCTCCAGATTACAACGTCCGGCGACTTCCCCGGAAGGCAATTCCAAAGGGCCTGAGTCTGGTCAGGGGCATTTATAGCCGGGAGGGGGATGGGTGCCAAGGCGGGGGATGGTCATGGTTTTTGCATTGGCCTAGAGGCACAAGGGCCTTTAAGATAACGGAGTGGTGGGCAGGCAGATTGCCCGGCGCAACAGCCTTCCCGCGTGTGTCCCATGCAAGTCCATCCCACAGGCCCGCGAGCGCAGCCGCACTGGCAAAGCTTTTTTCTTCACATTGTTTCGCCGGCCATTTTAACGCTGGCCCTGTTTCTGGTTCTGATCTTTGGCGTGATCATTCCCACCATGCGCAAGAACATCATCGAGCGCAAAAAGGAAATGATCCGGGAGCTGACGCATGCGGCGTGGAGCGAGCTGGCGGGGATGTACGAGCAGGAGCGGCTGGGGGTGTTGACACGGGAAGCGGCGCAGCAGGCGGCCATCAGCCGGATTCAGAACATGCGGTACGGGGAGGATGGGAAAGATTACTTCTGGATATCGGATATGAAAACCCAGATGGTCATGCATCCGTACCGTCCGGATTTGAACGGCCAGAGCTTGCTGGAGTACGCCGATCCCACCGGCAAAAGACTGTTTGTGGAATACACGCGGGTGGTGGCACGGGAGGGGGCCGGCTATGTGGATTATTATTGGCAATGGAAAGATGATGAGTCGCGGGTGGTCCCGAAACTTTCGTATGTCAAGGGTTTTGCGCCCTGGGGATGGATTGTCGGGACCGGCATTTATTTGGAGGACGTGCGGGCGGAGATCCGGCAGGTTACGCGCCGGGTGCTGCAGATATCGGTGGGCATCGCCGTGATCATTGCGGGTTTGCTGGCCTATATCAGCCAGCAGAGCTTGAACATGGAGCGACAACGGCGCCGCGCCGAGCTGGCCCTGCGGCGTTCCGAGGAGAAATACCGCCTGTTGGTGGAGAGCGCTGCCGAGGGGGTCTTGCTTGTCCTGCAGGATCGGCCGGTCTTTGCCAATAAAACCCTGCTCAGCCGGCTCGAGTACACGGAGGAGGAGCTGACGCAACAGCCCCTGGAGGCGGTGCTGCAATTGCTGCCCAATGGCAGCGTGGACCGGGCGCGCGCAGAGCGACATGCCCGTTTAATCAACAAGCGGGGTGAGGCGGTGGATGTGCTGGTCACGGCCACGCCAGTCATCATGGGGGAGCAAACCGGCCAGATTTTAACCCTGAAAGACCTGGCGGCGCGCAAGCGGACGGAGGAAACGCTGGCGCGACTGGTGGCGGACCTGCAAAGTTTGTTGCCGCTGGCCACCCGTTCCATCAAGACAACGCCGTTGAAAATCAGCACGTGCAGCCTGGATACGCCCATATCCGCGGCGGCGGCGGCGATGACACGCAACCAGAGCAGCGCCATGCTGGTGCTGTCGCCGACGGGCGTTCCCATCGGCATTGTCACGGACCAGGACTTGCGCGCGCGGGTGCTGGCGGCCGGCTTGTCCGTGTCGCGGCCGGTGGCGGAGGTGATGAGCGCGCCGCTGGTGCGCATCGAGGAGCGGGCCCTGTTGTTTGAGGCCGCGCGCCTGATGTATGAGCGGCAGGTGCAGCATCTGGTGGTGGCGGATGCGACCGGGGCGGTGAAGGGGATATTGACCAGCGCCGAGGTGCTGCATGCGCAGCGGCATGCCATCGGGACGCTGCTGGGGGAAATTCAGGAGGCGCCCACGCCGGAAGCGCTCCGGGACAGCCGGGCCAAGCTGCCGGTGTTTGTCAAGGCGCTGCTGGAGAGCGGGGCGCGGGTGGAAAGTGTTACGCGCATCATGACGGCAGTATCGGATGCCGTCTTGAAACGGCTGATTGAACTGGCGGAGGCGCGGCTGGGGCCGGCGCCGGTGGCGTATGCGTTTGTGGTGCTGGGGAGCGAAGCGCGGGAGGAGCAAACCCTGGCCACCGATCAGGACAATGCCATCATCTACGCCGATGTGCCGCTCGAACGCAACGCAGCCGTGCAGCAATGGTTCCTGCGACTGGGCGAAACCGTCTGCGGCTGGCTGGATCTGGTGGGCTACCGGCGTTGCAAGGGGGAGGTGATGGCCTGCAATCCCAAATGGTGCCAGCCGCTCAGCCGGTGGCGCCAGTACTTCAGCGAGTGTGTGGCGGCCAATCGGCCGCAGGATCTGCTTGATGTGAATGTGTTTTTTGATTTTCGCTGCGTTTATGGGGAGGCCGCCCAGGTGCATCAACTGCGCGAGCATCTGCATCTGGAGCTGGAGGGGGAGCAGCGGCATGCCTTTTTCTTTCACCTGGCGGAAACCACCTTGCAATTCCGTGCGCCGCGCGGATTCTTTGGCAACATTCAACTGGAGAGGTCGGGCGAGCATCCACCCGCGTTTAACGTCAAGGCGGCGTTGATTCCGTTGGTGAACTTTGCGCGCATTTATGCGCTGCAGCGGCGGGTCGCGGAGACGAATACGCTGGAGCGCCTGCATCGGTTGCGGGATCTGGGGGTGTTGCTGCCCGGCAGTCACGATGAACTGGTGCAGGCTTACACCGCCCTGATGCAGATGCGGCTGGCGCATCAGGCGGCCCAGATTGGGCGCGGCGAGCCGCCGGACAATTTTCTGCCGCTGGAGGAGCTGACGCAAATCGAGCGGTCGGTGTTGAAAAAAATATTTGCCGACATTGCCGTGTTCCAGGCGCGGTTGCAAACGGACTTTGCCAGGACGACTTGAGGATTATGCGGGTGTTGATTGTAGGAGATGTCCACGGCCGCCATCACCTGCTGGCCGAGGGACTGCGGCAGGCGCAGGCGGAATACCGCATTGCAGCGGCCATCCAGGTGGGAGATTTCGGCTTTTATGGGCCGTGGATGCAACAGGCCCATCTGGAGGGGCTGCGCTTTCCGGTGCCGTTGCATGTGATTGACGGCAATCACGAGGATCATCAGTGGTTGCAGCGCGCCCTGGCCGCGGGGGCCGAGCAGGAGTGGCGGACAGAAATGAACCTGCATTATCAACGGCGGCCTTCGGTGACCCGGCTGGGTTCCAGCACGGTGGGATTTCTGGGGGGGGCGCTGCACGTGGACCGCCCGCAGAAGCACAATTGGTTGAGCGGCTGGCCGAATTATATTCTTCCCGCGCAACGCGAGCGGGCGGCAGAGCTGTTCAATCAGCATCAACCGGAGCTTATTGTGACCCATTCCTGTCCCTCGCGCATCGGCATCGGCCTGGCCACGTCGGACGAACTGCAGCCGGAGGTGGCGCAGCACATCACGGCAGCCGGTTTTGACGCCGGCCCGCCGGATGATTGTGGAGACGTGGAGCTGCGGCAATTATGGCTGAGCTTGCAATATCGTCCGCGCGCCTGGGTGTTTGGGCATTTTCATCGGGACCACCAAAGGGTGGTGGAGGGCACGCAATTCGTATGCGTGGGCAGTGATCTCAGCTCCCGCAAGCGTCAATTGGTGCTGTGGGACACCGAGGAGAAGCGCCTATTGCTCTGTCCGTCCGATCCGAGTGACGCGGGGGACTGGTAAAGGGGCAGACCTGAGGGGGCGGGATTGGGTTGCGTCTGAAGCGTTTAATAATATATATGAATAATGCTAATTATAAATGAATAATTTATAAGATAATATATTATATTTCTCTTGCTTAAAGCATGATTTTTCCGCCATGCTTTGCCTGCATGCCCCGCAGGAATGAAGTCAACGGTTTCATGGTGGCCGGTCTGACAGGCTGGTGGTCGGGGGCTTTACGGCACTGGCAAGAGATATGCCTCAACAATCCTTAAACGCTGCTTCCTGCCACAATCGTGCTTCATTATGGGCTGGGGCAATGTTGACGTGCACCAACAGCCTACCCCGTTCATCCGGGGGTGGTGGGACCTGTAGGGGGCGCCGACGGATCTGCGGCATGGCTCAGGGGCGTCTTGGGTCGTGTGGCGGACGGCGGGAGGCGACTGGGACGATTTAACGGGCGGGCGCGCGAATAGATGGGTGAAACCATGAACCAACAAACCAGCGGCCCTATGCGCTGTTTAGTGCCCGGGCAGCGCAGTGGGGCGGCAAAAACCAATAACAGACCCAACTATGGCAGGACTGGATTTCAAAGCTCCTCAAGCTAAAGAACAGGAAGACGCAGCGGTGGTGGCGTATAATTCCCGCATGGGGGTGCTGCTGTTTTTTGTGTATGTGCTGTTTTATGGAGGTTTCATGGCATTGAGCGCCTTTGCGCCGGAAGTGATGAGCCGGCCATTTTTGCGCGGGGTGAATCTGGCGGTGGTGTATGGGTTTGCGCTGATCCTGGCCGCGCTGGTGCTGGCGTTGGTCTATATGAAGGTGTGCCGTAAGAGCAAATAAGGAGGAGGAGCTGCCATGATTCACGAGACTTCCTGGATAGCGGTGGTGGTGTTCCTGGTTTTTGCCGGCGTTGTGCTGGGCATTAGTTTTTATCTAGGCTCCCGCGCCAAGTCCGCCAGCGGCTATTTTGCCGCGGGAGGCGGCATTCATTGGGCGGTGAACGGGGTGGCCTTCGCGGGAGACTATTTGTCCGCCGCTTCCTTTCTCGGCATTTGCGGCATGATTGCGTTTTTTGGGTACGATGGATTTTTGTATTCCATCGGGTATCTGGCGGGGTGGATTGTGGCGTTGTTCATCATTGCGGAGCCGCTGAAACGGCTGGGGCGGTTCACTTTTGCCGACGCGCTGGACAATAAGTTCAACTCCCGCGGCATCAAACTGGCGGCGGGCATCAGCACGCTGGTGGTAAGTTGTTTCTATCTGATTCCGCAAATGGTGGGCGCCGGGGCGCTGGTGCAACCGTTGTTGGGCTTTCCTCATTTTGTGGGGGTGGTGGTGGTAGGCTCGGTGGTGACGCTGATTGTCATGACCGCCGGCATGGTTTCGACGACCTGGGTGCAGTTCATCAAGGGGACCATGCTGGTTTTGCTGTGCGCCTTTATTACGGTGCTGATTTTATTTCGCGGCGTGACGACCAAACCCACGGACGCGGACGGGAGGCCGCTGCCCCTGTTGAAACGCAACGTGCCGGCGGCTGAAGTCATCAACGCGCCGGGGAATACCGTCCTGCCGCCGGAAGGGGGATGGGAGGGAAAGCCGTATGTGCGGGTAAGAAACGCGGCGGGGGTGGTTTCTGTGTGGCGCAAGGAGGGCGATTTATTATCTGAAACACAAACCATTACCGTGTTGAAAGATGGCCGCAAACTGGTCAACGGCCTGCCGCGGGGGAAGAAGGAGGGCGAGGCGGATCTGAAGCCGGTGGGCTATGCCTCACGACTGCCCGGCGGGGTGGAGAAAACGGGGCCACTGGGGCCGTTCGCCTTTTTGCGCACCATGCAGGACAGCGAGGTGATCTTGTGGAGTTCAGAAAAAATCGTCGAAGCCAACGGCGGCAGCACCACCGTTTATTATCAGCGGCCCACTGAGGGCAAAGATTTCATGGCGCCCGGCTCCAGCCCGACGTTCAGGAAGGTGCGGGGCGAGAAACTGACCGACAAACTGGATTTTCTTTCGTTGATGCTGGCCCTGTTTTGCGGCACGGCCTCACTGCCACACATTCTGATACGTTACTACACCGTCAAGGATCAGTTGAGCGCCCGTAAAAGCACGGTGGTGGGGATTGCAGCCATTGGTTGTTTCTACGTCCTGACGTTGTTTCTGGGGCTGGGCGCCATGACCAGCGGGACGCTGGACGTTACGGACTCCAACATGTCAGCGCCGTTGTTGGCGCGGAGTTTCAATGAGTTTTTGTTTGCGGTGCTGTCCGCGGTGGCGTTTACCACGGTGCTGGGGACGGTTAGCGGGTTGATCATGGCAGCCAGCGGGGCTGTGGCGCATGATTTGATGACCCATGTGTTCAAGATGAAGCTCGATGAGTTTCAAAAGGTGCGGGCGGCCAAGGTGGCCGCGCTGGCGGTGGGTTTGCTGGCCATCTGTCTGGGGATTTTATTTGCCCGCATGAATGTCAATTTTCTGGTGGGGTGGGCGTTCAACATTGCGGCGTCAGCCAACCTGCCGGCGCTGGTCATGCTGCTGTTCTGGAAGCGTACCACCAAGCAGGGCATTACGGCGGCGATCATCGTGGGCATGTTGTCTTCGCTGGCATGGATCCTCCTGAGCGCCCAAGCGTACAAGGATGTCTATGGTTTGGATCCGGCCCGCGCGATTGTGCCATTCAGCCAGCCGGCCATTGTGACCATCCCGCTGGGCTTTCTGGTGTTGGTGGTGGTTTCCTTGCTGACGGCCAAATCGCCTGAGCCATCCAAAGCCACTGCCTGAACCGGCTGATGGCAAATGAGCGGTGATCAGCGTGCGTGCGTCCAAAAACCCTGCCGCGCGCGGGCCATACCCTAAAGGCCGTTGGCTCCCTTCAAGTTGTCCTTAAGCCAGGACGGACTGGTTTTGTCCAAGGTAAAAGGGCATTTGATGATGAGGGGTAGGCGGACTTGTCCCCGATAAAGTCAAGCCGCGTTGTTCGCAGATTAAGGAACAGATTGGGCGGATTGAAGGCGGTGGATGGCCCAGCGGGCGTGTTCGGCAATCAGCGGCTCAGGGTCTTGGGCGGCCCTTGCCAGTTCAGGCAGGGCGGCGGCGTTGCCCAGGTTGCCCAAGGCCACGCAGACATTGCGGAGCAGGCCCCGGCGTTTGGCGCGCTGGAGGGGGGTGCCATGAAATTTCTGGCGAAATCCATTTTCGTCGAGCCGCAGCAGCTCCAGCAGGTCGGGGGCTTGCAAGTCAGGGCGGGCCCATTGGCGCAGAAGTGGGGAAGCATCACCGGCAAAACGGTTCCAGGGGCAGACCTCGAGGCAATCATCACAGCCAAATATGCGTGTTCCGATGAGCGGTCTGAACTCCTCCGGGATGGCCCCTTTTAGCTCGATGGTGAGATAGGAGATACAGCGTCGGGCGTCGAGGGTAAAGGGGGCGGTGATGGCGCGGGTGGGACAGGCAGCCAGGCAACGCGTGCAGGTGCCGCAACGGTTGCGCTCGGGTTCGTCGGGCGGGAGGGCGGCGGTGGTCAGGATTTCTCCGAGGAGGAGCCAGTTGCCGTGGTGGCGGTTGATGAGCTGGGTGTGTTTGCCAATGAAGCCGATGCCGGCACGCTGGGCCAGGGCGCGTTCCAGGATGGGGCCGGTATCCACGTACCAGAGGCTGCGGGCGCCGGGCCCGGCGTGGTGGTCCAGATAGGCGGCCAGTTGAGCCAGTTTATCACCCATCACCTGATGGTAATCAGGGCCGCGGGCATAGCGGGCAATAAAGCCGGAGGAAGCAGAGCTTGACGAAGGTGGAGCAGGGTAGGCGGCGGCCACACAAACCACGCTGCGCACGCCGGGGAGGACGGCTGCAAGGTTCTCGCGTTTGGGCAGGGAGCGGGCCATCCATTGCATCTCCCCGTGCCGGCCGTCTGCCAGCCATTGGCGCAAATGGTGTTCGGGGTCGGGGGAGTCGGCCTGGGTTACGCGGCAGAGAGAGAAGCCGAGCTGACGGGCCAAATCCTGCAGAGCCGTTTTGAGGGAGTGAGACATGGCGGTCATCCGCCGCTGGCCTGCCGGTTTAGAAACTCATGCAGGATGTGTTGCACGATTTCGCGGGAGGGCCGTCCGTCTGAGGAAATCAGAAGGTCTGCCCGGCGATAAAAGGGTTCACGTTGGGCCAGCAACTCACGGATGCGCGCGAGGGGGTCAGGATGTTGGAGGAGCGGGCGATGCGAGTTGTGGCGGACGCGCTCAAAGATGGTTTCGGGAGAGGCCCAGAGGCAAACGAGATAGGCGTGCTGGCGGAGCCGTTCGAGATTATCGTCATGGCAGGGCAGACCCCCGCCGGTGGCGATGACGGTGCGCTGGCGTTTGGCCAGGTCGGCCACCAGTTGTTGTTCCAGGGCGCGGAAGTGGGCTTCGCCGGACTGGCTGAAGATTTCAGGGATGGATTTGCCGGCGGCGTTTTCGATCCATTGGTCGGTATCCAGGAATTCATAGCCCAACTGCGCAGCCAACAGGCGGCCGATGGTGGTTTTGCCGGTGCCCATGAAACCGATGAGCGCCAGGTTGGTGATGTTGCGCAAGGCGGTCACAGCATAAAGATAGTGCAGGTGGGCGGCGACTGCAGCCCTTAGTCTTCGCGGAAGAGGTATTCCAAGTCGGCCTGGGTGAGGCTGCGGGTAAAGCCTTCTTCGCCCAGGACATCGGCAATGGTCTGGGCCTTGCGTTGTTGCAGGTCCCAGATTTTTTCCTCCACGGTGCCGGGGCTGATCAGGCGGTAAGCGTTGACGGTGCGGGTCTGGCCGATGCGGTGCGAGCGATCAATGGCCTGGGCTTCAACGGCCGGGTTCCACCAGGGATCATAAAGGATGACGTAGCTGGCGGTGGTGAGGTTGAGGCCCGTGCCGGCGGCCCGCAAACTGAGCAGGAAGACCGAGGCCTTGGGGTCGTTTTGGAAGGCCTGGACGACGGCCTGGCGTTCTTTGGTTTCCCCGGTGAGGATGTGGGTGGGGATGCCGCGCTGCTGGCACTCTTTTTCCAGCAGCCGCAGCATTTGCACAAATTGCGAGAAGAGCAGCACTTTGTGGTTCTGGGCCAGGAGAGGTTCCAGCAGTTCAAAGAGGGTTTCCGTTTTGCCGGAGGGCGAGTCGTTGCCCACCAGCGCGGGATGGCAGCAGATTTGGCGCAGGCGCGTGAGGGCGGCCAAGACGTGCATTTTGCTCTTGTTGAGGCCCTTCTCGGCGACGATCTGCGAGATTTGCTCGCGGCTGCGGCGCAGTTCGGCCAGGTACAATTTGCGCTGCTGTTCGCCGAGTTCGCAGTCGCGGCGCTCCTCGATGCGGTCCGGCAGGTCTTTGGCGACCTGTTGTTTAAGCCGCCGGATCATGATAGGGCGCAGGCGGGCTGAAAGACGGCGGCGGGCGATGCGAAGCTGGGTCAGGGCTTCTTCACCGTCGCCGGAAACTTTAGGCTCATACAGCTCATGGAAATGTTCCTGGGTGCCGAGGTAGCCGGGCTGGATGAAGTCGGTGATGCTCCAGAGGTCGAGCAGACGGTTTTCCAAGGGCGTGCCGGTGAGGGCCAGGCGCTGGTCGGCTTTAAGTTCCTTCACGGACTGGGTGACCTGGGCGGTAGGGTTCTTGATGAATTGGGCTTCGTCCAGGATGACGGCCCGGAAGGAGAACTTGGCCAGCTCGGCCAGGTCGCGGCGGAGCAGGGCATAATTGGTGACAATCAGGTCGTAGTGCGGGATTTGTTTGCGCAGATTATGGCGGGCCTGACCGCTTTCCAGCACCAGGACGCGCATGTCGGGCACGAATTTTTCGGCCTCCCGCCGCCAGTTGTGGAGCACGGAGGCAGGACAGATGACCAGGGAGGGCTTGGGGTTTTTGTGATGCTCATGCTTCAGCCACGCCAGCCAGGCGAGCGTCTGGAGGGTTTTGCCCAGGCCCATGTCATCCGCCAGAATGCCGCCGAGTTTGAGGCGGGTGAGATGGCAGAGGAAATCAAAGCCCTCTTTTTGGTAGGGACGCAATTCGGCTTTGACATTGGGCGGAAGGGGCACGGAAGGAATGCCTTTGAAGTTGGCCAGGCGCTGGCGCAAGGTGCGCATCTCTGGCGTGTCGGCAAAACGGCCGAGTTCGGCAGGGTCGAGGTGGGCGGCCTGCTCCAAGCCGACTTTTTGCTCGATGGGGCTTAAATCTTCCAGCCCCAAATCCGCCATGACCTCGTGGGCCTGGGCGAGGGCTTCGGTGTTAAGCTCCACCCAGCCGGCATCGGGCAGTTTGACAAAGCGGCTGGTGGCGGCGGCCAGGCGTTCGAGGTCGGCCCGGGTCAGGCGCATGCCTTCAGCCTCCCATTCGGCGGAGACGCTGAGCCAGTCAATGCCGCTGCCCTTGACGATGAGTTTGGGCCGCAGGAGCTTGGGCTGAATGAAGAGGCGCTGAAAGGCCGGATTCCCCAGATATTCGGCCTCTTTGGGGCGGCTGGGCCAGATGGCGGCCAGGGTGCCAAGAAAAGTTTCATTGGCATCACCCACCCATAAACCGGGTTCGGGGGTAAACCAGTCAAGGCGGCGGAGCCATTGCGTGGCGGCATCCAGGCGTGGATCTTCGAGGACTTGGGGGTGAGTGGCAGAGGAAGAGGGAGTGGAGCCGTTGCCGTTGTCAGCGTGGTTTAATGGCTGCCACTCCTGGCCTGTCCAATGCCATTGACTGCCGTCGCGCTCGCTAATGGCCAGAAGCTGCAGGCGCACGGTGTCGCCCTGCAGTTCAAAGACAAAGCGGGGGCGGGCACGATGCGTGATGCAGATTTCATCCCAATTGATGGCGCCGTGCACGTCCTGGCGGCGCAAATGAAGGCGGAGCCGCGCCCCCAGCTTGGTAATGGGGATGCCCGCCTGGGAGCTCCAAAACTCCAGGAGTTCGGCGGGTGGCGGGTTGCGCATGAGGTAGAAGCGATGGCCGACCAGCAGGAGCCTTGGATGGCCGGCGAAGAAGCGGGCATCGCTTAGGGGGAGCTGGCGTCCATCGCTGAGTTTGATTTGATGATGCAACCACAGGTGTTGGTCATTTTCCTGCACCAGGGGTGTGACTTCGGCCATTTCGCCAAAGAATTGCAACGGCTCGGGATGATCGGCCTGTTCAAGGCGGCGGGTGTGTCCCCATTGGACCAACCAGAGCAGGAGGGAGGCGCCTTGCAGCTTGAGATATTCGGACTCCGGGTTTTCCTGTCCATGCTGGCCGGCAATCCATTGCACAAGCTGCCAGTCGTCCTGGGAAAAAAGTTCGCGCTCGGTCTGGTTACGGGTGCTGAGTTCCAGGATTTCACCCAGTTGGCGGTTTTTGACGCCAGAGCGTGGGCGGTAAAGATTCAAAAAAAGGCGCAATTCATGCAGGTAGGGGGTGTCGGCCAGGGGGGTGACGGAACAGAGCAGGCGCAGGGTGGCGCGGGGGGCATCCAAATGCTCAGGGGGAGGCGGGATGAGCCACTGTTCCAGGATGCGCAGGTATTGTTGTTCACGTTCCGCCTGGTCGCGCTCGGCCAGGCGTTGGTAGTTGGCAAAGGGGGCCAGTTCGGAGGGCAGCGAGCGGCCGGTGCGGAGGAAGAGAAAGGCCAGCTCCTCCAAACGGTTCTGGCCGTGATTGGCCAGCATGCGCGGCCACCAGTCACCGTCGGCAAAATCCTTGCGGGAGAGGGAGAGTTTTTCAAAGTAATCCTCGAGCAACAGCCAGGCGCGCTGGGAGTCATTGCAGCGGGAGAACAACTCGAGGATTTCTCTGCGTTCTGCGACACGCTCCTTGGAATCGGTCAATTCACGGCGCAAATCAGCCAGGGCACCATAGGTTTGTTCCAATACGCGGTGGTGGGCGTCGTACTTGGCCGTGCCGGCTGAGTAACGGGGCGCCCTTCCGCCTTTTTTGCTCGTTCTTGCCATGTTCCAGCTCCGTCTCGCCAAACCCGCCGAGGGGTTTGGTAATACTTAATGATGCCACAATGAATGGCCAATTCGGTCAACAGAAAAGTGAAAAACCGGGCGGAAGTTACCTGTAGCGTGTGACCCCGGAGCATAAGGGGGTGCCGCAGTGGAGGTTGAGGCGCCCGGAACGGGTTACCAGCGGTAGCGTAGAGCCGAAGCTTTGCGGGCAAGGGTGCGGGCCAGGTGCAAGGCTTGGGTGGCGGGGACGTTATGGAGGTGGGGGCCGCCGCCGGTGGAGGTTTGGCCGGCTGAATCCAAGCGGATGCTGGCCACGCCGTGCCACCGGTCCAGCGGGGTTTGGTGGACGATGATGGCCTGGGTGTTGCGGACAGGCACGATCCAGGTCTTGCGACTGAGCCAGCCCTGGCGGCTCCAGAAGAAATACTCGCCGAGACGGTATCCCAAATGTCGGTAGGCCTGGACATTAAGCCAATAGACGAAGGGAAGCAGGCCCAACAGCCACAGGCCCATCCAGCTTTGCCAGGCGAGACAGGCGGCGGCGGTTAACAGGAGCACCATCCAGGCGCCTTTGAGGGTACCGCGCCGGATGGCCCGGGGGGAAACACGCTGCCAAGGAGTTTCTGGTTCATCGCCAAGGGCGGGCAACACGGCCGGGAGCAAGGGTTCAATGGCAGAGCGTTTTAGGACGGGCACCAAGACGTCGTGGCCGCTTTTGCCCTCTTCTCCCTCCTGGGGGGTGCTGCCAGCGGTGTCGGCGCGCAAAGTGGCCAGTCCGAGACAGCGACGCAGCCAGGGTTCATCAATGCGGAGCACTTGAATGCGGCGGCGGGGCAGGCTGGAAATGCGGCGAGTGAACAAGCCATAGCTGCGGCGCAAATCCTCGCCATAACGGCTCAGGGTGAAGCCGTAAAAGAGCGTAATGGAGCCGGCGACGGAGAAGATGAGGCCGATGGTTAAAAGTCCCAAGGCCAGCGCCAGGGCGCCTGTCCAGGAAAATCCTGCTGCGGGGTTGGCCGCCTGGTTAACCGATTGTTCCAGGAAGCGGCCCAGTTGCTCATAAACGCTTTCGGGCAGCAGATCATCGAGCTGTTGCCAGATCACCAGCAGCACCACCAGGGCCGAAGCGATGTAATTGGAGGTCAGGCCCGCGCGGACCAGATCACCGAGGGTGAGCCGGCATAAGATTTCTTCAGCGGCAGGGGGCATGCTCGTTGAAGCATCAGTCGTCGCGGCGGTGGCCGGCAGGGCACGCCCGGCATGTTCGAGGATGAGGAGGCGGAGTTTCTCGGCCTCGGCGGAGGAGAGCACAGAGAGATTGGCCTCGGCCCCCTGGCCGCCGGCGGTTTCAATTTGAAGTTCGACGACGCCGAGAAGGCGTTGGAGGAGGGATTGCTCGATGCGCACGTCTTGGACACGAGCAAGGGGGATTTTGCGTTCCAGGCGTCCCACGAGGCCCTGGGTGGTAATCAACTCGTAGGGGGTGATGCGGTAGGAAAAAGTGAAATAACGAATGAGAGAGTAAGTAAGCGACAACCCCATCATTAAAGCGATCCAGAAAAAGAAAGCGCCCTCGGTGCGCCGTCCCAGGAAAAGAACAATAACCAGGGGAATAAGGAAACTGCGAATGGCCTGCCCGACGGTGAGCAAGAGGGTGAAGGGGTGCAGGCGTCCCTCCACCAGGGCAGCCAGGGAGGTGGCGGGTTGGGGGGCCGAGGCCGCAGGCAGTGGCGGGGGAATAACGGGTGAGGGAGAATAGACCGGCGGCGGCACCCCGGGCAGAATGGGAGGTGGCTTGGGAGGAGGTGGGTTTGGATTTTCTGGATCAG
Organism: Verrucomicrobiia bacterium; assembly: GCA_026414565.1. Lineage (NCBI taxonomy): Bacteria > Pseudomonadati > Verrucomicrobiota > Verrucomicrobiia > Verrucomicrobiia bacterium. The sequence continues at coordinate 43,326 of JAOAIT010000018.1, forward strand.
ACGCCATCGTCTCCTCCTTTGGCTACCAGCTCGTCGCGAAGGCGGGCAGCCTGGCCCGCGTCCAACCCCGGAATAACCAGCACGGCATCGTGGGTGCCGGCGGTATGCAGGGAGAGGGTGGCCAGTCCCAGAGATCGTTCCAGCGGGCCGGAGTGCAGGTCCACGTGTTGCAAGCGGGAGAGCGGAAGCAGTTGGATTGTTTTCCACCAGATGCCAAAATGGATTTCCAGGACGGTGCCATCGAGCCGATATCCCCAGTTGGCGTAGGCACGCGGTGGATACCAAAAGAACAGGAACAGACGCAAGGCAAGCATGGCACCCAACAGGAGGACGGCGAGGGGCAGGGAAATGACCCGATTCCAGGCGAGCACGGCCACGGCGAGGAGGGTGGCCGCCAGCCAGAAGGCGCTGTTGATGGCCTGGCTGATTTGCCAGAGGCGGATGACGCGCGGATCGAGTTTTTGCAGGGCGAGGTCGCGCTGTTCAGGAATGGTATCCACGAGCAAACTTTGGCGCAAAAGCGGGAGGGTGAAAACGAAAAATGCTAGAACTGGGGGGATACGCCGGGCTTAGGGCGACATGGGGAAACGCCTGGAGTGAGGCAGAAGCCGAGGCCGAAAATCGTCCCAAAGGACTTCCACGGCCGAGATCATCCAGGTGCGGCCACGATCGGGATTGCCTTGAAAAAAGAGGTAAGTGTGGCCGTCCGGGTCTTCAAAAATGCCTGGATGTCCACTTTCGCTGTGGTTCCAGGAGCCCGGTGGGCCATGGGCCAGGAAGGGCTGGGTAGCAAGCCGTGTCCACTGCACGCCGTCGCGACTGGTGGCGACGCCAATTTGCTGAGGGTCATTGTTATAGCCGCCGGCATAGAACATGACGAACGTATCGCCGCGGAGGGTGACGGAGGGGGCCTCGATGCAGCGCGTCTCCCAGGGCAGTTCCGGGCGTAAAATGGGGCCGTGGCCCTGGAGTTTCCAAGCTGCGCGGCTTATGGCGTTGCTGAGGCTGGCGGTGGCCACTCCCAACATCTGGGTGCGCCCGGAGGGGTCGCGGGTGGCAAAATAGAGCCACCATTGGTTTTGCCAAATGAATGGCTCAGCATCGATCGCCCGACCATTGTTCCAGTCGCCCGTGGGCCGAAAAATGGGATTATCGGGGTGGCGTTGGAAGTGAAGGCCATCCTTGGAGGAGGCATAACAGATGGCATCACGCGGGCCGTTGCCGTAGGTCTGGTAGAACAGGTGGACCTGGCCATTCCACACGCGGGCGGCGGGGGCGCAAAGGCCATTTTGGTCGCATTCCTGGGCGGGCCATAGCTCGGCCACTTTGCGCCACTTTATCAGGTCCTGGCTTTCGGCAATGCCCACGCTCCAACCACGAGGAGCATTGGTGGGCGCCAGCTCGGCGGCAAAGGGCGGCAGCGAGTAATACATGAGATAGCGTCCGCCGAAATGGATCACACAAGGGTCCTTGGCATAAGGCCGGCCCAGGCGGGAATCATCGCTGAACCAGAATGGTGGCAATGGCGGGACAGCAGACGCGGGGCAGGGCCGCGGAGCAAGGCACAAAGTGGCCCCCATGGCTGCCCATGCGGCAACCTGATGCCCCAAATGCCTGAGGTTCATGTATCGGCCCATGGCTTAGCCGGGAGGCCAGCGCATGTGCCGTCCGCCCAGGATGTGGACATGAAGGTGGGGTACGGATTCGCCTCCTTCGGCGCCGTTGTTGATGACGAGACGGTAGCCGCGCTGGTCAAGGCCGGCGCGGCGGGCGACTTCCGCGGCTTTGAGGAGGAGGTGTCCCAAAAGGGACTGATCCTCGGGCGTGGCTTCGTTGAGGCGGGGGATCGGCTTGCGTGGTACGATGAGGATGTGAGTGGGGGCCTGCGGGTGAATATCTTTGAAGGCCACCACCTGGTCATCTTCGTAAACGATGTCCGCAGGGATTTCGCGGGCGGCGATTTTTTCAAAAATGGTTTTGCTCATAGCAGAATGTGATGCTGCTGACCCACGCGGTTTAGGATAGGCCAACGCACTGGAGCGTGCAAGGACATCCGGGCAAGGGAGGAGATGGCTTGCTTTTAGCGGCGGAATGAGGCAAGGTCAGAAGCGTGATTCCGGTACACAGGCGCCAGACAGGCCGGGCCAAAGGTTGACGGCATGTTTTTCCCGGGTGGCAGCTCCATTCAGCGCAAATTAACGCTGATCATCACCTTGAGCAGCGTGGGGGCGCTGTTATTGGCAGCGGTGGCGCTGGTCATCTATCTGAACAATCAGGCGCGGACGGCGCTGGTGCAGCAACTGCAGACGCATGCGCGGTTCATCGGCAACAGCAGCATCGCGGCGCTGGTGGCGGAGGATCCGGGGGTGGTGCGGGATTTGATGGACAGCCTCAAGGTGGACCGGCGGTTCATTGCGGCGTGCATCTATACCAGGGACGGGCGGACTTTTGCCACCTACACCCGGGGGGATGTGCATGGCTACAGTTTTCCGAAACAACCGCTGAGTGGGTCGGTATGGTTTGATCCGGATGGAGTGGCAGTGGCGGAGGCCGTGCTATTCCAGAACGAGCCCAAGGGGGTGGTGTACCTTAAGGGTGAGCCTGCCCGCGTGGCGCCGGAGTTTTGGAAGGTGCTGGGTGGGGTGTTGGGGGCGTTGACCTTGTTGGTGGCGCTGGTGGCGCTGCGTGTTCAGCGGTTGATTTCCCAGCCCATTCTGGATCTGGCGCGGGTGGCCAATGAGGTGGCGGCCCACCAGAATTATTCCCTGCGGGCCATCAAAAGCAGTGATGATGATTTGGGGCACTTGGTGGGCAGTTTCAATTGGATGCTCACGCAAATCCAGGCCCGGGAGCAGGAGCTGCAGAAAGCCCGGGACGAGCTGGAGCAACGGGTGGCGGAACGGACGGCCGCGCTGGTGCAGGCCAATGAATTGCTGCGCAAGGAGAATCTGGAGCGGCAACGGGCGGATGAGGCGCTGCGCAACTCGCAGCAGAAGCTGCTGATGCATGTGCAGCAGACGCCCTTGGGGGTGATAGACTGGAATCTGGAGTTTCAGGCCATCAATTGGAATCCCTCGGCGGAGCGGATATTCGGGTACACCGAGAGCGAGGCGATTGGGAAGAACGGGGCGGACTTGATCTTTCCGGAAAGTGCGCGGCCCAACGTGAAGCGATTGTGGGAGGATTTGCTGGCAGGGCGTGGGGGCAAGCGGGTGGTGCATGAAAACCGGACCAAGACGGGGGCCACGATCATTTGCGAATGGTTTAACACGCCGCTGGTGACCATTGACGGGCGCGTGGTGGGGGTGTCGTCGCTGGTGCTGGATGTGACGCACCGGCAGCAGGCGGAGGAGGCCCTGCGGCGGTCGGAGGAACTGTTCAGCAAGGCGTTTCGTGCCAGTCCGCAGGCCATCAGCATAGCCACGCTGTTGGGGGGGCAGTTTGTGGATGTGAACGACAGTTTTCTGGCGTTGTTTGGCTACCGGCGGGAGGAGGTCATCGGCCACACGATGCAGGAGCTGGGGATGTGGGAAAAGCCGCAGGATCGGCTGAAATTGTTTCAGCGCCTGCAGGAGGCACGGCGTTTCCGCGAGGAATTATGCCTGTTTCGGAGCAAGGACGGCAGCAGCCGTAAGGCGCTGGTGTCGGCGGAATTGATCAATTTGGGGACGGAGCCCTGCACGTTGTTCATTTATCATGACATCACGGAGCGGCTCAGTTTGGAGGAGCAGTTGCGGCAGTCGCAAAAGATGGAGGCGGTGGGGCGCCTGGCGGCGGGGGTGGCGCATGATTTCAACAACATTCTGACGATTATTCAGGGGCATACGGCGTTGTTGTTGCGCAAGACTTCGCTGCCGCCGCCGCAACTGGAGTCGCTCAAGCAGGTGGCGGGGGCGGCGGAGCGGGCGGCCAACCTGGTGCGGCAATTGCTGGCGTTCAGCCGGCGGCAGGTGATGCAGACCAAGACGCTGGATTTGAATGAGACGGTGCAGAACATGGGGCGGATGTTGAACCGGATGCTAGGCGAGGATGTGGTGCTGGAGTTTCAGTGTGCGCCGGAGCTGCCACCGATTGTGGCGGATGTGGGGATGATGGAGCAGGTGATTCTGAATTTGGTGGTCAACGCCCGGGACGCCATGCCCCTGGGAGGGCATGTGCTGATTGCCACGGCGGTGGTTAACGTCAATCCTGAAGCCAGCCGGCGGCATCCGGACGCGCGGCCGGGCCAGTTTGCGCGTTTGAGCGTGAAGGACACCGGTTCGGGGATTGACCCGTCCATTTTGCCGCGGATTTTTGAGCCGTTCTTCACCACCAAGGAGGTGGGCAAGGGGACGGGGCTGGGATTGTCCATGGTGTATGGGATTGTCAAGCAACACCAGGGGTGGATTGAAGTGGAGAGCGAACTGGGGCGGGGGACTACTTTTCACATTTTTCTGCCGTTTGCACCGGCGGCGACCCCGGTGGGCGGCGAGACCAGGGCTGGAGAAGAGGCGCTGGACGGGCATGAGACGATCATGGTGGTGGAGGACGAGGCGGCCTTGCGGGAGCTGGTGCGGACGGTTTTGGAATTCCATGGCTACAAAGTCATCACGGCTTCCAACGGAGTGGAGGGGCTGCGCGTGTGGGAGGAACACCAGGGCCAGGTGGACTTGCTGGTCACCGACATGGTGATGCCGGAAGGCATCAGCGGGCGGGTGCTGGCGGAACGCCTGCAAAGCCGGAAACCTGATCTGAAGGTGATTTTTTCGAGTGGATACAGCCTGGATCTGTTTTCCAAAGATTTTACGCTGCGGGAGGGATTTAATTTCCTGGCCAAGCCCTACCATCCCACGACGCTGGCGCGGGCGGTGCGGGCGTGCCTGGATGGGCAGCCTTTGCCGCCGGAATGCAGTCCCAAAGCGGCGTCGCTGGGGCCGGCGCGTCCGGGGGCCTAAACGGGCCCTCGGAGCAATTGCCCGGGATTCCAAGGCAGGAAGAAGGCAGAATTACAGCGAGGATTTGCGCCTTTCACTGGGGAGAGGCAATTTATCAGCCTATGATGCAATCAGCCAACGAGGATGCATATAGTTGTCAGTTGGACAGCGGCCGCAAGGTGGACACCCCATGCACGGTGGTGATTTTTGGGGCCAGCGGCGATTTGACGGCGCGCAAGCTCATCCCGGCCCTGTATCACCTCTATGCTGAAGGACGGCTTCCCGAGCCGTTTCAGGTCATTGGGGTGGCGCGAAGGCCCAAAAACCATGAAACCTGGCGAGAGGAATTGCGGGCGGCCTTGGAGCGTTTTTCCCGCACGGGTGCGCCGTCGGCCGAGCGCTGGCAGGCCTTTGCCGGGCGGGTGTTTTATTGCGAAGGAGATTTTAACCAGGCACAGACCTATGCACGCCTGAAGGAGATGTTGGCGAAGTCACCGGTGGAGGCCCTGCGGCGGAATCTGTTGTTTTATCTGGCGGTGGCGCCCAGCCAATTTGGCGAGGTCAGCCAGCATTTGCATGAGGCCGGATTGTTGCAACGGATGGGGGATTCAGGCGGCTGGCAGCGGCTGTTGGTGGAGAAGCCCTTTGGGCATGATTTACGCAGCGCCCGTGAATTGAATCATCATTTGCTGCGGCTGGTGGATGAGCAGCAAATATTCCGGATTGACCATTACCTGGGCAAGGAGACGGTGCAGAACATTTTGATGTTCCGGTTCAGCAACTCGATATTTGAGCAGCTTTGGAATCGGCAACTGGTGGATCACGTGCAGATCACCGTCAGCGAACAGCAGGGGGTGGGCGATCGGGGAGGGTTTTACGAGGAGGCGGGGGCGTTGCGCGACATCGGGCAGAACCACTTATTGCAGGTGCTGGCCCTGGTGGCCATGGAGCCGCCGGTGACGCTGGAGAGTGAGGCGGTGCGCAATGAGAAGGTGAAGCTGCTCAAATCCATACGCCCCATCACAGCGGCACAGGCGGCGACGCAGGCGGTGCGGGGGCAGTATTTTGCCGGCACCATTGAAGGGCAGCCCGTGCCGGGGTACCGGCAGGAGGCCCGCGTCAAACCGGATTCCAACGTGGAGACGTTCATGGCCTTGAAACTGCACATAGACAACTGGCGGTGGTCGGGGGTGCCGTTTTACTTGCGCAGTGGCAAGCGGCTGCCGTTGAGCGCCAGCGAAGTGCGGGTGCAGTTTCGGCCCGCCCCCAATGTGCTCTTTGCGGCGCAGTGCGGGCCGCAATTGGATGTGAATGCGATCACGCTGCGCCTGCAGCCCCATGAGGGGATCAGCCTGCGGTTCAATGGCAAGGTGCCAGGCTCAAGCCTGCGGGTGCGGCCGGTGCGCATGCATTTCAGTTACAACACGGAGTTCGGGGCCTATACGCCGGAGGCTTATGAGCGGTTGTTGCTCGAGGCCATGGCCGGAGATGCCACTTTGTTCATCCGCAGCGACGAAGTGGAGGCGGCATGGAGCCTGGTGGATCCCATCCGCCAGGCGTGGGCGGCGCCGTTGTCGAACCGCGAATTCTATGCCGCAGGCACGTGGGGCCCGGTGGCGGCAGAGGAGCTTATGGCGCGGGATGGGCGCGAGTGGCGGAATCCGCAGCCGGTGGCCTGAGGACGAGGCCCGAGGCCGGGGGCCTTGACTTTTCAGCCAGCGCCCTGAGCCGACTGGGGCGGATCTCCTTTGAGCAGGGCCACGGCGAAATCCCGATTAAGCCGCGCAATGAAATCGAGGCTGATGTTCTTGGGGCAAACGGCCTCGCAGGAGCCGGTCACGGTACAGGCGCCGAAGCCGGCTTCATCCATGGCTTCCACCATGGCCTTGGCGCGACGGTAGCGCTCAGGCTGGCCCTGGGGCAGGAGGCCCAGGTGGGAGACCTTGGCCGCCACAAAGAGCATGGCGCTGGCGTTTTTGCAGGCGGCCACACAGGCCCCGCAGCCAATACAGGCGGCTGCATCCATGGCGCGATCTGCATTCTCTTTGGGCACAGGGATGCTGTTGGCATCGGGGGCGCTGCCGGTGCGGACGGAGATGAAGCCGCCGGCCTGCATGATTTTGTCGAAGGCCTTGCGGTTGACCACGAGGTCCTTGATGACGGGGAAAGGCCGGGCGCGGAAAGGCTCGACGATGATGGTTTCCCCATCTTTGAAACTGCGCATGTAAGTCTGGCAGGTGGCCACGCCGCGATGCGGGCCGTGGGGTTTGCCATTGATGACCAGCGAGCAGGTGCCACAGATGCCTTCGCGGCAGTCGTGATCAAACGCGATCGGCTCCTGGCCTTTGAGGGTGAGGTCCTCATTGACCACGTCCATCATCTCCAGAAAGGACATGTTGGGGTTCAGCTCCGGCGTTTCGTAAATCTCGAAGGCGCCGGGGGCGTCGCTGTTTTTCTGCCGCCAAACCTTGAGTTTAACTTTCATAGAACGATCGTGCCGTAGTAAAATTACTTGTAACTGCGCGTGCCCATTTTGACTTCCTCGTACACCAGCGGCTCGGTGTGGCGCACCGGCGGTTTATTGGGGCCTTGATATTCCCAGACGGCCACATGGGCGAAGTTCACATCGTCGCGTTTGCACTCGCCGTCTTCGTACTGGTATTCCTCGCGGAAATGACCGCCGCAGGACTCGCGGCGTTCCAAGGCGTCCAGGCACATCAGCTCGGCCAGTTCCATATAATCGGCCACCCGGCCGGCGCGTTCCAGCGCCTGATTGAGGTTGTTGTCTTCACCGGGCACATTGACATTTTTCCAATACTCCTCGCGGAGGGCGGGAATGAGCTGGAGGGCCTTCTTAAGTCCGGCCTCATTGCGGGCCATGCCGCAGTATTCCCACATGATGTTGCCCAGTTCCTTGTGGAAGGAGTGCACCGTGCGCTTGCCTTTGGCGGCCAGCAGCCGTTTGATGATCCAGCGGACGTTTTCCTCAGCCTCCTGAAAGGCCATGTGCGAGGTGGCGGGGCGTTTGCCCGGGTCCTGGGTGGCCAGGTAGTTGCCGATGGTATAGGGAATGACGAAGTAGCCATCGGCCAGGCCCTGCATGAGGGCGCTGGCGCCCAGGCGGTTGGCTCCGTGGTCGGAGAAATTGGCCTCGCCCAAAACGAACAATCCGGGAATGGTGCTCATGAGGTGGTAGTCCACCCACAGGCCGCCCATGGTGTAATGGACGGCCGGATAAATGCGCATGGGAACCTGGTAGGCATCTTCGTTGGTAATTTCGTGATAGATGTCGAAAAGGTTGCCGTAACGCTCGCGCACTTTTTCGATTCCCAGCCGTTTGATGGCGTCGCTGAAGTCCAGGTACACCCCCCGGCCGGTTTCGCCCACCCCGCGGCCTTCGTCGCACACGCGCTTGGCGGCGCGGGAGGAGACGTCGCGTGGGGCGAGGTTGCCGAAGCTGGGGTAGATGCGCTCAAGGAAGTAATCGCGCTCCTCCTCGGGGATTTGATTGGGGGGACGCTTGTCGCCCGCCTTTTTCGGCACCCAGATGCGGCCGTCGTTGCGGAGGGACTCGCTCATCAGGGTAAGCTTGCTTTGGTAATCGCCGGTGACGGGGATGCAGGTGGGATGGATTTGGGTGAAGCAGGGGTTGCCAAAGCCTGCGCCGCGTTTGTAGGCGCGCCAGATGGCGGTGGCATTGGACTGGCGGGCGTAGGTGGTGAGGTTGAAGACGTTGCCGTAGCCGCCGGTGGCCAGGACGACCGCATCGGCGTTGTGGCGGCTGATTTCGCCGGTGATAAGATTGCGGACGATGATGCCCTTGGCCTGGCCGTCCACCACCACCAGGTCAAGCATTTCGCAATGGGTAAAGGATTGGACTGTGCCGGCGGCAATCTGGCGGACCAAGGCAGAGTAGGCCCCCAGGAGGAGCTGCTGACCGGTCTGGCCGCGGGCGTAGAACGTGCGCGAGACCTGGGCGCCGCCAAAGGAGCGATTGTCCAGCAGCCCGCCGTATTCCCGGGCAAATGGCACACCCTGGGCCACGCATTGGTCAATGATGTTTACGCTGACCTGGGCCAGGCGGTACACGTTGGCCTCGCGGGCGCGGAAATCGCCGCCCTTGAGGGTGTCGTAGAAAAGCCGGTACACCGAGTCACCATCGTTTTGATAATTTTTAGCGGCGTTGATGCCACCCTGGGCGGCGATGGAATGCGCGCGGCGGGGGCTGTCATGATAGACAAAGTTTTTAACCTTGTACCCCAGCTCGCCGAGGGTGGCGGCGGCCGATGCCCCGGCCAGACCAGCGCCGACGACGATGATTTCGTATTTACGCTTGTTGGCCGGGTTGACCAGCTTGTTTTCAAACTTGCACTTGTCCCATTTCAGCGCCAGCGGGCCTGAGGGAATGCGGGAATCGAGTTTCATGTTACGTCAAAGGGTTGGGCTTCATTTTGCCGGGGGCAGCGGCGGGACCTGGGCAGGGGCCGGCAGGCTTTTGGATGACACGGCTTGGGTCACGGCCTCCTCCAGGTGTGCCCTGCCGAGACCCAGAAGCACCGCGGCCGGAATGGAAAGGTAACCGATCAACAGGAGCAAGGCGATGGCTTTGGCGGCTTTTTCGATCAGGGGGCTGTACACGTGATTGCGAAAGCCCAGGGATTGAAACATGGCGGCGATGCCGTGGCTCAAGTGCAGGCAGAGCAGGCTTACGCCGATGGCGTAGCAGAGGGAAATCCAGGGGTTGCGGAAACCGGCGATCATCATGGCGTACACATCGGGACGGGTTTCGCCGGTAAGCAGCCGTTCCTTCAAATCCTGGAACTTGATGGGGGCCACCGGCCCATCGGCTTTCACCACGCTGAGCGGGTCAATTTTGACGGTGTAGTGCAGCAGGTGGAAAATGATGAACGCGGCCACCACCAGGCCGCCGACCAGCATGGTGCGCGACGCCAAACTGGCGGCCAACGGCGGCTGGCCGTGAGCGTAGTCCACTGGACGAGCGGCGCGGTTCTCCAACGTCAGGCGGATGGCCGAGATGACATGGAGCACCACCATGCCCAGCAGGAACAGGCGCACCGGCCAGAGCAGCTCCACGTTGCTTTGCAGGAAATGGGCGTAACGGTTGATGGCTTCCGGGCCGAGAAAAATCTGGAGGTTGCCGATCATGTGGCCGATGACAAACAACACCAGCACCACGCCGGAAAGGGCCATCAGGTATTTCTTCCCCAAAGAGGAATTCCAAATGCGCAATACCAGGTTCATGAAACAAAATTATGTCATTGAGGGTCGCAGAACCTCTGCGAGCACATGCCGGGAGAGATTAAGGAAAGTCTTGACATCGTCAATCATGTTTTAATGAATTAGATATTCTAATCTACTGAGAGCGAGTTTAGCGGGGTGAAAGCTGAGCATTAGCTCAGGTGTTTTCGCTGGAAAGCAGCAGATGGCCGCCAGCCAGTTCCACGACGGTGGGCACCTCGAGCAGGGAGGTGATTTGGCCGGCCGTTTTGTGCAAGGCGCCACGGACCAAATGCAAGGTTTGCAAGCCGGCCGATCGCGCTCCCTCCACATCTTCCAGATAATGATCGCCCACATGGAGGATTTGCTCTGGCGGCAGGCCAAGCTGGCGGACAGCGATTTCAAAGATGACCGGGCTGGGCTTGTTAAAGGCGACTTCGCAGGAGGGGACGATGACATCAAAAAAACCGGTCAGCTTGAAAGCGGAGAGCAGGGGACGCAGACGGTTGTCCCAGTTGGAGATGACGCCCATCGGAATTCCGTGACTGGCCAGTTCGTCGAGGGTGGGCAGGACATCTTCAAACAAGTGCCAGGCCTCCACGTGGGCGAATTCCTCGTACAGTGCGGGGTAAAAGGCCTCCGGCAGCCGGTCTGCATGGGCGCCAAAGGTGCGGCGTACCAGGGCAAACCAGGCTTCCTGCGAGTAATCAAACTCCCCTTTTTGGCGCCATTCACGCGCAAAATTTTCCTCCAATTCCGCGGCGGATGCCGCCTGCAACCCAAACTCGCGCGCCACGCGGGCATAGATCTCTCCCACGGGCTGGGCCGGCCGGAGCAGCGTGCCCCCCGCGTCAAAAGTTACGGCTCGAATGGGTTTGGTGTCGAGCATGTGTACAGGTCATTCTTAGCTTAAGTGGGGCGGGATACCAAATGTTTTTTCGCCCGCGGGTCGAGGCAGTTCAGGGGGGCGAATGGACAGAGCCGGGCAAGGGGGAAAATCGGAGGCAGCAATCACAGGAAACGCCCGGTCCCTCTGTTAGGATGAGGGTGAATTCAGCGTTGGCTCGGGGAGGGGTGGGTGGTAGGCTTCGAGGCATGAAAATGACATCCTTCCTACTGAAGCCCTTGGCTGGTTTGGTTGTCGCTGCGCTTTGCCTTGTGGGGCAGGGTTGCGGCGTGAAGACCACCCACACGATTACGTCCATGCGACCCATGTTTAACGGCAAGGATTTGCAAGGTTGGGAGGGGGTGCCGGGCTGGTGGGAAGTTAAGGATGGGGTGATTGTGTGTGAAAGCACGCCGCAAAAGCCGTGCAACAAGAGCCATTACTTGATTTGGAAGGGCGGGGAGCCGGGGGATTTTGAATTTCGTTGTCAATGGCGCATTACGGGACCGGCCAATTCGGGGATTCAATTTCGCAGCAAGGCGCTGGCCGATTATGACACTTGGGGATACCAGGCGGACATTGATGCCGCAGGAGAATATGTGGGGTGCCTCTATCAACATGAGCGGGGACTGGTGGCCAGGCGAGGCGAGAAAGTTCATTTTGACAAAGACGGCAAGCGGACGGTGACCGTCTTTGCCCGTGCTGAGGACTTGCTCAAGGTCGTCAAGCCGGGGGACTGGAATGAATATCGTGTCCTGGCGCAGGGGCCGGCCATTAAATTATGGATCAATGGCGTGTTGATGTGCGAGGTGGAGGATTATCAACCGAAGTTTGCGCTGCCCAAGGGGGTGATTGCCCTGCAAATGCACCAAGGCCCGCCGATGAAGGTGGAATTTCGGGAGCTTTATATCCAGGAAATGCCCGCAGCGGCTTCCGCCAAATGAGGCACGGGCAGGGATCTGGTCAGGGCAGCCTGGCCAGGTCTATAACGGCGTGTTTGATGCGCAGCCGTTTCCAAGTGTAGGTGATGTGGAGAAGCCCGTCGCGGGTTTGAATGACGGCGGGGTACGAATATTCGCCCGGGGTGTCTTCAAGGGTAAGGACGGGTTGCCAATTTTGGCCGTCATTGGAGAGAGCGACATTCAAGGGGGTGCGGCCACGGTCGGTGTGATTGTAAACCAGGACGTGGCGGCCGTCCTTCAGGGTCAGGGCGTCCGTGCCGGCATTGGGGTTGGGCAGGTCAAGTGTGGTCATGGGGCCCCAGGTTTTTCCCTGATCACTGGACCAGATTTGGAAGATTTTTCCCTGACGGGTGCGGCCGACGGCCTGCAGGCGGCCGTTGGGGTGAATCAGGAGGCTGGGCTGAATGGCTCCCAATTCCTTGCCGTCGTTTACGGGCCCGATTAATTCCCAAGTACGGCCGAGGTCGGGAGTGCGCTCGAAGTGCACGCGCCAGCCGGCGTGTTCGGAACTGGAGCCGCAAAGGATGTCGCCATTGGGGAGTTGGATGGGCTTGTTTTTTACGGGGCCGAGGATGTCTTCGGGAAGACGGCGGGGGAGGCTCCAAGTTTGTCCGGCATCATCGGAGGTCATTAACATGCCCCACCAGGTGGAGGGGCTGGGGCCAACTTTGTAAAAAAGCATCAGCGGCCCCTGGCGGGGCTGGAAGAGGACTGGGTTCCAGCAGGGATAGCGTTTGTTGGCATGTTGGATGCCATTGGCGACTTCCACCGGTGTGGACCAGCGGCCTTCGCGATGGCGGGAAAGCCAGATGCCGACATCCGGATTTTGCTCGTGGCGGCCACCGAACCAGGCGGCCACGAGGCCCTCGGCAGTTTCGACGAGGGTGGAGGCGTGGCACTGGGGGGTGGGTTGTTGCTCGAAAATGAACTCGGAGAGCACGAGGGCATTGGAGGCCATGGCGGCAGGGGGCGGGGGTGTTTGTGGCCAGATTTGAAACGCGCCCAAGGTCAGCCAGATACAACCACCGAGAGCCAGAAGATAAATGCGCTGCATGGCTGTCATGGTGGGAATTCCGGGCAGAACGGCAAGAGCAAAGCGACGCACTTTTGGGCACCGTCAGTTTGCACGTCTGGACCGGCTTTCCAGGCTGGCCCCGCAACCGGGACATCGTTGCCCTCAGGTGGCGGCGGGGGCAGGCTGCCAGCCGAAGAGGCGGCGCTCTTTGATGATTTGAACCACTTGCGGCGGGACCAGGGATTCCCATGAGGGATCGCCGCGTTGGAGCCGGGCCAGGGCGTCGGCCGAGGTGATGTTCAGGCAGGTGGGATCGTAGTTGCGGATGTCCTCGATGAATTTCTTTTCGCGCAAATAAGCATAAAGAGGGCGGAGGTGCGGCTCGGGTTGAAAAGTCTCCGCGTTGATGAGCTGGCCGGTTTGGGGATCGCGCATGGGATAAAGGTAAAGTTTCAAATCATTTTTGAAGAGCCGGCCGAAGGATTCGAGAATGCCGCCCTCGAGGTCGGTATAAAACTTTTCGGAGAACAGCTCGCGCAGGGCGGGGGCGCCGATGGCGATGCCGATGCGTTTTTTGGTATGGCGAAAAAGGTAATTGGCGAGGCGGAAGAAACGGGCGTAGTTGGAAATGAGCACGGTCTGGCCCAGCGTCCCCAGGATGTCGGCACGATCCAAAAAATCGCGATGGTCAATGCCGCTGGGGGAGGTGGTGAGGCTGCGCAGGGTCATTTCCATGATGACGGCGACTTCCGCGGGGTCGGCCTGGGCGTCCTGGATGAATTGGGCACGGGCATTTTGGAGCAGGTCGAGGGTGAGCCGGGTGACGGGGCGGAAATTGCCGCGCTCGACGAGGATGGGGCGTTTATAAAGGTATTCGGCGGCCTGCACCACTTCGCCGTCGGCGGTGAACATGGCCGCATCCGTCAAGCCGTGGCTGACCAGTTCGAGGCTCATCAGGCGGTTGTCCACGCCCGCGAAGGCGGGGCCGGAAAAACGGACGAGGTCCACCTCGACGCGTTCGGTGGTGAGGTTGTCCAGGAGCGACATGATGAGGGCGCGCGGCTGTTGATGAAAGTAGAGCGCCCCATAAATGAGGTTGACGCCCATGACGCCCAGCGCCTCCTGTTGCATGACGCTTTCGCGGTCCAACATGCGGACATGAATGATGATGTCCGAGGGTTCACCGCGGGGTTCGGTCTGGAAGCGAATGCCCAGCCAGCCGTGGCAGTCGTTATTGCCGCGGAAACTCTTAACGGCCACGGTATCGGCAAAGACAAAAAACCGGGTGGTGGCTCCGCGCTTGGCGTCCAGCCGTTCCACAAGGAGCTGATATTCATGGTCCAGCATGGTGCCCAGGCGTTGACGGCTGACGTAGCGTTTGCACTGGCCGTAAATAGCGTCGCTGAAGGTCATGTCGTAGGCGGACATGGTTTTTGCCACGGTGCCCGCGGCGCCGCCGACGCGGAAGAACCAGCGCGCCACTTCCTGGCCGCCGCCAATTTCGGCAAAGGTGCCGTAGGAAGTGGGGTCCAGATTAATCTGCAACGCTTTTTGATGGGTCCCGAGGATTTCCCGGCTCATGCGTGGCTATATTAGCGTAAAACTCAATAATGACGAGTGCGATTTACAACAGACATGGAAGGAGGCAGGCCTGTGACACAGCCTGCTGGTGACAGGTTTCGCGGAGACGGACCGGCCTGCGCACCGTCAAGGCAGAGTCTGGCGGAGTCGGTAAAAGCGTTGCGAAGAGGGGGGCGCACTGTCACTTATGGTTTTCAGGGTGCCGTCCCCCGGCACGGTGAGCAGCGGCGTCCAGTTGGTGCCGCGCAAGGTGTTTTGGTATTCGAGGGTGTAGTGAAAACCGGGGAGGGTGTTTACCTGCAGGGAGAACTGGCCGGCTTGCAAGCGGGGTGACTGCAGCCGCGGGGCGGGGAGGAAGGTGACTTCATCCAGGTAACCGGCGTCGTCGCCAGCGCTGCCGGCGCTGTCTTTCACATACACCCACTCGAGCACGGCGCGGCCGGGGGGGACGGGGAAGGTGCGTTTTTCCCAATCAACTTCAGCGTAGATGAAGTCTTGTTCGACGTTGTTGATGGTGAAGCTCAGAGCGTCGCCGTCACTGGAGACTTTCCACCAGAAGGAGATGAATCCCGGGCCGGTGACGGTGGTGCTGATGGCGCTGGCTTCGTTGTCAAAGAGGGGCGGGGATTGAGCTGCAGCCACGCCGTCATGGGTGGTGACGCTTTGCGGTTCCCAAGGCGCAAAGGGGGTGGTTTCCCAGAGCAGGTGAGGGGCATTGAGGGCGACCGCCAGGGGGTCGAGAGTGACGGTGACGCGGGCGGTTGCACTGGTCACGACGCCAAAAGGATTGCGGACAACGAGCCGATAGGCGCCGGCCTGGTTGGTGAACACGCCGGGGATGCGCAAGACGGCCTGAGTGGCGCCGGCCAGCGGGGAGCCATTAAAATACCACTGATAAGCCAGAGGGAGACTGCCGGAGACAAAAGGGTTTAGAATCAGCTCGTCGCCGGCCAGGATGTCCACGTTGGCGGGGTCGCGGATCACCCGGGGCGGGTTGTCACCGGGGGTGAAGGTGACTTCATCGAGCCAGGCGGCGTCGCCCATCATGGAAAATCCGGGCAACTTGGCGTACGTCCATTCCAAAACGTGTTGACCGGCGGGCAAGGGAATGCTCACCAGCTCCCATTCGTATTCGCCATTGATTTCCAGGGTTTGGCCGAGGACGCTGAAGCGGAGGTAACCCAATTCATAGTCGGTGGAAACCTTCCACCAGAATTCAATCCGGCCCGGGCCGGTAACGGTGGTGCGGAGCCAGGAGGACTGGCCCGCGGACAAGAAGGCCGAGCGCGCGGCGCTTTCATCGTCATGGGTGATGTCGAACACCTCCACCCAGGGGCGGTCGGGGCTGGTGGACCAGGGCAGCGCGGGATTGAGGGCACTGCCGAGGTCGGCATAAGCGGCCAGGGAGCAAAGAAGGAAGAGGCCTTTCCACGGAAGGAAACTTCGTAACGCGCGCGGAGTTAACATAAGTGATTCCTCATGGGGCCTGGCGGGCTGAAGGGGCCGGGTCAGCGGCCGCAACAATGCTTGTATTTCTTGCCGCTGCCGCACGGGCAGGGATCGTTGCGGCCTACTTTGGGGCCGGTGCGCACCGGTTTGGCCTTGGCGAGGGCCTGGTTGGCTTCGCTGACAATGTCGCTTTCCTTGCGCGGGGGCGCGGCGCCAGGCTCTGCGGCGGGGGCTGAGCCAAAGGCGGAGGTGCTTTCATGCACGGTCTGTTGCGGCAGGCTGCGGAGGAAATTTTCGAGGGCCATGAGGCTGGAGGCGCTGCTGAAGATGTTGTGGCAAACCTCGGATTTGATGTCCACCATCAGTTCGTCAAACATCTTGTAAGCCTCGGCCTTGTATTCGATGAGCGGGTCGCGCTGGCCATAGGCGCGAAGGCCAATGGCGTTGCGGAGGCTGTCCATGTTGTAGAGGTGCTCCTGCCAGCGGCGGTCAATGGCGGTGAGGATGGTGTAGCGTTCAATTTTTTTAAGCGCGTTGGGCTCCTCAAATTGCACCTTGAGTTCGTAGGCATCGCGCACGGCCTTGATGACGGCCCGGCAGACGGCCAGTTGGGCGGGGGTCATGCCATCGAACATGGAGCCGGGGACGGGGGATTCGGTGGCGGTGTCGGCGATCTGAGCCAGTTGCTGTTCGGGCAGGGAGATGGGGAAATTGAGGTTGATCCAGTCGGCCAGGCCGCGCAGGTTCCATTGGTCGCGCTCCTCGTCCGTGGTGATGAATTGCATCACCTTGGTCTGCACCACCTCCTCCATAATGTCCATCAGGCGGTCCCGGACGTCGTCGGCGTGGATGATTTCATTGCGGAACCTGTACACGACTTCGCGCTGTTTGTTCATGACGTCGTCGTACTCCAGGACGCGCTTGCGGATTTGGAAGTTTTGCTGTTCGACCCGCTTCTGGGCCGATTCAATGGAGCGGTTGAGGAGCGGGTGCTGCAATTCCTGACCCTCCTCATAGCCCATTTTTTCCATGACCTTGACGATGCGGTCCGAGCCGAAGAGGCGCATGAGATCGTCTTCCAGCGAGATGAAAAAGTGGGAGGAACCCGGATCCCCCTGGCGGGCGCAGCGTCCGCGCAACTGGCGGTCAATGCGGCGGGCCTCGTGCCGTTCGGTGCCGATGACATGCAGGCCGCCCAGGTCGGCCACGCCGGGGCCGAGCTTGATGTCGGTGCCACGTCCGGCCATGTTGGTGGCGATGGTGATGGCGCCACGCTGACCGGCACGGGCCACGATTTCCGCCTCCTGCTGGTGGTATTTGGCGTTGAGGACGGAGTGAACCAGACCCACGCGCTGGAGCATGCGGGAAAGGTGCTCGCTGGTTTCCACGGAAACGGTACCCACCAGGATGGGTCGGCCCTGGGCGTGGATTTCCTGGATCTCCTTGAGGACGGCCGCGAATTTTTCCCGTTTGGTTTTATAAACGGAGTCGTTGAAGTCCTTGCGGATGCAGGGTTTGTTGGTGGGGATGACCAGCACGCCCAGCTTGTAAATGTCGTAAAATTCCTGTGCTTCGGTTTCCGCTGTGCCGGTCATGCCGGCCAGCTTGGTGTACATGCGGAAGTAATTCTGAATGGTGATGGTTGCGTAGGTTTGGGTTTCCTTTTCCACCTCAACGCCCTCTTTGGCTTCCACGGCGGAATGGAGGCCGTCGCTCCAGCGGCGTCCGGTCATCAGGCGGCCGGTATTTTCGTCCACGATGATGACTTTATTATCCTGCACGACGTAATGGACATCGCGGAGGTAAAGGCAGTAGGCCTTGAGGAGCTGGGAGATGCAGTGGATGGTTTTGGCTTTTTCTTCAAACTGGGCCTGAGCCCGGGCTTTCAGTTCAGCGCGCTTGCGCGGGTCGGTTTCCGGGCCGGTGTCAATGGCATGGTAGAGGGAAATCAGGTCCGGCATCACGAAGGCATCCGGGTCATTGGGGCTGAGGAATTTGCGCCCTTTTTCGGTGAGGTCGGCCTCGTGGGTCTTCTCGTCCATCGCAAAGAACAACTCCTCCTTGGTGGCGTACAGCTCCCGCTTGGACTGGTCGGCGTGGAGCTGAAGCTCGGCGTTGTTCATGAGGCGGATGTTTTCCGGATTTTCCAGCAGACGCATCAGGCCTTCGGAGCGTGGCTGGCCCATTTTGACTTTGAAGAGGAGCAGGCCGATCTGGCGTTCGAGTTCCTCGGGGTTCTGCGGGTTCGAGCCGTCCTCGGGATGCAGCTTTTTCATGAGCTCCTCGGCTTCGCGCAGGAAGCGGTTGCACAACTGCTCCTGGGCGCGCACGAGGCGTTCCACCATGGGTTTGTGTTGAAGGTAATGATCGTTGTCGGCGTTAACGACGGCGGGGCCGCTGATGATGAGCGGGGTGCGGGCTTCATCAATCAGAATGGAGTCCACCTCGTCCACAATGGCATAGTAGTGGCCGCGTTGGACCTGCTCTTCCGCGGTGGTGGCCATGCCGTTGTCGCGGAGGTAATCAAAGCCGAATTCGGCGTTGGTGCCGTAGGTGATGTCACAGTAATACTGCTCGCGGCGGACGGAGGGAGGCTGGTCGTGCAGAATGCAGCCGACAGTGAGGCCGAGGAAACGGTACACCGCGCCCATCCATTCGCTGTCGCGGGCGGCGAGGTAATCGTTGACGGTGACCACATGCACGCCGCGGCCGGTGAGGGCATTGAGATAGACGGGGAGGGTGGCGACCAGCGTTTTGCCTTCGCCGGTGGCCATTTCGGCGATGCGTCCCTTGTGCAAGGCCCAGCCGCCCATGAGCTGGACATCAAAGGGCACCATATCCCATTTGAGGGTATGGCCGCGCACGACGATTTCGGTGCCCAGAAGACGGCGGCAGGCATTTTTCACGACGGCAAACGCCTCGGGCAGGATGGCATCCAGCTCGCGCTGCAATTCGTTATTATCCTGAATGGTGGATAATCTGGCTTTCCAGGCGGCGGTTTTCTCGCGCAACGCCTCGTCGGGGAGGCTTTGGAGCTCCTGCTCAAGCTGGTTGATTTGACGCACCAAGGGCAGGAGGCGCCGCAATTCACGGTCATTTTTTGACCCGAAAATCTTTTTAATGATGTACCCTAGCATGTTGCCTACAGTGACGAAGTACCCTACGGGAGAACCAGGCCATCGTCAAATGCGCAGATTTTAACGCGGGCCACCGGCGGCGGGGCGGGGCGGGTGGGAGTTTCTGTTGCGGTGCGCCCGTTAATGCCGTATGGTGACGTTCTGCTGTTGCCTGAGAACAGGCGGCAATCTGACCTTCCCCGGTGATGGCCGCGGAAGGAGAGGTATCTAATAAAGGCATTATGAAAAAAGTGGCGTTATTGATTGATGGCGGGTGGTTCACCAAAGTGCTGCGCAAAGAACTGGCGGAGACAGTTTCCAATGGCCATGCGCGCCGGCCCACGGTGACGGCGGAGGTGGTACGCAAGAATGCGTTGTTGGCGCTGGATAGCGACGAGGAGGAGCCGTGGCGCATTTTTTATTATGATGCCTATCCCTATGATGGCATGGTGACCAATCCAGTTGATGGAAAGTCCACTGACTTTGGCACCAGTCCCACCAATGCATACGCCACCAAGCTGTTCAAGGAACTGGGCCAGATGGACTTGGTGGCCCTGCGACGCGGTGTGCTCAAACCGCGCGGCTGGCTGTTGACGGAGAGTTTCGTGCGCGAATCGCTGGCCGCGGCACAAAACAACGCCCCGGTGCCGGCCCTGGAGCCGGAGGATGTGACTTTTGCTCTGGAGCAAAAGGGGGTGGACATCCGGGTGGGTTTGGATGTGGCCACGCTCGCCATCAAACGCCTGGTGGACCGGCTTTTGATTTTCTCGGGGGATACCGATATCGTGCCGGCGATGAAACTGGCGCGGCGGGAGGGTTTGCAGGTGGCGGTGGTGGAAGTGGGGGGCACGCGTCTGAGCGCCGAGCTGGTGGAGGACGCGGATTTCCTCCGGCACATTGAGCCGGTGATGTAGGCCGCATCAAGGTCAGCTCCGATGCCACGGCGGGGCGGGCGCCTCCGGGGATTGGGGTAATCAATCGGTCAAGCAACGGTGGTATGTCGTGGAAAGATGGGATTCGCCGACATCGGCAGGTGCATCGGAGCATGAAGCACCTGATGTCGGTTGTCTTGGCGCCTTGGTGCCGGCTGCGCGGCAAGCCACCTGCATTGATTCCGCGGCGGCTGAGGGCAGCGTTTACCTTAGGGGGGAAGATCGAGGTTTTGTATGCCTACGTGGACGGTTCGCGAGCGGTGCCCTATCGCTACAGCCGGGAGCGCATCGCCGAGGTTTGTCGGCGGGTGGCGGCGGGCGAAATGGGGCATTATGGGGGAGTGGATGCGTGGTTGTATGCGGCGCTGGCACGTTATCCAATTGCCGGGCAGCGGGTGGCCATCATGGGCAGCGCGGATCAGGGCTATGGTCCGTGGTATGAGGGGGTTTGCCTGCATTATGGCGCCCAGCCGGTAACGGTGGACTATAATCCCGTTGAATTTGAGGATGAACGGCTGCAATTTATGCGGGCGCCGGTGGACTTGGCCCGGGTGAGACCCTTTGATGCGGCATTGTCCATTTCCTCGTTTGAGCATGACGGTTTGGGGCGCTACGGCGAGCCTTTGGATCCGGATGGAGATTTGAAGGCGATGCAGCTCATGAAGCGCCTGATTAAACCGGGGGGCCGCCTTTTCCTGACCGTGCCGGTGGGACGGGACAAGGTGGTCTTCAACATTCATCGCATCTATGGCCGGCTGCGGCTGCCCCTGCTGTTGCAAGGTTGGAAGGTGGAAGATCGTTTCGGTTGGGAGGAGGCCGCGCTGGATCGGGACACAGGGTTTGGGTGGGAGCCGGTGGAATATGTGCGCGGGAAAGCCGGGTGGGAGGCCCGGCTCCTGCATCCGGGTTGTCCAGAATACGCTCCCGTGTGGGTGCTGCGCAACGAACCGGCATGAAAATCCTGATCATCAAACGGGAGTCGTTGACGCGCGCCGATGGCATCAGCCAGTTCATTTTCTCTCTGGCGGGAGCCTGGTTGCGGGAAGGGCATGAGGTGGTATGTGCTGCCACGCATGGCACCCGGGTGGAGGAGGGGGTGCGTGAACTGTATGAGATGGAGCGCTATCCGCAATTGGATGTGCTGCAACCGGTGGCGCACCTGGCGGACTGGCGCAAGTTTTTCACGTGGCGACGGCATGGAGCCGCCTTGGAGAGGCGGCATCAACCGGATTTGATTCTCATCAACGGCGCGGTGCCGGTGCGGTTCAAGGCGCGCACGATTTTGGTGGCGCACGATGTGGAGCGGCGATGGTTGGGGCCGCTGGGGCCGCTGGGGCGCATTTTATATAAGAGCATGACCTACCGGCTGGTGGAACAGGTGGTGACGACCTGCCCGGAATTGGTGGCCCCGGTGGCGCGGGAATGCCGCCTGGAGCCGCAAAGAATCACGGTCATTCCCACGTGCATTGAAGTGCGGCGGTATGCCGGGCTGCCCGTGAGCCACCGGCAGCCCTTGATTCTTCACCTGGGACAACAGGATTACAAGCAACCCCAGGCGTCTTTGCAGGCATTGGCCCTGACGCAACATCGGGAGGCGCGGCTGGTGGTGACCGGCAAGGAGGAGCGGGCATTTATGCGGGTGTTGCAAAAAATGCCGGCGGAGGTGCAACGCCGCGTGGAGTTGCCGGGGGTGGTGCCTGTGGGGCGGTTGAAGGAGCTGCTGGCGGTGGCACGGGTGGTATCCATCCCTTCGCGCTATGCGCATCCGGTGGCGTCACCCACAGCGCTGGAGGCGCTGGCCAGCCATACGCCGGCGGTGTGTTCGTCCAGTGTGTCCACCTTGATGGCGCGCGATGGGGAAACCTGTTTTGTGGAAGACACCGCGGCAGGCATGGCGCGGCGGTTTGACAAACTGCTCACGGATGACACGGTTTGGCAGCGGCTATCGGGGCGTTGCGAGGAAATCAAGCAGCAATTCGATGCGGCCACTGTGGCGGCCCAATACCTGGCACTGGCCGGAAAAAGCAACCGGGGGACCCTCTGATGGAGTGAAATGCCCCGGGTTAAGCCCTCGACGGCGGGGGGGGCGAGTTGACGCAGGGGCGGTGCGGGGATAGTATGGTGATATATGATAGCGGCTTCTGCGAATCAAAACCAACCTGCGGCGGCGGTGAATTATCGTGTGGGGGACGAGCGGCTGGTGCGGGTGACTCCCAGCGCAGGAGAGAAGGTGCGCTCGTTGTTACAGAAACAAGGGCGCCCCAACGGGGTGCTGCGGATTGCCGTGGTGGGCGGAGGCTGTTCGGGGCTGCAGTACAAAATGGATTTGCAGGATGGCCCGGCCAACCGGGACATTCTGGTGGAAAGCGGGGGCATTCGCGTGGTGGTGGATCCGAAAAGCGCGCTGTATGTGACGGGCAGTGAACTGGATTATGTGGATGCCTTGCAGGGGGGCGGCTTCAAGGTGAAGAATCCCAACGCCGCCACCACCTGTTCGTGTGGGGAAAGTTTCAGCGCTTAAACCGGCCAACCTCAGCTTCCGGGATGACGGATTATTTTGCTCTGCTCAATGAACCACGGCGGCCGGCGCTGGAGGTGGAGGCTTTGAAAGAACGCTTTCTGAAGCTGTCCAGCAGCGTGCATCCCGACCGTTTTCATCATGCATCGGCAGCCGAGCGCCAGGCGGCCACGGAGCGTTATGCGGAGTTGAATGCCGCGTTCCAGTGTCTCAGCGAGCCGAAGGAGCGGTTGTTGCACTTGTACGAGTTGGAAACGGGTCAACGTCCCAAGGACATTCAGCGCATCCCGCCGGGGACGATGGATTTGTTTGTGGAGGTGGGGCAGCTTTGCCGGGACGTGGATGCTTTTCTGGCGGAGCGGGCCAAAGCGGAGTCGCCGATGGTCAAAGTGCAACTTTTTGCGCGCGGGCTGGAATGGGTGGACAAGCTGCAACAGGTGCAGGCGCATGTGAACGCCAAACGCGAGGAGCTGCTGGCCGAACTGGAGGGACTCAATGCGGTGTGGGAAAAGGCGCCGCCGCCGGGCGATCCCGGACGGGTTGCGGCCCTGCCGTTGGAACGGCTGGAACAGATTTATCGGGTGTTGAGTTACATCCAACGGTGGTCCGGTCAATTGCAGGAGCGCCTGGTGCAGTTGTCCTTATGAGCCAGCCCTGCGGGCGGAGAGAGCCATTTGGGGATTGCATTTTCCGCGGAGGCGTGTTTTAAGCGGCATTTCTTGACGCCGGCGCCGGAAGAGGCCGTTGGCGGCAAGCGGCCTCCAGCGGGGGTGAGCAGGCAGAGAGCATGGGCAAAGCATTAATCATTGCGGAGAAACCGTCCGTGGCCCGCGACATCGCGAAGGCCCTGGGCGGTTTCAAGTCACACGACGATTATTTCGAGAGCGACCAATATGTGCTGGCCTCGGCGGTGGGGCACTTGTTGGAGCTGGCAGTGCCGCCGCAGTACGAGGTACAGCGCGGCAAGTGGTCTTTCGCCCATCTTCCGGTCATTCCGCCGCACTTTGATTTACAGCCGATTGAGAAGACCGCCTCCCGCCTGCGGCTGTTGGAGCGGCTGATCAAGCGCAAGGATGTGGACAGCCTCATCAACGCCTGCGATGCCGGGCGGGAGGGGGAATTGATTTTCCGGTATATTGTCAAATACACAGGCACGCAAAAGCCCATTCGGCGGCTTTGGTTGCAATCCATGACGCCGGCGGCCATCCGGGAGGGATTTGCCGCGTTGCGCAGCGATGAGGAATTGCAGCCGCTGGCCAACGCGGCCATCTGCCGTTCGGAGTCGGACTGGCTGGTGGGCATCAATGGGACGCGGGCCTTGACGGCCTTCAACTCGCGCAGCGGCGGTTTTCAGAAGACCACGGTAGGACGGGTGCAGACGCCCACGCTGGCCATTCTGGTGGAGCGCGAGCATAAGATTCGCAAATTTGTGCCGCGTGATTACTGGGAGGTTCACGCCACCTTCACCGCCGAGGCGGGCACTTACACGGGCCGCTGGTTTGACGAAAAGTTCACCAAGGACAAGGAAGACAGCGACTTGCGGCCGGAGCGATTGTGGGACGCGCAGCGGGCGGAGGACATTCGCGCCCGCTGTTTGGGCAAGCCGGGGGTGGTCACCGAGGAAAGCAAGCCCACGACCCAGCTTTCTCCGCTGCTGTATGATTTAACCTCATTGCAACGCGAGGCCAACAGCCGCTTTGGTTTTTCAGCCAAAGCCACCCTGGCGCTGGCGCAGGCGCTATACGAGAAACACAAGGTCATCACCTATCCGCGCACGGACTCGCGGGCGTTGCCGGAGGATTATCTGGGGACAGTGCGGCAGACCCTGCAGGCCATGGAAGGCACGGAGTATGCATCGTTTGCGCACACGGTGCTGGAGCAGGGCTGGGTGCGGCCCAATAAACGCATTTTCAACAACGCCAAGGTGTCCGACCACTTTGCCATTATTCCCACAACGCTGCCGCCGAAACATCTGACGGACGCCGAGGGCAAGATTTATGACATGATCGCCCGCCGGTTTTTGGCGGTATTCTACCCGGCGGCGGAGTATCTGGTCACCACGCGCATCACCCGCGTGGAGGGCGAGCCGTTCAAGAGCGAAGGCAAGGTCATGTTGAATCCCGGCTGGTTGACGGTTTACGGGAAGGAAGCCCCGGCTGATGATACTCCTTCTCTGGCGCCGGTGCAGGCGGGGGAGGCGGTGAAGACCACGGAAATCCAAGTGGAGAAATCTCAAACCCGTCCGCCGCCGCGGTTTACAGAAGCCACCTTGTTGAGCGCCATGGAAGGGGCGGGCAAGTTGGTGGAAGATGAGGAATTGCGTGAAGCCATGGCGGCCAAGGGCCTGGGGACGCCGGCCACGCGGGCAGCCATTATTGAGGGGTTGATTGAGGAGAAATACGTGGTGCGACACGGGAAGGAGCTGGTGCCGACGGCCAAAGCGTTTTCGCTCATTGTGCTCTTGAACGGCCTGGGCATCCCGGAACTGTGCAAGCCGGAGCTGACGGGGGACTGGGAGTTCAAGCTCAAGCTGATGGAGCGGGGGCAAATGCGGCGCGAAGATTTCATGCGCGAGATCGAGGCCATGACCCGCCATATCGTGGAGCAGGCGCGCAATTATCAAAGTGACACGGTGCCGGGAGATTTTGGCGAGCTGAAAACGCCCTGTCCTCGTTGCGGGGGGTTAATCAAGGAGAATTATCGCAATTTTCAATGCCAGAAATGCAGTTTCAACTTCCGCAAGATTGTGGCCGGCCGCATTCTGGAACACGAAGAGGCGGAGGAACTGGTGGCCAAAAAGGTCATCGGCCCCCTGCAAGGTTTTCGCAGTCAGAAGGGCTTGCCCTTCGCCGCCATGCTGCGACTGGCCGAGGACGGGAATATTGAACTGGATTTTGGAAACGGGGACCGCAAGAACGGCAACGGAGAGCAGGGGGAAAAGAGCGAGGCGGCAACGGTGGATTTCACGGGCAAGGAGCCCCTGGGCAAATGTCCCAAGTGCGGTGGGCGGGTTTTTGATGCGGGCATGTCGTACCTGTGCGAGAAGGCCGCAGGGCCGGAGAAGACCTGCGATTTCCGCACCGGCGCCGTCATTTTGCAGCGCAAGATTGCGCCGGAGGAAATGCGCCGTTTGCTGGCCGAGGGCAGGACGGAGCTGCTCAAAGGGTTTGTGTCCAAACGCAACGGGCGAGCCTTTGACGCGCACCTGGTGCTGGGCAAGGATGGCGCGGTGGGTTTCGAATTTGCCGCGCGCCCGGCGCGGGCCAAGGCCCGGGCCAAATCCGCGGAGCAGCCGCCGCCGCCGAAGCTGGATTTCAGCGGCCAGCGGCCCCTGGGAAAATGTCCGCGCTGCGGCGGGAAGGTGTTTGAAGGCCCCGAGGCTTACGTGTGCGAGCGAAGCCAGTTGGCCAGCCGCGCCTGCAAATTCAAAGTGGGCAAGGTCATTTTGCAACAACCGCTGGAGGCCGCCCAGGTCATCAAGTTGCTGCAGGATCGGCGCACTGACGTGTTGAGCGGCTTTATTTCCAAAAAGACGGGCAAGCCCTTCAAGGCAGCGCTGGTGCTGGATGAAAAAGAGCGCGTGAGTTTTGAGTTTCCCGAGCGCGAGCCGGCCTCCCCGAGCGCCTCGTGACAAACTCTGTTTCGTCCGTGGGGGCGGGTGTATTTGCCGCCGGGCAAATACCGCATTATCTTGGCGGGCATGACGAAGATTGTTCTCTGGATCTATGTGGTGCTGCTCGTGGCGGGTGGCTTCATAGGGTATCTCAAGGCCGGCAGCCTGATTTCGCTGGTGACTTCGACGGCTTTCGCCATTCCCCTGGCGCTGTGCGCGCTGGGCATTTTGCCGATGTGGGTGGGGCGGCTGTTGACGGCGGTGCTGGTGGGATTTTTTGCCTTCCGTCTGTATAAGACGGGCAAATTCATGCCGGCGGGCATGATGGCGGTGGTATCGGCGATTGTTCTGCTGCTGCTTTTCCTGCTGTGAACCGTTACGGCAGCATCACTCGAATTTGCGGGCTTCGCGGGCGGCACATTCCGGGCAAAGGGCGCGATTGAAGCGGATATTGGCGTGTTCAGCGAAATAGGCGTCCACCTGCTGCCAATAATTGTCATCGTTGCGGACTTTCTTGCACATGACACAAATGGGCAGCAGCCCCTGCAGGCGTTTGACATGACTCATGGCCTGCTCCAGCTCGCGGATGCGAGTGCGTAATTCCTCCTGCAGTTGAACCACGCGCAGGCCCACCCGCACACGGGCTTCAAGTTCCACGGGGTTGAAAGGCTTGGTGAGGTAGTCATTGGCGCCGGCCTCCAGACCGGCCACGATGTGCTCCGGCTGACTGAGACCGGTGACCAGGATCAGGTAGAGGTGGCGCAGGGCAGGCACGTTGCGCACCCGACGGCAGATTTCGTCGCCGTCCACGCCGGGCATGCGCCAGTCCAGCACCGCGAGAAGGGGGCGATTCTCGGCCTGCAGCGCCTCCCAAGCCATCTCGCCATCGGGACAGGAAACCACTGACAACCCCATGCGTTTCAAGATGGTCTCCAGCATTTCGCGCGAGGCGAGGTCATCTTCAGCCAGCAACACTTTCATAAAGATGGGGTGATTAAAAAAATGGAGCGGGCGATGGGAATCGAACCCACGTGTGAAGCTTGGAAGGCTTCCGTTCTACCATTGAACTACGCCCGCACGACTTGTAAAAGATAATCGCCCCGGCCTGGGGGACAATAAAAAATTTTGTGGCCGGCCCGAAGGACAAGCCGGGGTATGTTCTGTCCAGCGCCTGCTCACCACCACACGTCAATGGTTTTAACGGGAGAGGGGTTCATGTCATAGCGCATTTGGAGGCGTTGCAACTGGGCGCGCAGTCTGGCTCGGCGCTCGGCCCTTTCCGCGGGGCTGAGGGCCAGCTCCTCCGGGGCGTCGGGCATGCCGGCGGCCTTGAGCTGCCGGGATTCCATTTGCACCCAGCGCCAAAGTCCCATGACGTAAGTATAGCGCTCGTAACGGTTGGGCTCGATGGCCCCCAGTTCCAACGGCAGGCGGCCATAGGGTTGCCCCAGCTTGAGATAGCCGATGGTGTCAAAACGCGCGGGATCGGCGGGGGGATTGGGCGAGCCGGTGCAATCAATGTACACCAAGCCTTTGTCGGTGGTTTGAAATGCGTTCAGGGCATGGCCAGGGCCGCGCTGGAAACGGACGCCCACGAGGGCACAACGAATGCCGGCAGCCTCGGCAGCGTTGTGAAGCGCCACCGCGAATTCGGTGCAGGCAAACTGGCCCGTGCGGTAAGGTAATTGATTGACCTGGTTGCTTTGCACAAAGGCCAACACCTGCTGGAAGGGCACGTCTCTGGCCTGGGGGTTGTTGCGCAAGGTGACAGGTTGCCCCTGGGCATCCACCAGCCGCCAACCCTGCCGGGAAATCAGCCAGGGCGATTCCACCAGCGCAGCGGCGGCTTTGGCTGCCTCGAGTCCTGAGGAGACCGCGAAGGCAATCAGCAAAGCGTGGAGCCAGCGTGGCACATTACTAATTTAATGCCGGGGCTGCAGGACAGCAAACCCTCACGGCATCGAGATCGCGAATTTCCTCATGCCCAGTAGAGGTGGTTCAGGTTGGGGAAGAGATTGTCGGTCCCTTCGAGGCGTTTGAGGTAATTTTCGGAGACGCGCGTGGCGGTAAGCTGTTCATGGAGAGCGATGAAGCGCAGGAGGTGATCCTTGACCCGGCGCCGGGCATAATCGGGGCTGGTGCCAGTGCGAAGGATGAAGGGCCAGTCACTGGCCTGGGCCAGCAACAGCTCGCGGGCGGCCTGCTGCAAGGCGCGCAGGGTCACTCCTTCGGCGGAGGGGAAGCGGCGGGCCAGTTGGGTCATGCGTTCCTGCGCCACGTGCAGGTGGGGCAGAATCCATTGGTTGGATTCATTAAGCCAGAGCTTGCAATAGCCTTCCTCGCCCCAGCTTGAGGTGCTGGGAGTGGCGATCTGATGGGTGGGATGGCGGCGCAGGTACTGGCTGGGGGTGATCAATTCAATTTGATGTTGGTCGCAGCACAGTTTGCGGACGTAGAAATCAAGGAATTGCGGGCCTTCATACCACCAATGGCCAAACAATTCGGCGTCATAGGGGGAGACAATGAGGGGGGGCAGGTCCATGACGGTGGCCAGCTCGGCAATTTGTTTCTGACGGGATTCCAGAAAATGAGCGGCGTGGGCGGCGGCGGCATCGCGGGCCGCGGCGGGTTGATAGACCAATTTGTGCGGCGTATCGCCGGTGATCTGGTAGTATTTGAAGCCTGTGAAACCGCGCAGGTCAGGACTGGGCAGATAAGGGCGCACGTAATCGAAATCGAGGTCGTAGCCGATGTCGCGGTAGAAGTCGCGATAACGGGGATCGCCCGGATAGCCCTCATGGCGGCTCCAAACCTGCCGGGCAGAATCCAAATCCCGGCCAAAGGCGGCAATACAGTTGGGGGTGTAGAGTGGGGCGAATACGCCGTAACGGGGCCGGGGCTGAGCGTGCAGCACGCCATGGGTATCCAGGATGAACCAGCGGATGTTGGCTTCCTGGAGCACTTTTTCCACGCCGGGGGCGTAGGCACATTCAGGGAGCCAAACACCCCGCGGTTCACACCCGAAACATTCGCGGTAATAATCCCGCCCGATGAGCAGTTGAGCCCGCACGGAAGGGGGATGCTGAGCCAACAGAGGGAGGAGGGCATGCGTGGCGGCGCAGGCAACCAACTCCACGCGGCCCTCGTTTTGCAGGCGGGCAAAGGCTGCGACCAAGTCCCCCTGGCAGGCCTGCCATAACTCGCGGGCGCGGCTCAGGCGATGATGGTACATCCAGGCCAGCTCATGGAAAGCACGATCCCAATGCGTGCGATGAATTTCCTTCTCGGCCAGCTCAATCAAGCCGTTGAGGTGGCGTTCATAGCGGGAGCGAAGGAGGGAATCCCGCAGCATGGCACAGAGGGTGGGAGAAAGGTTGAGGGTGAGAGGTGCATTCAAACCGTCCCGTTGCCAGCCTTGAATGACCTCCAGCAAAGGCAGATAGGACTCGGTGATGGCCTCAAAGAGCCAGTTTTCCTCCAAAAATTTGGGGTGCTCTGGATGCCGTACAAACGGCAGATGCGCATGAAGAATGATGGCGTGGTAACCTAGCATGTTGTGTAGCCGAAATAAGATGTTGGATGCATCCCCCCAGACGTGCGCCCGGGGGGAGGATAAAACCTATGGTTGGGCAGCCTCAAAGATTTTCGGGCAGCGGCGGTTGCAAAGCAGGGTCTTGGGGATGCAGGCCGACTTCGCCCTGGTACTCGGTGCGCCGGGTAAAATGCAAATCGGCACCCCGTCCTTCCGATTTATCCGCGGAAACAGCGACGATGGGCAGGTCAAATTGACCGTCGGGAAGGGCAAACCGGTAGCTGAACGAGCCATCAGGGCGTAATTGAATGGGGCGGCCGGCGATGGTGACGGAGGCATCCGGCTCGGTGGCGCCATAGATTACCAGCTCGGCATTGACGTTAAACCAGAAGCCTTTGGGGCCGGCCGGCTGGCCCCCGAAGGGACTGGCCAGACTGGCCAAACTGATCGGCCCGGCAGGGCCAGCGGGTTGGGGAATGGCGGCCTGAGAGGCAAGCTCGTGGGCCAGGCGTCGCCGCACGAGTTCCGTGATTTCCAGGGAGCCAATCCAAACACGGCGCACCGCGTCGAGGGAAATGATTTGGGCCAGCGCCTTTTCCTGCTCAGGTGTCCACGTAGCAGGGAGCACAGCCCCGGGCACCTGCAGTTCTCGTGGCACGTTGCCGGTTTGCGCCGGGGCGGGGGCGTCGGTGGCTTGGGGTTGGACAATTTCCGCAATGGCCTGGGCGAGCGGCAGATGCTGGCGGGCGGCTTCTTTGACCACCTCAACCAGGCGTTCAAAGGGAACATCGGGAGGGACGGTGGCAAAGCGAGCCGAGACGTCGTCGGCCAGACTGTCTGGCGGGGTGAGGGTGGCTTCGGACTCGGCCACCTTCTGCCAGCGGCGCTGTTTGTTATAGTAGCCGAGCTGGGCAAAGTAACGCGCGCCGCCCTTGCCCACGTGCACAAACCAGTTGCGGGATTCGGGGTGCACGGCGACTTCGGTATGGGGGTGGTCCGAAATCTTGTCCAGAAAGACGCGCAAGGTGAGATGGCCCTCGGCGGCGCGGCGATTAAACCGGCGCAATTGTTCGGAGGTAAAGTCCCACCAGGCATACAGCCAATGCGGATCCCGAGCGGTCAGCAACAACATGCCGGTGCCGTAGGCTTCAGGCAGCTCGCCCGGTTCGCCCGCGGCTACGTGAGCGGGCGGCGGGGTTGGCCCCAGGGCAAATTTTTGGCCCGGCCCATGCGCGGGAGGTGGCGGGGGGACATCACCTTCCATTAAAATAGGAGGGACGGGGACTTTAGCGGGGCGAGCCGTTTTTTTTCTGGGGGCCGGTTTGGCTTTTTGCGGCGGGACTGAACGGGAAGGTTGCTGGGAGCGGGGAGGCTCGGTTTTGGCGCCGGCCTGAGGAGTGGGCGAGCGTTTGAGGGTTGTTTTGGCGGGTTTGGCAGTGGTCTTGGGGGCGGGAGTTTCTGCCTTTTTGGCGGCCTTGGGCGGCGTTTTGGGCGTTTTCCTGGTTTTCATGGCAACGCACAGACTGCAGGCACGTTTTGTGCCAACTGCCAGAATCATACCCACCACGCGTGGCAACGTCCAATCAAAATGAAAAAATGGGCTGCGCCAAGCATGTGCTGACGGATGGCGGGGCGGGCGGTCAGGGAAAGGCGATGGGCAGGTTGGGAGGTTTTTTCTGGTTGTGGGGTTGACATTCAACTGGGTTTAAGGCAAACCGGCTCCGGTCATCCACTGGCAGGGGTTGCAGAACTCCCGGCCACATCCGCGAATCGCCCCCGCGATTCCTCTGCAGATCGGCCGAGGCAGCCGGTTGCAGAATCCTGACTTGGGAAAGCGCGGGATCGGCCCGAGGTGGGCGGCGGCTGGCGGCGGCAGGATGGCGTTGGCGCGGCACGCGTTTCAATCATTCATGTTTCTGGAGGAACTACCATGCCCAAACGTGACGATATCCATAAGGTCCTGATCATTGGTTCTGGTCCGATTGTAATTGGTCAGGCGTGTGAGTTTGATTATTCGGGCACCCAGGCCTGCAAGGCCCTGCGGGCGCTGGGGTATCAAATCGTATTAGTCAATTCCAACCCGGCCACCATCATGACCGATCCGGGCATGGCAGATGCGACTTACATTGAGCCGCTGACAGTGGCGAGCTTGACGGAAATCATTGAGAAAGAACGGCCGGATGCGCTGCTTCCGAATCTGGGGGGCCAGACCGGCTTGAATTTATCCTCCCAACTGGCCAAGGCGGGTGTGCTGGCGAAGTATGGAGTGCGGGTCATTGGGGTGGATTTGGATGCCATCGAAAAAGGCGAGGATCGCATTATTTTCAAGGAGACCATGAAGCGGCTGGGCATTGACATGCCGCGCAGCGCCCCGGCTTTTTCGGTGGAGGAGGCGGAAAAGGTCGCCGCCGAGCTGGGCTATCCTGTGGTGGTGCGGCCGGCATACACGCTGGGCGGGACGGGGGGCGGACATTGCTACAACGTGGAGGAATTGCGTACCGTGGCCAGCCGTGGATTGGATGCCAGCATGGTGCATCAAATCCTGATCGAGGAGTCGGTGCTGGGGTGGGAAGAGCTGGAGCTGGAGGTGGTGCGTGATGCCAAAAATCAGATGATTACCGTCTGCTTCATTGAGAATGTGGACGCGATGGGGGTGCACACGGGGGATTCGTATTGTGTGGCGCCGATGCTGACGATTGAGCCCAAGCTGCAGGCCAAATTGCAGGAATACGCGTATCGGATTGTGGAGGCGATTCAGGTTATCGGGGGGACCAATATACAGTTTGCGCATGATCCGAAAACGGGGCGGGTGGTGGTGATCGAGATCAATCCGCGCACTTCCCGATCCTCCGCGCTGGCCTCCAAGGCGACGGGTTTTCCGATTGCCCTGATCTCGGCCAAGCTGGCAGCCGGGTTGACCCTGGATGAAATTCCCTATTGGAAGGAGGGAACGCTGGAGAAGTACCAGCCCTCGGGAGATTATGTGGTGGTGAAGTTTGCGCGCTGGGCCTTTGAGAAATTCCGGGGCGCGCAGGACAAACTGGGGACGCAAATGAAGGCGGTGGGCGAGGTCATGAGCATCGGCAAGACCTACAAGGAGGCGTTGCAAAAGGCGATTCGTTCGCTGGAGAACGGACGTTACGGGTTGGGTTTTGCCAAAGATTTTCACCAGAAACCACTGGAGAAACTGCTCCGGCTGCTCAATGAGCCGAGCAGCGAGCGCCAGTGGATCATGTATGAGGCGCTACGCAAGGGGGCGACGATTTCCGATTTGTACGCGCGGACGCATATCAAGCCGTGGTTCATCCAGCAAATGAAGGAGTTGGTGGAATTGGAGGAGAAAATGCTCAAGTTCAAGGGCAGGCGGCTGCCGGATGATTTGTTGATACAGGCCAAGCGGGACGGTTTCGCCGATAAATACCTGGCCCAGATATTGGGGGTGCCGGAGCGGGAAATTCGCGAGCGGCGCACCGCCCTGGGCGTGGTGGAGCATTGGGATGCGGTGCCGGTGAGCGGCGTGGAGAACGCCGCCTATTACTATTCGACTTACAACGGGCCGGACCGGGTGCCGGTCAGCGGGCGCAAAAAGGTGATGGTACTGGGGGGCGGGCCCAACCGAATCGGGCAGGGGATTGAGTTTGATTATTGCTGCGTCCATGCCGCATTTGCGCTGCGCGATGCTGGTTACGAGACCATCATGGTCAACTGCAACCCGGAGACGGTTTCCACCGACTACGACACGTCGGACAAACTGTACTTTGAGCCGTTGACCGTGGAGGACGTGCTGGCCATTTATCAGAAGGAAAAGCCGGAGGGGGTGGTGGTGCAGTTTGGCGGGCAAACCCCGCTCAACCTGGCCAATGAACTGGCCGCCAACGGGGTGCGCATTCTGGGCACCAGTCCGGACATCATTGATCTGGCGGAGGATCGGGATCGCTTTCGCAAGTGCATGGAGCAGATGGGCATCCCCATGCCGGAGTCGGGCATGGCGAGCACGTGGGAGCAGGCGCGGGAGGTGGCGGGCCGGATTGGGTATCCGGTGATGGTACGGCCTTCGTTTGTGTTGGGCGGGCGCGCCATGGAGGTGGTACATGACGAGGAGATGTTGCACGAGTACTTCGCCAAGGCGGTGGATGTGTCGCCGGAGCGGCCCATATTAATTGACCGTTTTCTGGATAATGCGATTGAAGCGGAGGCGGATGCGCTGGCGGACGGCACGGATGCCTATGTGCCGGCAATCATGGAGCATATTGAGCTGGCGGGAATTCACTCAGGCGACAGCGCCTGCGCCATTCCGCCGGTGACGCTGCCGGGGCGGCATCTGAAAACCATTGAAGAATACACCCTGCGCATCAGCCGGGAGTTGAAGGTGTGCGGCGTGATGAACATCCAGTATGCCATTTGCCGGGACAAGGTCTATGTGCTGGAGGCCAATCCCCGGGCTTCGCGCACCGTGCCGCTGGTGTCCAAGGTGTGCAATGTGCCGATGGCCCGGCTGGCCACGCGGCTGATGTTGGGCGAGCCGTTGCACCGGTTGGGAATGCAAAAGCGACGGATTCCTTATGTGGGCGTCAAGGAGGTGGTGCTGCCGTTCAACATGTTTCCGGAGGTGGATCCGGTTCTGGGGCCGGAGATGCGCTCGACCGGCGAGGTGCTGGGGCTGGCGCCGAGTTTTGGGCTGGCCTATTTCAAGGCGCAGCAGGCGGCCATGCCGGCCCTGCCGTTGCAGGGCACGGTATTTATTTCAGTGACCGATGCCGACAAGCCGGCGGTGGTGGATATTGCGCGGCAATTCCTGACGCTGGGCTTCCGACTCAAAGCCACGGCGGGCACCTGGGAGTACCTCAATAATCACGGGGTGAAGTGCGAGCGCACATTCAAGCTGCACGAATATCAGCGGCCGCATGTGGTGGACGAGATCAAGAGCGGAGAGGTCCAATTGATCATCAACACGCCGATTGGGCGGCGGAGCGCCACCGACGATTCCTACATTCGTCAGGCCGCCATCAAGTATAAAATCCCGTATGTCACCACCCTGGCGGCGGCCCGGGCGGCGGTGGTGGGTATTACGGAATGGCGGGCGGGCAAGGCCACGGTGAAATCATTGCAGGAGTATCACCGGCAGATCGAATAGGACGCTGGCCAAGAAACCGGACGGGTGGGCATTAAGGGCCTTCCTGCAGGCGGCGGAGCAGGTGGGTGGTGGAAAGGCCGGGCACACCGGGCAGGATGAGCACCTGACCGCCCAGTTTTTCCACCAACCGGCGTTCGTCCTGGTTGATGGTGTCCAGGGTGTAATCCCCTCCTTTGACATACACCTCCGGGGCCAACAATTCGAGGACGGCCCGGGCATCGGGCTCGTCAAAAATGGTGACGGCGTCCACGCACGCCAGCGCGGCGAGGACGCGGGCGCGATCGGCTTCACCATTGATGGGTCTAAGGGGGCCTTTGAGGCGGCGGACGGAGGCGTCGGAATTCACGGCCACCAAAAGGGCATCGGCGGTCTGGCGGGCGGCTTCCAGATAAGTAACGTGGCCGGCATGGAGCAGGTCAAAGCAGCCATTGGTCACGGCCAGCCGCCGGCCCGCGCGACGGAGATTTTCGCGCCAGGCGGGCAAGTCGCTCCGGGACAAGATTTTAGCCAGCGAATTCACGGCGGAGAAGTATGGCGGTTTTGCGCCGGACCCGCAACGTTGAAATGGCCAGTTTGGAGTTGTCGGGAGGGATTGTTTGGGGCTACATTAAACCAGCGTATGAAATCCGATGTCATACCGGTGGAGTTACGGGGGATTGTGCCCTCGACCAACGGCTGTGCACTGTTTGTGGGGAACGAGCAGAAGGTTTTTGTCATTCATGTGGAAAGCAACATGGGGGCGGTGATCGGAATGTTCATGCGCGACATTCCCAAGGAACGTCCACTGACGCATGATTTGATGATCAACATCTTCAAGGGGCTGGGCGTGACGGTGGAACGGGTGGTGATTACGGAGGTGAAAAATTCCACTTACTTTGCCCGCCTGATATTGCAACAGCAGAACGAATTGGGCCGCAAGATATTGGAGCTGGATGCGCGGCCCAGCGATTGTCTGGCGCTGGCGACGGCCTTGAAGCGGCCCATTTTTGTGACCCAATCCCTGTTCTCCCAGGTGGAGGACATGAGCGAATACCTGCATCGTTATAATGAAGCCTCCGGAGAGATGGGGGAATCGGAATAATCCCGCCGGCGTCGGCGGTGCTTGAGACTCATGCCTTCCCGAGCAGCCACGGCCAGCCCGGTGGTGTTCTTTGGCGGCACTGACGACTTCACAGTGCAACGCCGGGCGCGGGAGCAATTTGAAGCGTGGAGCCGTGAGCTGGGCGGCATGGATCATGAGATCATCGAAGCCACCGCCAACACCGCCGACCAGGCAATCAAAGCGATCGGCCGGCTGCGCGAGGCCTTGCTGACCCTGCCTTTTTTCGGCGGCGCCAAGGCGGTGTGGTTCAAAGACTGCAATTTCCTTGGGGAAGAAGGTGCGGGGGAGCGGAAGGTTGGCGGCGCGGCGGAGGTGCAGGAGGCCTTGCAGGGGTTGGCCGAGTTGTTGTCCCGCTTTGATTGGTCCGGAGTGCGTCTGGTGATAAGCGCCGGGAAGGTGGACCGGCGGAAATCTTTTTACAAGGCGCTGGAGAAGCTGGCGCGGGTGGAATTGATTGAAGCACTCTCCGCCGATGACCGGGATTGGGAGGACACCGCCGTGGCCCTGGTGCAACGCGAGGCCGAGGGGCGGGGGAAAAGTTTGTCGGACGCCGTGGCTGCAGCGCTGGTGGAGGCGGTCGGCCCCAACACCGCCCAACTGGTGGCGGAGGTGGAAAAGTTGTCGCTGTATGTGGGCGAGCGTGGCCGCATTGAGCGGGCCGATGTGGAGGCGGTGGTATCGCGGCAGAAGGTGGCGCGGGCATTTGCGCTGGGGGATGCGTTGGGGGAGCGCAACCTGCCCTTGTTGATGCGGCGGCTGGACGAGGAATTGTGGGCGATGCAAACCGACCGGAAACGCTCCGAGATCGGTTTGATCTACGGGCTGATTGCCAAATGGCGGGCGATGTTGATGGCCAAGATGCTGGTGGAAGAAGGCTGGCTGCGCCCCCGCATGAATTTTGCCGAAGTCAAAGCGCAGATGGCCAAGTGGCCCGAGGAGCGGCTGGCCCGGGACAAAAAGTACAGCCCGCTGGGACTCAATGCGTATGTGTTGTTTCGGGCCCTGGAGCACAGCTCGCGCTACACCATGGCCGAGCTGGTGAGGGGCATGGAAATTCTGCTGGAGGCCAACGTGAAGATGGTCAGTTCCGGCCAGGAGGAGGCCTTGATATTGCAACAAGCCCTGACGCGCATGGTGGGCACGGCCTCCTCCCGGGCTGGCAGTGCGGCTGGTGCATGAGAGACTAATTATGAGTGCCAATGCATGTCCTCTGGAGGTTTGCCTGAAGGCCGGGACGGCGGTGCTGCGGGTGAACGGGCGCGCCAGCATGAAATGCAGTCCGGAGTTCAAGCGGTTGTTGCTGGAATTGTATCAGCGGGGCACCACGCATTTTGTGCTGGATTTGAGCCAGTGCGATTTGATGGACAGCACCTTTTTGGGGGTCTTGCTGGGTTTTGCCATCAAGACGCCCGCCGGGCCGGCCGGCCCGCCCAAGGTGGAGTTGTATCGGCCCGGCGCGCGGGTAAAAAGTTTGTTTGAGACCCTGGGAGTAATGGAGTATTTCCCGTTGCGCGAAACACTGTCCATCGAAGGCCTCAATTACGAGCCGGTGTGCACGCAGGAAGGAGGCGCCTCCAAAACTGAACTGGCCGCGACTTCGCTGGAGGCGCATCAGAACTTGATGGCGGTGAATCCGGCCAACGTGATGCGCTTCAAGGATGTGGTGAAATTTCTGGAGGAAGATTTGGGCCAGCAGGGCGGTGGCCACGGGAAGGCGTGAACGGCCCTTGCGCCCCGGTTACCGGCGCGTGGTCTGGTCGTGCGCGAGGGGGACCGGCGCGCGAAGTTTCTTATAGAGCCAGGCTTCCAGGGGGCGGAGCGGGCGCAGCCAGCGATAAAAGGGGGAGTAAATAAGCCGCAAACGGATCACCGATAGCAGCATGGTCAGGGAAGTGCGGCCCAGGGTGACTTTGCTGCCGATTTTATCAGTCCACTCGGTGGGCACTTCCAGGATGCGGCAGCCGGCCCGTTTCAGCACGTAAAGGAGATTGATGTCAAAGGCCATGTCCGCAATGGTCAACGCAGCATGGATTTTCTCCACGGCCTCGCGGCGCATGACTTTGGCCCCGCACTGGGTATCGCGGATGTTCATCCAGAAGAAAAGCTGCACAATGGCGTGAAACACGCGGCTGGCAAAGCGGCGTTTGGTGGTTTGGACCTGATGCAATACGGCGCCGGGCAGCCAGCGGGAGCCGATGACACAATCCGCTTCGGGGAGGCGCCGGACCAAATCATAAAAGGCGGGGGGGCGCGTGGCGCCGTCAGCGTCCACGTAGCCGATGGCCTCGGCCAGGGGGGCCAGCTTCAGCCCTTCGATGAGTGCGCCCCCCTTGCCTATGGGGTCGGGAAACTCCAGGTATCGGATGAAGGGGAAATCTTTTGCCACCTCCTCCACGACTCCCCGCGTGTTGTCCCGGCAGCCGTTGAGCACGACCACCAACTGGAAGGGGCCGTGGTAGTGGTCGCGAAACCATGTGCCATAGTCACGGAGCACCGGCCCGATTCGCTGCTCTTCGTTGTAGGCAGGAATCAGGAGCAACAAACTGGGGTCCCGTTGCATCACGCGTTGTGCTTAGCAAATCCCCGCTGTAGGGGGCAAATCTTAAGTTGCCACGCGGCCGCGGAAAGGCTTGATTTGGCAGGATGAAGGGATATGGTGATTGTATGAACACCACTTCCGGCTGGTCTTCGCAGCGTCGTGTGTCCGCCCCCTCCACCCTTTCCCGCCGGCGCTTTTTGCGCTGGACGGCGCTGGCCGGCACTGCGCCCTTGATTCTGCCCTCGGGTTTGCTCTCCGCCGCGCCCAACAGCAAGCTGTGTCATGCCTGTATTGGCACGGGGGGGATGGGAGTGGGGGATATGAGTGAGTTTATGAAGCATCCCAAGGTGCAAGTTGTGGCCTTGTGTGATGTGGATGCCAACCACCTGGCCGCCGCAGCGCAAAAAGTCCCGGGCGCCCGGCAATACCGGGACTGGCGCGAGTTGCTGGCGCAGGAGGGGGACAAGGTGGATTCTGTGAATGTCACCGTGCCTGATCACATGCATTTTCCGATTGCCTATCGCGCCATCCAGAAGGGCAAGCATGTGTATCTGCAGAAGCCGATGTGCCATGATGTGGCCGAAGTGCGTGCTTTGACCAAGGAGGCAGTCAAACGCAAGGTGGTCACGCAGTTGGGCACGCAAATGGCCAGCAGTCTGGGAGACATGACCACGGTGCAGTTGCTGCGCCAGGGAGCGATTGGACAGATTCAGCATGTGTATTTGACGGCCAACCGCCCGGGGGCGGTGGAGAATTACCGGCTGTTGGGGCCGCGCCCGCCCAAGGGCGAGGATCCGCCGGCGCATTTGCAATGGGATTATTGGATCGGCACGGCGCCCATGCGGCCGTACGTGCCGGGAATCTATCATCCGGTGAAGTGGCGCGCATGGCTGGATTTTGGGACGGGCTGGAGCGGGGACATTGGGTGTCACATCTTCGATGCGGTATGGAAGGGATTATCCCTCAAAGCGCCGAAAACGGTTTATGCGCGGGTGCAGGAGTCATGGAAGAACTCGCCGGAGCGGCGGGCGGACACCTGGCCCCAAGCCAATCATATAACCTGGGTTTTTCCGGGCAATGCGCTTACCGCCGAAAAGGAATTGGTGGTGGAGTGGTTTGATGGCGAGTTTTATCCCCCGCGGGAGATCATGGCGATGTATTCGGTGAAAGATTACCCGCCGGAATCCATGATGCTCATCGGGACGGAGGGCGCGCTGCTGATGGAGCTGGGACGGGGGCCGATCCTGCTCCCGGACGCCAAGTTTCGGGAGTTTAAAAAGCCGGCCGTGCCGCGGCGGAATCATTATCATCATTTTGTGGATGCCTGTCTGGGCGGCGAGATGACGGAGTCCCATTTTGCGCAGACGGGGCCGATGACCGAGGCGATTCTATTGGGTACGGTGGCGGTGCAGGTGCCGGAAACCGAGTTGAAATGGAGTGCCGGCGCGATGCGCTTTACCAACCATGCCGAGGCAAACAAGCTGCTGAAGCGCAAATACCGCGCCGGCTGGGAGGTGTGATTTGCTTTAACGCAGGATGTCCAGGGCGGCCTGCAGGGCCGTCCGTCCGCGGCGGGGCTGCAGCGTGTAGGTGTTGGTTTGGGAGAGGGACTGGCCGGGGGCAAGCGTGTGCAGCGGTCCCAGCATTTCCAGCTCCACGTAGTCCAGTTCGCCACCGTTGGTGTACACCTCGGCGCTGCTGTTGCGATCGGGATATTCGGCCTGGGGAATGCGGGGCGAATCAATGCGCACCACAGTGTTGGGGCCCACCCAGATCAGGGTGCCCGCCGGGGTGCCAATTTTGTAAGAGTTGCGTGGGTCGCGACGAAGAGCGAGCAGGCCGTTGGTGGCGAGGGTGAGGGAGGGAGGGAAGGTGCGGGAAAGCGCCACACAACCCTGCGTGACGGCCGTGATCCCGGGCAGGGGGATAAAAACCTGCTCCGGCTCCTTGAGTTGCGTGATGATCCAGATGCCCAGGCGTGAGGGCTGACCGCTGATTCGTTCGTAACGAGTGCGCACGGACAAAGCCGGTCTGCCGGGCAGCAATTCGAATTCACGAATGACCCGAATCCCGTAATGAGGATCCAGGGCGCTGGTGAGTACAAGCATGTGATTGGTGGGATGGGCTGTGGCTGGCAGGCCATCAAAGCCGCGCGGAGGAAACCAGGATTTATCGCCGGTGTAGCGTCCCCATTCAGCCTCGGGCGAGGGCCATGACTTGTCGCCCCCCAAATTGATCCAGTTGGTTTGCTTGCCGTCGAGTCGTGTGCCCAAAAGCCTGGTATTAATCCAGATGACATTTTCCCCACCTTTCAAGCTGAGATGCATGAGGCGTCCGATTTCCGGTACAACGATAGCCTCAATCATTCCATTATCGAGCCGCCAGGCCTGGGTGTAGCCGTGATAGTTGGTGGGGGTGATTTGTGGCTGGGGGGCGGCAGAAACTGGCAGGCATGCCAGCCAGGGGAAAAGCAGCAACCAGTGCCAGTGTCCACGCAAGCAACGTGTTTTCATGTGTGCAGGCGACGGAGCGCAGAATAACGCAGCTAAAAGATGTGGGTAAAGCAGATTTGCCCGTGTTGCGCCGCGCTGCGGATGGGGCATTGCAAGTTTGGCCAGGGTTGCGCATCATCGCCGCCCGATGTTGACGCTGGCAGGCATCACCAAGACGTATGGCGGGCGGACGTTGTTCCGCGAGGCCACCCTGTGCCTGAATGCGGGGGACCGGGTGGGGTTGGTGGGCCCGAATGGCGCCGGCAAGACCACGTTGTTTCGCATCCTGCTGGGCGAGGAAAGCCCCGATGCCGGTGAAATCACCTGCCAGCGCGGTTTGCGCATCGGTTATCTGCCGCAGGAAAACGCGCCCACGGTGGAGGGCACCGTGCTGGAGCTGGCTACGGCGATTTCCAAGGAGTACGCCGAATTAAGGCGGCGCCTTCGAGATGGGGATGCCGCCCCGCAAGAGATTGCAGCCGTGGGGGATGACGATCATGCGCGTTTCGAGGAACTGGGCGGCTACCGGGTGGAGGTGAAGGCGCGCAAGATGTTGTTGGGGCTTGGCTTTCGCGAGCGGGATTTTGAGCGGCCGCTGCGGGAATTGAGCGGCGGCTGGGTGATGCGGGCACATCTGGCGCGGTTGCTGGTGATGGAGCCGGACTTGCTGCTGTTGGACGAGCCGACCAACCATCTGGATTTGGAGTCCCTGTTATGGTTTCAGGAGTACCTTAAAACTTTTTCCGGGGCCATCCTGATGACATCTCATGACCGGGAATTTTTGAATCAACTGGCCGGGGCCATTGTCGAGATTCGGCAGGAGCGGTTGATCCGGTACACGGGCAATTACGATGCCTATGTGGCGCAGCGACAGGCGGCGGAGGAGCAACTGCTGGCGGCATACAAAAACCAGCAGCGGGAAATTGCGCGGCTGATGGCGTTTGTGGAGCGGTTTAGGGCCAAGAACACCAAAGCCACCCAGGCGCAAAGCAAGCTCAAACAAATTGAGCGCATGGAGAAAATCGCGGCGCCTGTGGCAGACGATCCGGAGCTGGATTTTCAGTTTCCCCAACCCGAGCGCAGCGGCCAGCGGGTGATCGAGCTGAAGGGGGTGCGGCATGCCTACGGGGAGCAACTGGTGTATGCGGATTTAAATTTTGTGGCGGAGCGCGGCCAGCGCATTGTGTTGGTGGGGCCAAATGGGGCGGGCAAGTCCACGCTGTTGAAACTGCTGGCGGGGGTGTTGCCCGTGCAGGCCGGGGAACGGGTGGTGGGGTATCGGGTGCGGGTGGGATATTACGCACAATACCGCACAGAAATGCTGCAGCCAGGGCGGACCGTGTTGGAGGAGGCGCTGGATACTCCGCAGCGGGTGACCGAGCAGTATGTGCGGACGGTGCTGGGTGGGTTCCGGTTTTCGGGGGATGACGTATTCAAACCGGTAAGTGTGCTGAGCGGAGGCGAAAAAAGCCGGCTGGCGCTGGTGAAATTGTTGTTGGATCCACCCAATCTGCTCTTGATGGACGAGCCCACCACGCACCTGGACATGGCCAGCACGGATGCGTTGCTGGCGGCGCTGGATCAATTTGAGGGCACCCTTATTTTCATCAGCCATGATGTCTATTTTATCCGCTCGCTGGCGCGGCAGGTGGTGCGGGTGGAACAGGGGCGGCTGAGCTGGTATGCCGGGGGCTATGATTATTACCTGGAAAAATGGGGGGAACAACGGCTGGCGGCGGTCACGGCAGACGGGGAGAAAGCGGGAGGCAATGGGAGCATGACTCCGCCACGGGCGGCCGATGTGCGACGGGAGCAGCGACGGCTGGCGGCAGAGCTGCGGAATGTCCGTTCGCGCGCCCTGCGCGCCCAGCGGCAGCGGGTGAAGGAGTTGGAAGAACAGATCACGGCTCTGGAATCCAGGCAGGCCGAGTTGACGCGCTTGTTGGAGGATCCGGCGACTTATGGTGACAGCGCGCGCACGGTGGCCATCAATCGCGAGCTGCAGGAGCTGGTGGCGCGGCTGCCCGGTTTGCATGGCGAATGGGAGCAGGAAGCCCTGAAACTGCACGCCATGGAGACCGAGCCCGACGGATTACTTTCTTCAGCCGGAGGTTAAGGCAATTGCCGGCGTTAACCCAGCGTCTCGCCGGGTACGAATTCGGGCAAGAGGCGGATGGAGCGGATTTTGCCGGGGCCATGTTGGATTTGATCCAGGAGCAGCTCGGCGGCACGGCGGCCCATGCGTTCGCCATCCACCCGATAACGGGCCACGCTGGGGATGCTGTAAGCGAGGTATTGATCATCCACGCGGCTGATTACGGCCACATCTTCCGGCACACGAAGGCCGAGTTTATGGAGAAAACCGATGACGGTGAAGGTGTGCTCAGGCCAGCCCACCAGGATGGCATTGGGGCAGGGGCGGCGCTCCATTTCCTCCCGCAGAACGCGGCACAAGTCCGGCACGGTGGTGTCGTAATTGACGAGACGCGCCCGCCCGGGAGGGCGCCCTCTGGAGGCTCCGTCAATAAACCCCTCGGCGCTGGCTTGATCCCCGGCGGTCATGGGCGAAGGCGTCACAAAAATCATTTCCTGGCGGCCCCTGGCCAGAAACAAACCGGCGGCGTGGCGGCTGCTGGAGCGCACGTCAAATTCCACATTGGCCAGCGGCACTCCCCGGTGTACGGTGCCCAGGACGACACAGGGTTGGCCGGATTTGGCGAAGTATTCCTGCTGTTCGCGGGTGGACAGATATAACAGCCATCCGGCAGTGTCCGGGAGGGCCAGAAGGCGGCGCATTTCGCGTTCGGAAAACCGCTGATAAAAGCCGGGATGCACTTCCAATTGCATCAAATAGCCTTCCTTGGCCAGGCGCTCGAGCAAGGCATTTTGCACAAGCTGGGC
The DNA here is from genome assembly GCA_026414565.1 of Verrucomicrobiia bacterium. NCBI lineage: Bacteria > Pseudomonadati > Verrucomicrobiota > Verrucomicrobiia > Verrucomicrobiia bacterium. The sequence continues at coordinate 87,249 of JAOAIT010000018.1, forward strand.
CGTGGTGTTGACGCGATGGCGGGGGTAGGGACTGAGCATTCGCACCGTACGGCCCCGGCTGGTTTCGGTCTCGGAAACGGGTCGAATGATGCGGTGGTGGCGTCCGCGCCCGCCCATGAGAATGATTCCTTCACGGGCAAGCTGCAGCAGGGCGCGCCGCAAGGTGACGCGACTGATCTGGAATTCGCGGCATAAATCCGCCTCACTGGGGAGGGTGGCGCCCCAGTGACCTTTGAGGGCCAAATCTCGCAGCAGAGCCGTGGTTTGATCCGTCAACAGCAAGCGCTGGGGCAACGTGCTCATAATATGTGTCCCGCCGCAGCCGCGAGCATACTCATGAACGGGCGGTTTGGGAAGGCATCTTGATCAGGCGGGCGGCGAAAGAACGCTTGCGCTGAGATGCGCAAGCGCCACAATGCGCCCAGCAGGCAGGGTGAGCCACCTTGCCCCGTGGGGGATGTCGCTAGAACAGTTTGTTTATGACTCAAATGGAATTGAAGAGGGCCTTGGAGACCGCCCAGGAAACCGCCCGGGCGGCGGGGGCGTTGATGCGCCGCGAATTGGGACGGGCCAAAGAGGTGAAGGAAACCCATGCGCATGACATCAAGCTGGCGCTGGACGTGGAATGTCAAAAATTGATTGAGCGCCGGTTGCACAAGGTGTTTCCGCGCATTCCAGTGTTGGGTGAGGAAGGCCGGGCGGGGGAAGACCAGGGAGAAGCGCGGTGGGTGGTGGATCCGATTGATGGGACGGTCAATTTCGCGCATGGCATTCCCCATGCCTGCGTCTCGATTGCCTTGCAGGTGAAGACTGCAGCCCCTCCGAAGGGAGTTTCGGTGTATCCCGATGGCTATGCCACCATGGCGGGGGTGGTGTATGATCCGTTCACGGAGGAGTTGTGGACAGCGGACTGGAAAGGGCCGGCGCGGCTGAACGGAAAGGTGGTGCGGGTCAGCAAGCGGGCGCGGCTGGCGGAGGCGGTGGTGGCCACGGGGTTTTCCAAGAGTCCATCGGTCATCCGCAAAACCCTGAGGGTGCTTAACCGGCTGTCGCCCCGGGTGCGCAAGGTGCGGATTATGGGCGCGGCGGCCTTGTCGCTGGCCTATGTTGCCGGTGGACGGATGGATTTATATTTGGAACAGGGCGTGCGGTTGTGGGACATTGCCGCGGGCGGGTTGCTGGTTGAGCGAGCCGGAGGCCGGTTTGAATTTCGGCGCCAGCAGGGGGAGCATCGTTACTGGATGCTGGGCGAGAACGGGCGGGTAGGAGAGGAATTGCGCCGGGTTCTAGGTAGGCCAGGGTGAGGCATGGACGAGCAGATCCAGAATGTCATCTTTGACTGGTCGGGCACGCTGGTGGATGATTTGCCGGCGGCGTGGCGGGCCACCAATTATGTCTTCCGGCAGGCGGGGCTGCCGGAATTGACGCTGGAGCAGTTTCGGGCGGAGTTTTGCCTGCCATTCAAAAAGTTTTATGATCGTTATACGCCGGATTTACCCATGGAACAACTGGAGCAGTGGTTTCATGGGCACTTCAAGGAGGTGGCGCATTTGGTCACGGAGCTGCCCCATGCCCGCGGTTTTCTGGAGTTTTGCCGGACGCGGGGGCTGCGCACCTTTGTGTTGAGCAGCGTGCATCCCAGTTATTACGAGATTCAGGCCACCGCCACCGGTTTTGGGGAGCTGCTGGAGCATCCCTACGTGCAGGTTTATGACAAGCGCCAGAAGATCCATGAAATCATGGCGGCGCATCAACTGGCCCCGCGGGCGACGCTGTTTATTGGGGACATGGAGCATGACATTGAAACCGCGCGACATGGCGGGGTGTGGTCGTGCGCGGTTTTAACGGGTTACAACACTCTCCATCAGTTGCGCGCCGCCGAGCCGGATTTGATTGTGGAGCACCTGGGCGAGCTGCGGCAGGTGCTCACCCAATGTGATCTGCGCCTGGGGAAGTACCTGGCCGAAGTGAACGTCGTGCTGCCGGTGGCCACGGTGGGGGCGCTGATCTTTCATCCGGTGGACCGGCGGGTGTTGATGTTGCGGACCCATAAATGGTCCAATCTGTGGGGTATTCCCGGCGGCAAGATCAAAGGAGGAGAGCGGGCGGAGGCGGCTCTGCGGCGGGAGATACGGGAGGAAACCGGATTGGAGATCGGCCATATTCGGTTTCAACTGGTGCAGGATTGCATTCAATCTCCGGAGTTCTATCGCCCGGCGCACTTTCTTTTGTTGAATTACGTGTGCGAAGCGCAAGCCCCGGTGGCGGTGAAGCTCAACGAGGAGGCGCAGGAGTATCGCTGGTGCACGATGGAGGAGGCTCTGCGCCTGCCGCTGAACACGCCGACGCGGGTCTTGCTGGAGGCGGTGAAGGAAGGAGCGCCAAGAGCAGAGCCATGATGGACCAGATTCATATCGAGGATTTGGAGGTGCATTATTGTGTGGGGGTGCCGGATGAGGAACGGGCACGTCCGCAGCGGTTGTTGTTGAGCGTGACCCTGTATCATGACTTTACGGCGGCGGCCGAGGCCGATGACTTGAATGCCACAGTGGATTATTATGCGTTGACGCGCCGCCTGTTGAAACTGGGGGAGGGCCGGAGCTGGCGATTGATTGAGACGCTGGCGGTGGATATTGCCGGGCTGGTGCTGCGGGAGTTCCATCCGGCGGCGGTGGAGGTGGAGGTGAAGAAGTTTATTCTGCCGGAGACGCGCTGGGTGAGCGTCAAGGTGCGTCGCCTGCAGCCGGGCGGGGGGTGACTTTGTAGGTGAGGCGTTGCTGTTCGCTCAGGGGAATCAGACCGGATTGGACTTTGCGCCAGCCTTGTTCACGCAAAGAGACCCAGCCATGACGGCGGGCGGCTTCCCGCAACTGGTTGGTTTTGACGCCGGGTTCGATGAGGTCGGCAATTTCGTCATTGACCAGGAAAAACTCGTAGAGGGCGATGCGTCCGCGGCAGCCCTGGTGATTGCATTCCACGCAGCCGGCGCCTTTCCAGGCGCGGATTTGATCAGGCGGCAGGCGCAGGGCTTCCGCCATTTCGTGGCGGATGCGCTCGGGGATGGCCGGGTCAGGCTGGCCACAGTGTTTGCAGACGCGGCGGGCGAGGCGCTGGGCAATACTGCAGACCAGGGAGCCGGCAATCAGGTAGGGATCCACGCGCATGTCCATGAGGCGGGTGACCGCGCTGATGCTGTCGTTGGGGTGGAGAGTGGAGAAGACCAGATGACCGGTTTGTGCTGCTCGCACGGCGATTTCGGCGGTTTCCTGATCCCGGATCTCGCCAATGAGCACGACGTCGGGGTCGTGGCGCAAGACGGAGCGCAGGCCGGCGGAGAAGGTCAGGCCGATGTCTTCGTGGACCTGGATTTGTTGGACGCCTTCGAGGCGGTATTCGACGGGGTCCTCGATGGTAATGACCTTGCGGGATTCATCATTGGCATGGGCGAGCGCGGCGTAGAGGGTGGTGGTTTTGCCGCTGCCGGTGGGACCGGTGATGAGGATCATGCCCTGGGAAAGCTGGGTCAGTTCAGCAAACATGGCCTCCTGTTCAGGCTCCATGCCCAGTTGGGTCATGTCGCGGAACAGGCCCTGGCGCCCCAGAATGCGCAGGCAGACGGCTTCGCCAAACTTGGTGGGGATGACGGAGACGCGCAGATCGTATTCCTCTTTTTCCCGTTTCATGGCAATGCGTCCGTCCTGAGGGAGGCGGCGCTCGGCAATGTCCAGACCGGCCATGATTTTCAAGCGGGAGACGACGGTGGAATAGAATTGCCGGAGGTCGCTGGGAAGCGGCACGGGCTGCAGGAGGCCGTCAATACGGTAGCGCAGGCGGATGGCGGTGCCGTAGGGCTCGATGTGGATGTCGGTGGCCTGCAAGCGGAGCGCCTCCAGCAGGATTTGATCTACAAAGTCGGCGATGGTGGGGTCCACCATCTGGGTGGTTTCGGTTGACTTGACATCGAAAATGATTTCTTCGGTGGCGGGGGTGGCGTTTTTTTCCTCGCGCAGTTTCTCAATGGTGGCGGCGCCCAGGCCGTAGCGTTGTTTGAGAAAGGCGTGGATGGCGCTGGGGGCGGCGATGACCATGCGGATGCGTTTGTTGAGCAGCAGCCGCAGATTTCCTTGTTCGAGCTGGGTGAGCGGTTCGCTGAGGGCCACGGTGAGGGTTTCCCCCTGGAGGGAGAGAGGCACCATTCGATGGTGGAAGACCAATTTAAGCGGGACAATTTCCAACAGTTGCTGGGGGACTTCAGTCCTGGCGAGGTCCACAAAATCCAGATTCAATAATTTGGCCAAAGCGCGGTAGGTATCTTCTTCAGAGGCCAGGTTCAGGTCCACGATGGCCGCCTGTTGAGGGCGGCCGGTGCGGCTCTGATGGCGGCGGACTTGTTCAAGCTGCCGTTCCGTGAGCAGGCCGGCTTCCAACAACAGATCGCCAACTTCTTTAGGGGGTGTTTCCATGGGCAGCAGGGGCGGGCGGCAAAACCAATTCGGCAGGTTGGTTAAACAGAAGCACGTTGGTCTGGGCGGTATTGCGCAGGACGGCCTTTTTGTAATCAAACTCCACCAACTCCAGCGCCCCGGTAATCACGGCGCCGGTTTTTAGAGGGGTGCTGACGCCAGCGATGGTAAGATAGGCGGTGCGTTCACCGGCGGAATTGGCCCAGAAGCCCTGATAAACGATGGGCACCTTGATGGGCGGGGGCGGAGGCGGCGGAGGCGGCGGAGGGGGAGTGTTGGTGGGGGGCGGAGGGGGCTTGAAATAGTCGGTGAAGAAAGGGCTGTTGGTGCTGCCCAGCAGCAGGGCAGCAGCGGCGTGACGCCCATGCACGAGGGTTTCGGCATGGTCCAGGAAAGTCAGTTCGGTGCCATTTTTGGGATTGGCGGCAAACGCGAGCAAACCCGTGGAGTGTTGCGTCATCTCGCTCAGTCCCAAGCCCAACAAGGCGAGAGCCAAGGTGAGCATGACCCACGCCGTGAGGCGCTTGTGCACCAGGCGGTTGGTGAATTGCTGGAGCGATTCCCAGTTCATAAGGCAGGCGGCAGGCTGACGCCCAGCAGGCGAATCTCCAACCGAACGATTTCGGGTTTCTCCGGCACGTCTTTGCGCAACAGGATGCGCTCCAGGTAGAACACCGGTTTGCCCGGCGACAATTCTGGCAGGCCGGCGGGCAAGGGGTCCCCCTGCCGCACCGGCAGGGAGGCAAGAAAGCGCATGACGGCCGGCCAGGGGCCACTGGCATTAAAGGTCACCGGCAGTTCGTATCCCAGCGGTCTATCTTGAACGCTGGAGGGTGGGGAGAGGGGGCGCGGCGGACGCACGCTTAAGGCGACGAGATTGGTCAGGCCGCAACGCACGGCGAGCAGGGCAGTTTCATGGGCCACCGCCAGGTGTCCCCATAGCAGTTCCGGTTTGGTCATGTCAGCCGAATATTCCGGATAGCCATTCCACACGGCCGGGGCCACGGTGACGCCGGCAGCGGCAGCGGCACTGAGCAGTTCCTCCTGACGGAGCTGGCGTTCATTTTGAAAATCCACCAGTTGGAAGGAGCGGCGCATTTTGGCTTCCACGGCGCTGCTGAAGCCCAGCCGCACGGCGAGGGTGTTGCTCAAGGTGCCCAGGCGCGCGGCGGCCAGCTCCAGTTCGCGGAGGCGCAGGTCCAAGGGAGTGGTGTTGAGCATGCCCTGGTCTGTTTCCACGAGGCGGGTGCGCAGCAAATTGGCCCAAGCCTTTCCCACCGGACTTTCCAAGGCATTGACCCGCTCGCAGAGGGGGAGAAAGACCAAGGCGTAGAAAAGTGCCAGGAACAACCCCCCCAGCAGGAGGATGCGCTGCACCATCTGGTATTTCTGCGGGCTGATCATGGTTGACGCTCGGGATTCACAATGGGCCGGGCAGGGCGGCTGCCCGACGGGGCAACGGCCGCAGCGGCGGAGGCAGAAGCCGGAGGTGGATTGGTGGCCGGGCTGGAAACCGTAAGAAATTCATTGGTAGCCAATTCCAGGAGCAGCGCAAAGTGACGTTCGGGGTTGGGCAGCAACGCCTTGGGTTCGGCCAGAGCGCGCCGTTGTTCCGGGGGCACGGTGTCCACGTTTTTGAAACGGGGGTTGCGTTGCAAAGCCGCCACGGTCTGGCTGAGGCTGCGGCGCAGGGCTTCGCCCTCTTCAGGAATGCAAAGTTCCGCGACAAAGCCGGGTTTGTAAGGCGGGCGGTTGGTGGGAGGCTGGACTTCGGCCGGAGGCATGGGCCCGAGCGTGACCGGGGCATTGGTGGCCGCGGTAGTTTCCATGGCCGGTGGGGCGGCCATATAAGTTTGAGTGTCCGCAAAGAGTACATACCACCAGGATTGGGTGGTGCGCGCGGAACTGAGCCAGGCCAGCGCTCTCAAGGTGTCATCGGTAAATTGCTCACGCTCGAGGAGAGGATGGAGGCGCAGCACGTTTTCGGCGTGTTGTCGGCTTAACTCCTTCAAAGCGCGCACCCGGGCCTGGGCGTTTTGAGCGGTCTCGAGCGCGGTCATGAGGCGTGCTTCTTCACGGCTTTTTTGCCAGGACCCCATGCCAAGCACCAGGCCGGCGAGGAGGAGCAGGAGGAAGGTGAAGGTCTGGAAGAGCTGGGCCTCACGTTGTTTCTGCCAGTGCTGCCGTGCCTCCATGGGCAGCAGGGCGGCGCTTTGCCGGGCCTTGCCGAGAGCTTGAGCGGCCACGCCGCGGGCGATGGCAAAACGTCCTTCCTGGATGGGGTTGACGCCGGCTTCGCGCTCCGGCCACGGGCCAAATACCGGGCGGCCGGTGGTTCGATTGAGGTGGGCGGCAAACCAGGGAGCCTCGGCCATGCATCCGGTCAAGACGAATTGGAAGGCTTCCGCCGGCGGCGCCAGGACGCCCTGCTCGGCATGCCATTCGTGGAAGACACGCATGAGCTCGCCCAACCAGTTATCCACGCTTTTGCGGAGAGCGGGGACGGCATCGGGGCCATGGAGCAAATTGGAGTGCAGGGCTTTTTGCTCGGCCTGCTCCAAGCTGAGATTCAAGGCGTTGGCGACTGTTTCGATAAACAATTCGCCCCCCAGGGGGAAGCTGGCCAGGTGCACGCCCTGGCCTTCGAGGAGGATGGCGACAGTGGTGCTGCGCAGGCCGGCGTTGACCAGGACGGTGGCGGTAGTCTCGGGGAATTGTGCGAGGTAGGAATTAATCAGGGCGTTGCCGGCGGAGGTGGCACCGCAGATGTTTTCCGGGTTAAGTCCCAAGCGCTCAGCCAGAGCCAGCACTTCGCTCTCCTGACAAAGGGAAACCCAGTAGGCGTGTTGATGGCGGCCAAAGGGTTGCAAGGGGGCATGGTCATAAGCGACGCGGGACTGCCCCAAACCGCTGAGTTTATAGACTTCGTTCTGAATGAGGCGGGCGACAATGGAGCGCTCGACGGGGGGAAGGTCCACCACCTGCGAGAGGGTGCGATGCTGAGGCAAAGCCAGGGCGATGGGGTAGGGACCCAACTCCTCCAGGGCGGCAGCCAGGCGCTCCGCAGTCTCGCTGGGTTGCGCATCGCCCAGCCAGCCGGGACATTCGAGCTGCACGTTTTGGAGAATGCGCAGGCGATTGAAGCAGCGTTCGGCCAGAACGAGCTTGATACACCGGTTGCCGGGGTCAATCCCAATGACCCGGCTGGCCGGCAGGAGGGGTATGCCCCATAAGAATGGAAATTGCAGCGCGCGTGCCACGGTTCAGCGTTCTATGGTTTTGGCGGAAGCGGTGGAGGCGTGGCCGCGGGCGTGGCAGCGGTGGGGTTGGGTGCCGGGGCGGCGGCCGGGGCAGCGGGGGCAGGCGCAGGAGCCGGGGCGGCAGCCGGCGGTGGCGCATTGGTGGGGGTGACTTTGGGGTGGGGGTAGCTCAAGGTTTGCACCCGCGGCAGGGAGCGTGGCGGGGTGGCTTCAGTTTCAGCAATCAACAGCTCGCCTGTCTCAGAGAGGAGGGTGGCGGTTACAAATATCAGGAGATAACGCGGTTTGTTCAGCTCGGTGCGCTTGCGGAAAGCGGCTCCGATGATGGGGATGCTGCCGAGGATGGGGGTGGACTCGACGAAGGTGCGCTGCTCCCGTTCGAGCACCCCTCCCATGACCACGGTCTGGCCGGATTGCACGAGCACCCGCGTGGCCAGGGATTGGGTGCGGGATTCAGGCAGGCGGATTTCAAAGGAGCCGGACACCTTACCATCGGGGCCGAAGTCTTTGACTTCAGCGAAGGTGACCATCTTGACGTCCTGATTGACCTCGGGATTTAGGGCCAACAGGATGGTGCGGCCATCGCCGCCGATGCTGGCAACAACGTGCAGCGATACGCCAGAGGTGATTTTGGTGGGTTTCCCCTGAGGGACGAGGCTTGAGGCGGTGTTGTAGGCGCCGACGGTCTGCTTCACGGTATATTCTTCGTAATAGTATTGGATTTTACCATCGCTAATCATGGCAGGCAGGTTGTTGACCAGCGTCAGGCGCGGCGCGCTCAAGGTTTGGCCCTCGCCGGATTGTTGCAGGGCGGTGAGGGTGACGGACAGTTCCGAGCGGCCCAAGACTTTGGGAAAGATATTGGTCCAACTCTTTTGAATACCAGTGCTCAAATCATTCTTGAGGCCGGAGAAAGTGCCCAGGCCGGTAAAGTCCTGAGGAGAGGGCACGGGGCGTCCATCGCGGGCGGTTTCCCAGGCGGCCCCCAGTTGCAGGAAGGCGGCCTCACTGATGGTAATGAAACGCGCTTCAATGAGCACCTGCTGGAGGGGGCGGTCGAATTCTTCGATGATGCGATCGAGGACTTCCAATTGGTCGCGGGTGCCGCGGGCGACGATGACATTGCGCTCGTAATCTATGAAATATTTGCTGCCGGTGAAGAACTGCTTGATGACGTTTTCGATGACCGGGGTTTCAGGAGCGCCGTCATTGACAAATTTCGTCAGGCGGACGTTTTCCGTGACGGTGGTAAGCTGGGGGGTGGTGGTGGTAACGCGGTTGACTTGTTCGGGGCCGAATTGAGCGGGGATGACAAAGCCGTGGCGCAAGCGGTAGATGCGGGTTTCTTCGACGACGCGTTTGGGGTCCCGGGCGTCAATAATCCAGATGAGGTCATTGCCCACCTGAAACTGGACGTCGAGATTGCGGGACACATAACGGAGGAACTCCCCCAGTTTAACTTTTTCCATGTTGACGCTGAGGGTTTGCTTGAAGGCGGGCAGATTTTTGTCCGCCACAAAGTTGATGCCCTCAGCCTGGCCCAGGTTGAAGATGATGGCCTCGAGGGTGACATTGTCGAGGTGCACGGAGACTTCTTTATCGAGGATTTTGGCCATGCGGCCTTCGGGGGATTCCAGGTCAAACAACTGGGAGCGCTGCCGTTGCGTTTTGCCGTAATTTTCCGGGATGTAAGGTGTCGCTTCAATTTGTTGCACGGCATCGCGCACATCGCGGCGGGCGGGCAGCCCGCGGTCTTTGTTTTCCGTCAGCAGGTCGGGGAGAGTGGGATTGAGGGCGCTATTTTTGGCGTCAATTTCGCGGATTTTGTTTTCCACCGCGGAGTCACGTTGCTGCATGCGATTCTTGGCCACCCAGTCCTGCACCCGCTTCACGGTTTCATCTTCCGGGGCCCGTTGGCGCAAAACGGCCGCTTTCCGTTCTGCCTCGTCCCATCGGTTGCGTTCGGCAAGCTCGAAGATTTCGCGAATTTCCTCATCGTAGAAGGTGCTGTATTTGCCTTCTTTTTTGGGAAAACTTGAGGGTTTGGAGGTGGTGGTTTTGGGTTTGTCACTCTGGCAGGATGCCAGCAGGAGGGCGGCTGACACCAGAACAGCCACCGCCAGGGTGGGTTGATTCCTCATGGCTCTCGCTTGCATAGATGATGCCTCGCCGGCAACTTTCTGCACACTTATACACCGTTCCCCCAAGGGCGCGGCGTTCCCTTCTGCCCAAATGACGTTGCGTGATTCTCGGGCATTCAGAAAACCACGAAAATGCGCGGCAGGCAAGGAGTTTTCAGGGAGGGACGAAGTTTGCGAGGCAGCAGTGCAAGGGCATTTTTATCAGGGTCCCACCGTCCAGGATGAGAAAGACACGGAGTGGTTTGGGCGCCCCAAGTCTGTAGGCATGTCCAGGTTTTTTTGTGGCTAAAAGCGTGGAGGTGGCGATAGAAGAAGGCCGTGAACAATCCACCTGCAGGAGATGAGAAAGCACACGGCAGGCCGAATAGCGTTTTGGCCGGGGGTTGGCGCTGGTTGCGGACGCTGGCCCTGCTGGCCCTGGGAAGCTGGCTCATAACCCACCTGCTGGATTATTCTGCCCGCACAGCAGCCGAAACGAAAAAGCCGGCAGGCATGGTTTTAGGCATGCTGCATGGAGCCTGCATGCCGGCCACCTGGCCCATGCTGGTGTTGGGCAAGGACACCGTGATTTATGCCCCAAACAATGACGGTCGTCCTTACAAGCTGGGCTACACGCTGGGGGTAAATCTCTGCGGGGCGGTATTTTTCGGTTTGTGGTTTTGGAGATGGCAGCGCTGGCGGCAGGGACGAAAACCAGCATCATGCCAGGCCGCGAAGGCGTCGTAAAATCCATTCGGCGGTAAGCAGGCCGATGATGGCCGCCAGCAGCCAGGCGTTATCCCACATGGGTTTGCGCCTTAATTCCACCGTGGGGGGAGGAGCCGAGCCAAACAGCGGCCGCAGGTCTTTGTATTGAGTGGTTTGGGTGTCCAGGGCGCGGCCATGTGTGAGTCGCGCCAGGGTGGCCAGTGATTCAGGACGGGCCCGGACATCGAGCATTTCTTTGTCCAGTTCTTCGACCACAACGAGTTGTTTGTCTTCACCCAGTTTGATGCCGCGCAAGGAAGCCTCAGCGCGCAGCGTGAAATCCCCGGCCACAGGCATGGGAAGGCGGGCGCGGAAAGCCTGCAAGGCGGGATCATATTCTGCCTGAGCCAGTCGCTCCACGGTGCCGGGGGCGGAGAGCGCCAACCGGACTTCGGCGGCGGCGGCAGGGCGTCCGGTGGCGTCGCGCACGTGGACAAGGGGTTCTAGAGTGGCGCCAGGGTGGAGAGGCGCCGGAGGCAATTCCACCACCACGGGGTTGTTGGTGCGGCCGAGGCGGTTGGCGGCGAGCCAGCGGACGGCGTTGATCCAGAAACGGCGATAATAACGCTGATCGCAGTTGTATTCTGTCCAGAATCCCTGGGGATTGAGCAATTCGCCCCAGAGGGTTTCAAAGTCTTTACCCCAGGAGCGGGTGATGTCGGAGGTGAAGGCCATGGTGCGGCCTTTGCCGATTTCCTGAACGGCCAGCACCACCAGGGGGCCGTCCGCGTTGCGCTCGGTGGGGTGCACGGCCAGGACCGTGGCGCCGGGTTTGGCGCGATTGACGCGGTTGAGACCATAGAGCAGGGGCAGGCGGGTGGTCCACATGGCGGTGGTTTCTTCGCGGGTGGCTCCGAGGGCAATCAGGGGATGATTCCAAGCTGGCTGGGGCAGGGCCATGCGAAAGGGTTGATTCAGGGTGTCATTGCTGGATTCCATGGCTACGGGAATCAGGCGATCCAGAGGGGTGCGATGGTATCCGCCGGTGCCGAAGGCAGATTTACCGCCTATCATAACAAAACCGCCGCCGTGTTCCTCCACCCACTTGACGGTATAATCCAATTGTTCCTGGGAGAACATATCCTTGGGGATGTCACTATGAATGACCACATCAAAAAGCTGCAGTTCTTCCAAGGTGCGGGGATAACCTTTGGTCAGATGCTCCACGGGATAGATCTCATCACCGGGTTGGATGTCGGCTTCCGGGATGAACCCCCCCTGAAATCCACGAAATCGAGTGCGATAAAGAACTTTGACCTTGATGTGCGGGTCACTTTCCAGGGCGGTTTTGAGGTAGCGCCATTCGGGTTGAGGGGCATTGTCCTGCATGGGAGTGCCCTCCATGTAAAGGACGCGCAGGGTGGCATCGGTGGCTTCCAATCCAAAGGCGCGGCGATTGTTGGAGGGCAGCCATTCGCCGGGCTCGGGAGGGACAAACACATTATAGATTTCGTACTGGCGCGAAGGAGGCCGAAACTCAAATTCGACATGCTGACGCCCGCCGCTCAACAATACGGTTTGTTCGGCGAGAACCCGCTGGAGCTGACGAATCTGGACCCGGCGTGAAAAGCCGGCAAAGCCGGGAGAGGAAAGGGTGGCCACGATGCGGGCGGGCGCATTGGAGCCGACCGGACGGCGCACCTGCACGTTTTCCACCACAATGTCCCGCATTTCATTGGTGGTGCCCACACAAATGGTGTGGATGGGGATGCCCTTGCGCCGAAACCAGCGGGAGAGGGAGAGAAAATCTCCCTTCTCTGTTTCGCCGCCGTCGGTGCACAGGATGACGGCGGCGGGAGGCGCGGAGGCGGTGGTATTCCAGAGCGTTTCCAGGGCGACGGAAATGGCAGTGGCCGATCCGGTGGCGGCAAGACCCGAAAATACTTGGGCCTGAAACGAGGCGGTGTTCGTTAAAGGGCGGAGGGAGGCATCAAAAGCGTATGGCAGGATTTGCACGTGGCGCGGGGCCAGCGGGAGCAGATGTTGGCCGAGCCACTCCTGGGCTTCAGCCAGCCGACCATCCGGATCGGCGTCGTGCAGAGACATGCTGCGAGACGTGTCGAGGAGAACTGCCACCCGCAATGGGGGCTGCTGTTCCACCCGATCCACCCATTGAGGATTCAGCCAACACAGGAAGGCCAGCCCCAATGCTGTTAGGCGCAGCAATACGAGGGTGAAACGCGTCCAGCGGCCCGGACGCCCTACCGATGTCTGGTAGCTCCACCACACCAGCAGCAGCACCAATCCGCCGCCCGCCGCCAGCCCCCACCAGGGGGGTGTATAACCAAACTCAATCACTGCTTATTCCTGGTGAGACAGACGTTTCAGGTACTCCTGGATGACGTGCTGATATTCCTTGGGATAATCCTCGGCAGAAGTATCGGTTAGACGGAGATCGTCCCCCACCAATTTTTCCAGCTTGGATGCCACCGTGTTCAAGCCGTAACCACCCTCGCGCGCCTGGGTTAAACCTTGTCCGGGCTGGCCGCCCTTCAGGCTCTGAGCCGCGTTTTTCATTTGGTTTGCAGCTTGATTCATCAGAGTGGCAACATTGTGTCCCACCCGTCCGTCCTTGCCGGCCAGTGTGGCGAGCTTTTGCGCAACGGCATCAGCCTGTTGTCCCAATTGTTCTTGCTGTTGTGCCAGTTGCGGCAATTGCTGGGAGGCATCCGCTTGTTGGCCATTACCCTGACCTGGCCGCCCTTGCTGGCCAGTATTGCGCCCTTTGCCTGCTTGTTGGGCTTGCTGCCCCTGTTGTCCCTGCTGGCCCTGTTGTCCCTGCTGGCCCTGTTGTCCCTGCTGGCCCTGTTGTCCCTGCTGGCCCTGTTGTCCCTGCTGGCCCTGTTGTCCCTGCTGGCCCTGTTGCCCCTGCTGGCCCTGTTGCCCCTGCTGGCCTTGCTGGGTTTGTTGGCTTTCAGCGGACTGGTTTTGAGCGGCCATATTTTCCAAGAGGTTTTGCATGGCTTCCGTCAGCGCAGCTTGTGCCTGGCTTAATTGGTGGACCTGCTGCGCCAATTCAGCCATCTCCTGACCCGTGGCCTGGGCCTGCTGCTCCTGCCGCTGACGGATGGCTTCCAAGGCCAGACGCACGGCCTGATTTTGGGGCTGGCCTGCTTGTTGAGGTTGGAGGGGCAGGTCTTGAAGCTCTGGCATGTGCTTAAGAGCCTGGTACATATTGGCGAGAGCGCGCTCTTCATGGGGTAGTGCCTCGGATGGTTTTTGCTTTTCCAGAGCGTTGGCGGCCTGACGCATTTCATTGACGGCTGCATCCATTTGCTGGCGGGTTGCTTGGGGGGCGTCCACGGCATTCAAAGCGTCACGATAGGCCTCCGCAAAATCAGCGGCAGCTTGCTGCCGTTGAGAAAGCTCCCGGGCGGCTTCGGGACGGGGTTGCTGGGGAAGGGCGCGGGTGTCGGCAATAAGCTGCTTTTGCACGGTAAGCAGATTTAATTTGGGCGGTGGCGGGGGTTGCGGTTGCGAAGCAAGACCTGAGTCTGTCGGGGTGGCATTTGGACGGAGGGATGGCCGGGTTACCTCAATAAAATAGACCTTGGATTTGCCGAGGCCAGGCCCGTCGAGCGTGTTGTTGTCCTCGGCTTCAGCGTAATAAGCTGCCACTTCGTACTCGCGCAGCCCCAGTTCAGCAATCGAAAGCGAGGTGCTGGCCTGGATTTCACCTTTGCCTGTGGATTTGCCCTGGAGGACGCGAGTTTGTTCAGGCTGTCCCAGCTTGTGATACTTAAGGCGGATTTCGCGGAGGCCAAAATCATCGGAAGCGGACACGGTAATGGGAAGGATGGCATCGGCGGCAAGGCTGAGGTCCCTGGCGGGAGCAGTGATTTCCACCAGCGGTGGCTCGTCCGGCAGGGCATGGATGCGGTGCGGGACAGCGTTGGAGCCGAGGTGTTGGCGGCGATCGGTTAGTTCAATCCAATACCTGGCGTTGGTGGTAACGGTGAAAGCAGTTTTCCATGTTACATCACCCTCGGGCACAAGGGGGATGGGCGCTTGATGGTGATCAAAGATTAGGCGAGCGCTCGCCAGCGGGACGTTGGGTTTAATCTGTAAGGTGATGGTGGAAGCCCGCAATACGTTAAGATTGGGGAGAGACTGCTGGAAGGGAGGAAGGCCGGTATAAGAAGGCATGGCCACGTTAATTTGAAACTCCTGTACTTCCGGGGGGATATAAGGCAGGACTTGGTAATCCGGGGAGCGGGCATCTCCTCCCGTGACATGATAGAAAAGTGGGTTGCGCACGTTACGCAGCGTAAAGGAAAGGTTGCCCTTTTCGTTGGTGGTCAGCACTTTTTGCTGCCAGACGTCCTGGCCGAGCTCCCGCCAGTGCAGCAGAGGGCGTTTGGGCTGGCGGCCGGTGAATTCGCAAGTAATTTCCAGATCACGTCCCATGGGGATTTCGATATTGCCGGGCAAGACGCTGACCCGGGTATAGGTTTCGGGGGTCCAAGGGGTGGCGAGGCGCTTCAGTGCGGTATCCGGCCGGGTGGAAAGAAAGATGAAACCTGCCAGGGAGAGCAGGGCGACAGCCAGAAGGGCCAGGGGCCAGCGGAGTTGACGTTGGTAGGGGACATGTACACGCCGCAAGGTGCGTGCAGCTTCAGCTTCCAGCGCAGCCACCAATTCCGGCTCGTAAGCCTGGGTGGGACGGCGCTGGCCGGAGACGTACTCAGCGGCTGTTGACACAGTGCAGCCAAGCGCAGGGTCCTGAGCTTCGGCATCCAAGGCCGCCTCCTTGAATGAGGCCGGATGTTGAAAGAGCCGGAGCACTCTGATTAGGCCGGTGGCGGTGAGGGCACCTAATCCCACCAGCACCAACAACCGCAGGCCTGGCGGCAGGGCCAGGTGGTAATCGGCAATGGCGGCAACAATAAACAGGAGGAGCAACAAGGCCAGTTGCAGGGTCAGCCACGCCAGCCGTCGGTTGCGGTCTTTTTGACGGGCAGCGGCAGCCAGCCGGGCGGCGGCAATTTGTTCAACGGGATTCATGGTACGGTGCGGTTGCCAACTATCGTCTCGGCGAGCATGAAAAGCAACCCCGCCAGCAGCAGGAACCGCCACCACTCGCGGGGGCCCGTGTCACTTCCAAATAACAAGGCAGCAGGAGAGTGTGGAGCGGGCGTTTCAGCGCGGACCAGCCGATGCTGCATTTCCTGCGGCGTGAAGGCGGTGAGATCCGATTCTTCAGCGGGGACATTGGCAGCCATTCGATAGAGTTCGCGGCCCTGGGCATCGCGCAGGGAATAAATACCGGGCAGGGGCATGGCAAGTTGGTGAACGGCACCCTGGTCATCTGCTTGCACCTCCAGTGGGCGACCGTCCGGCTGCACCCATTTAAGGGAGGCTCGGAGATCTTCCCTCTTCAACGTGAGGCTGGCTTCTGTTCCCGCGAGGCAGGCAGGGGGACGGCTGCCTTCGAGGTCCACGCTGCGGCCAGCCAGAAAGCGGGCGGTACTGTGCAGCCAGGGCACAAAGGTTTTGTGGCGGGGCCAGTCATGCCATTGGGTGTCCGCGGTGGCATTAAAGAAGAGGATCATACCTTGACCGAGCCGGCGCAGGAGCATGGCCGGCTGGCCGTCCTGAAAACGCGCGAGCACCTGGTCACCATCACGCGCCTGAAGAGCCAGGCGTTTGTTAAAGCGAGCCACTGAGGGGCTGCCGCTGTTGGGTTGGCGGAAGGGGGCAAAGAGAGGAGAACTTTTTTCCCATTCCCAAATGCGCCAATCCAAATCGGTGGCCGATTCAGGAAGCCCCCACTGCCCGGGAAGCAAGGCGCCCAGCTCTGTCGTGTAATGATTGACACTGATGCCCTCCCCAGCGAAAAGCAGGAGGCCGCCCCCTTTCTCAACGAAAGAAAGCAAGGCATCGGCCGCTCCAGGTGGCCAGCGTTTAAGTCCCGGTGCCATTACCAGGGCATAAGGTCCGTGGGGGGTGCCAGTGGCCAGCCGGTGGATGAAGGCGTCCGGCGGCGTGGTATCCACAGCGAAACCACTCAACCCGCTGTTCGTCTGGCCAAAATGGGGATCGAGAGCGGTGCGGAGGTAGAAGGTCTCTTCCTGATATATTTTAACGCCTGCCCGTGGCTCGAGCAGGAGGACAGGGATAAGGGGCGGAATAAAAACGGCCTGGAAACGTGTGTTGTCGGCCGGCAAGGGATCGGCGGTTTCGAGATGAACAGCAACGCTATGCCAGCCGGCGGTGAGGCGCGGTAGGGTGAAGTCCAGGTTGCTGTGAGTGCCCCCGGGCAGCAGAAGGGTGCGAGAGGCGGTTAATTTGCCATCCACCAGGAGTTGGGCGGTGACGGGGCCGGCGTCTTCTGTGTCAAAGTTGGTAATCAAAACTGTCGAGGTTTGCCCGCTGCCCCCAGCAAGGTTGACTTCGGTGACGGCCAAGTTGGGGGTTAGGGGATCGCTGACGGGCAGCCAGTGCACGCGCACATCGGCGGGCAAAGACGTGTGCGGCACCCGTTTGCAGGAGGTACGCTGGAGGTCACTGATGATGTACAAGCTGTTGGTGGACCGCGAGCCTTCCTGGGCGAAAAAACGGGCAGCCAGATCGAGGGCGTCTCCCATTTCCCCTCCAGCCATGACAGGTTGGGCAGCATCGAGGGCCTTCAGGGTATCAGCCGCAGGGCCGGGGGTGGCAAGCCATTCGGCATGGCCGCCAAAGACGAGCAGGCCAACGCGGGCCTCGCGGGGCAGTTGGTAAAGGATTTTTCGGGCTGCGGCACGGGCGCGGTCCCAGCGGCTGCCTTCAGGATCACGGGCTGTCAGGCTGAGGGATCGGTCCAGCAATAACACAGCCAACTGCGGGCGAGCGCCGGCAGCAGCGGCGCTTTGTTGAGGCAGGAATGGGCGCGCAAAAGCCAGCACCAAAAGGATGACGATCAGGAGGCGCAGCAGGAGCAGGAGCCAGTGGCGCAGTTTGCGGCTGCGTACGGCTTCCTCATCGAGAAAGTCAAAGAAACGCAGCGTGCTGAACTTCATCCGGCGCTGCCGCGTCTTGAACATGAGGTGGATGAGAATGGGGATGCCCACGGCCACGAGTCCACCCAGCAGGGCAGCATTGAGGAATGACGGCCAGAGCATAACGGTGAACTACAGGGCGTTGCGTTTTTCGAGGTAGGCCATCAGGGCGAAATCCAGCGGCTGATCCGTGCGAAAGAGGTGATAATCGGCTTCGAGTTTAATGCATTCACCGCGCAATTCGTCGCAGTAGCGATGCAAGCGCTCAAGGTATTTCTGGCGGAAAGCCTCTGCGTGGACGGGTTTTTCTTCCGCGGTTTCGCTGTCCTGCAGCAAAAGGGCGCCGCGATAGGGAAAATCCAGCTCCTCAGGAGAGAGGAGGTGCATGACGATGGTTTCCTGCTGCTGGGCATGGAGTTGGCGCAGCAGCTCGAAGGCAGTGTGGCCAGCGGCAAAGAAGTCGGAAATGATTACGGCCACTCCGCGACGGCGAAGGCTTTGCACAATTCCCAGAAGATCCGGGCCGATCAGGGTGGGGCCGCCTGCCTGCAATTGGGCCAGGACCTGAAAGATTTCTTCCGCATGAAAGCGCGCGGCCTTGGGTGGCACGGCCTGGCTGGCTTGAGCCGAGAAGAGGGCCAGACCGGGGGCGTCGTGCTGATGAGTCATCAGGTAGGCCAGGACGGCTGCCAGCATGCGGCCATAGAGAAATTTGTTGGCATCGCCCTGGCCAAAGTCCATGGAGGCGCTGGTATCGAGAAAGATCTGACAGGTGAGGTTGGTATCGTCCTCGAATTGTTTAACGTAATATTTGTCGCAGCGGGCCCAGAGTTTCCAGTCGATGTAGCTGGGGTCGTCCCCGGTGGCGTAGGGGCGGTAGGCGGAGAACTCTGTGCTGTAACCCAAAAAGGGGCTGCGATGCAACCCTTCCAGAAAGCCCTCCACCACAGTGCGGGCCAGCAGTGACAAATCGTCAATGGCAGCCAGGGCGTTTGGGTTGAGGGCGAAGGTGGACGGCATAATCGCAGGCGGCAAATTATGGTTTTACGTCGGCGAGCAGTTTTTCAATCAATTCAGGGACAGAAACTTTCTGGGCTCGGGCATTAAAATTGATCAAGATGCGATGACTGAGCACCTGACGGGCGACGGAGCGGACGCCTTCATAATCAGCGCAAAGTTTGCCAGAGACCGCCGCCCGGGCTTTGGCCCCCAGGATGAGGTACTGGGATGCGCGGGGACTGGCGCCCCAACGGACGAATTCTTTGATGTATTTAGGGGCGGCAGGGTCATCGGGGCGGGTGCGGGAGACCAGACGGACGGCGTATCGCACCACCTCCGTGGAGGCGGGGACGGCCCGGATTAGTTTTTGAATCTCCAGGACTTCCGCCGCATTGAGCACTGGCTTGAGATCGGGGATGGCTGTGCCCGTGGTGTTCAACACCACTTGTTCCTCTTCCTCGTTGGAAGGGTAGCGGGTGATAATATTAAACATGAAACGATCGGCCTGGGCTTCGGGTAGAACGTACGTGCCCTCCATTTCGATGGGGTTTTGGGTGGCGAAAACGTGAAAGGGTTGGGGCAGGGGATAGGTGGTGTTGCCCACAGTAACTTCCCGTTCCTGCATCACCTGAAGCATGGCGGCCTGAGTTTTGGGAGGGGTGCGATTGATTTCATCGGCCAGAATGAGGTTGGCAAAGATGGGGCCTTTGAGGAATTCGACTTTGCGGCGGCCGGTTTCAGGGTCGTCCTGAATGATGTCGGTGCCGGTGATATCGGCCGGCATGAGATCCGGAGTGAATTGGATGCGGCTGAAGGACATATCCAGAACACGCCCCAAGGAGCGCACCAGCAATGTTTTGGCGAGGCCGGGCACACCCATGACGAGAGAATGGCCGCCGCAGAAAATTGTTAGGAGGACGTTGTCAATTACCTCCCGCTGGCCGACAATCACCTTGCCCAATTCGTCCATTAAAGCCTTGCGCCGGGCCGTTAAACGTTCAATGGCTTCGACGGTTATGCGTTGGTCTGCATCGGCCATCAGGGACGTGCTCATGTGTGTTTATGCAAGTTGATTAGTGCCATAAAATGCCGCTCCCTGAGGGGAAGGGCAAGCATGGACGGTCTCTATTCAATAGACACCACGTAGCGGGCAGCTATTCAAAGAGGCCTGAAGATCGAGCCGTTAATTTGCGATCTGCCACCGGCGTTTGGCCAGCCAGGGGGATGTTCAACGGGACAACAGGGCGCGGCAGACTTATACGGCGGCAACAAGCCCATCTCCCTTCTCAGGACCACGCACAGGCAGCTCGAGACTCACTCCATTGCGGGTTCCGGCCGACGGAGGATAAAAGCGGCAAAGCCGGTGAGAATATGCAGATTCAATAGGCCGAACTGCTTGGACTAGGTGGTCAAGGCCTGAATCGCATCCGCGGCTTTTTGCTTTTTAGCTTCCCATTCGGCCAGACGACGTTGCTGCTCCGCCAGGATATGAGGCGGCACTTTCTGGGTGAATTGAGGATTGTGGAGCTTCTCCAAGATCTTATCAATTTCCCGTTGGATTTTATCCAACTCTTTTTGGAGGCGGGCTTTTTCCGCTTCGACATCCACCGCGCCGGCCAAAAGCAGATACAGGTCGCCCAGCGGAGTGCGCGCCGAAGGGGTGCCTTTGGGAGGTTGATATGCGGGTTGGACGAGAAATTCCTGGGCGTTCAATAGCAGCTTAATGACCACCGCCTCTTCCGCGGGGATTTCAGTTTCGGGTTTCAGGACAAACTGGACTTTTTTTGCAGGGGCGATATTGGCTTCGCGCTTGAGGTTGCGGCCCTGACGTACCAGTTCGTATTTGTTTTCCGTAAAGGCGGCCAGCTCGGGACGCAGTCGGTAATGCTCCTTAAAATCTTCATCCAACGGTTTGGGCCACGGGGCAAACATGATGGTTTTGCCGCCCTGCCGGTCAGGCATGTCGGCATTAAAGCCCATGCCATGCCACAGTTCTTCGGTGATGAACGGCAGAAACGGATGAAACAGGCGGAGGGCATGGGAAAGAACGAAGTCAATGACAGCCAGGGTATTGGCCTTGCGCGCCTGGTCTGCGCCTTGCAGCACGGCTTTGCTGGCTTCGATGTACCAATCGCAGTATTCGTTCCAGAAGAAACGATATAAGACGTTGGCGGCTTCATTGAAATGATACTCTTCGAGAGCGGTACTGACTTCGCGAATGGCTGCGTCAAGGCGCAGTAAAATCCAGATGTCATCAGAGGAAAGCAGGGCGGGATTGATCTCTGCTTCAGATTCACCTCCCTGCATTTGCCGGAAGCGACAGGCGTTCCACAGCTTGTTGCAAAAGTTACGGCCCAGTTCCACGTCTTTTTCATCAAAAAGAACATCCTGGCCGAGTGGAGCACCGCGCATGGTGCCAAAGCGCA
The DNA here is from genome assembly GCA_026414565.1 of Verrucomicrobiia bacterium. Classification (NCBI taxonomy): domain Bacteria; kingdom Pseudomonadati; phylum Verrucomicrobiota; class Verrucomicrobiia; species Verrucomicrobiia bacterium. The sequence continues at coordinate 108,265 of JAOAIT010000018.1, forward strand.
GGGCATCAGCGCCGTATTTGGCAATCAACTCCAACGGCTCGGGGGAATTGCCCAGGCTTTTACTCATCTTGCGGCCCAGCTTGTCGCGGATGATGCCGGTGAAATAGACGTTGCGGAAGGGCATTTCGCCCATGAATTCGTAACCGGCCATGATCATGCGCGCCACCCAGAAAAAGATGATGTCGGGGCCGGTAACGAGGTCCGTGGTGGGATAAAACTTTTTCAGCGTGTCGGTATTATCCGGCCAGCCCATGGTTGCAAAGGGCCAGAGCCAGGAACTAAACCAGGTATCCAACACATCGGGGTCCTGGTTCCAGTTTTCGGGATCAGGCGGGGGCTGGATGTCACAGTAGATTTCAGGTTTCGACTTGTGATACCACACGGGCACGCGATGCCCCCACCACAACTGGCGGCTGATGCACCAGTCCTTTAGATTGCGCATCCAGTGGGTGTAGGTTTTAACCCAGCGGCTGGGATGGAATTGCAGTCGGCCTTCCTCCACCACCCTGAGTGAAGGCTCCACGCTGGGATATTTCAAGAACCACTGCTCGCTCAGGTAAGGTTCAATGGGCACATGACTGCGTTGACTATAGCCCACATTGTGGACGTAATCCTCTGTTTTAACCAACAGTCCCAAACCTGTGAGTTCCTCGATAACGGCCTGGCGGGCTTCCATGCGGTCCATGCCGGCAAAATCGTCGCCTGCTGCGTCAGTCATGACGCCGTCGGGGCCGATGACCACCGTAAAAGGCAGGTGGTGGCGTACCGCCATTTCATAGTCCGCCGGATCATGGGCGGGTGTGACTTTAACACACCCCGTGCCGAATTTTGGATCCACCAATTCATCGGTGATGACCGGGATGGACTTGTTTTGCAGCGGCAGAAGCAGTCTTTTGCCATGCAAATGGCGGTAGCGCTCATCCTCAGGATGGACCGCCACGGCTTCGTCGCCCAACATGGTTTCGGGACGGGTGGTGGCCACCACGACATGGGCGTCCGCTTTGGGGTTACCTGACTCATCCAGTACGGGATATTTGATATGCCAGAGATGTCCCTTTTCCTCGATCCATTCCACCTCCTCGTCAGACAAGGCCGTCCGCGCGGCCGGGTCCCAGTTCACCATGCGCTTGCCGCGGTAGATCAAACCTTTGCGGTACAACTCGACAAAAACCTTCTGAACACATTTGGAATACTCGGAATCCATGGTGAATCGCTCGCGCGTCCAGTCGCACGAGCACCCCAGTTTTTTGAGCTGCTCAATGATGATGCCCCCGTGCTTCTCCTTCCACGCCCAGACATATTCGAGGAATTTTTCGCGGCCCAGATCATCGCGGTGCTTCATGATGCCCTGTTTGCGCAGGTTTTTCTCCACCACGGCCTGGGTGGCAATGCCGGCGTGGTCAGTGCCGGGCAGCCAAAGCACTTCCTTGCCTTGCATGCGAGCGCGCCGGCTCAGGATATCTTGAATGGTATTATTCAGGACGTGCCCCATGTGCAGCACTCCCGTCACATTGGGCGGCGGAATGACGATGGAATACGCTGGCTTGGAGGAATTCGGATTGGCTGTAAAACAGCCTTGGGACATCCAGTACTGATACCATTTGCCTTCAACGGCTTGAGGTTCGTAGGCTTTAGGAATTTCAGACATAGGAATTGAGTAAAAAGCTTATTTGCATCGGCCACGTGCTTGTGATGATTATCGTCACTCCGCAGTGATTACGGCAGGCTGGATGTTAATTCAGTCCTCTTCCAAATATGATTGCGGAGGGCCGATGATGCCAAAGCCGCCGATTTGTCGAAAATGTTTGTCAAAAGTGGCCGCACGCTCCAAACCCAGGCGGCGCATCAATGCAAACGACACGGCGTCGCAATAACTAAAACTTTTGTCGGCATACCTGCGTAAAAGACGGCGGGCTTCCTGTTCGTCCTCGGCCAGTACGGGTTCCCAGCGCATTACCGGGTTTTTCTCTGCATCATCAAGGATCTGCAGGCGCATTTTGAGCGAGCGGGAAAAATAGGCGTAAGTCTCGGCCAGAATAAAACTGGTGAATACAAACCCCTGACGCATGCTTAAAAGCTGCCGCGTCATGGCGACGGCCTGGCTGTGTGCAGGCTCGCGCATGTCTCTTAAAGCAATCCAAAAGGAGGCGTCCAAAAAAACCCAATTATTCATTCTTTACTCCCAGGCTTTGATCGTAAGCTTTACGGCTTTTTTCGTTTTCGTAGTAGTCCTCAGGCAAAGGAGGGGCTGGCACCCATTGCCCACCCCTTTTAACGTGTCGCTTGGGCGTGCCGTAGATGTAATGATCGTGATTAATCACGCCATCTTCAGGACCCACAAAACTCGCGTCGGCCGGTGGCGCCAGCAAGGGGTTTTTGGACCATGCCTCTTCCGGCAGATTCATCCTTTCGTCAATCAACGAGCGAATGACGGCTGCCATGGGAACCCCCCGGCGCGCGGCTTCTGCCTGCAGGAAACGGTGCTCACTCGCGCTCAGGTAGATCTGAGTGCGAATCATCGGACCGGTGTTTTCCTCAATCCACGGGGTGGATTGAGGAAGGGCATCCTGCAACTGTGCAGGTTCCGTGGCGCACTGTTTATGACTGCGATGCTTTTTTGTTTTCATGCGCCTAATATACATCGCAACATCTATATGTCAATATTATTTTTGAATTTTTTGCAGCGCGTATTCCATGCTGTCCACCAAGGCTTGAAGCGAAGCGGTGATGATGTTTTCACTGACCCCCACAGTTCCCCACTCTTTATGGCCATCGGAGGAAGTGATTAAGACGCGGGTTTTGGCCGCAGTGCCGGCGGCGGTGTTGATAATACGCACCTTGTAATCCACCAAGGTGACTTTCTCCAAGTGCGGGAAAAACTTCACCAAGGCCTGACGCAATGCGCCATCCAAGGCATTCACCGGCCCGTCTCCCTCGGCAACGGTATGGGCGATCCGGTCCTTGACCCGTACTTTGATCGTAGCCTCACAAGTTGATTGACCGTTTTGGCCGCGAATTGACACGTGGTAGCCCTCCACATGGAAGGGCAGGGAGGTCTGCTGCAAATGCTTGCGGATGAGCAAAGCCAGCGAGGCCTCGGCGGCCTCAAATTCATACCCCTCGCTCTCCAGTCTTTTGATTTCATTCAGAACGGCCTTTAGTTCTGCAGTGTCGGGAGTGACCTTGAATCCCAGCTCCCGGGCTTTCCAATAGATATTCGAGCGGCCGGACAAATCACTGACCAACACCTTGCGGGTATTTCCCACAGATTCCGGCGCAATGTGCTCGTAACTCTGGGCCACCCGCTCCACAGCATGCACGTGCATACCGCCTTTGTGCGCAAACGCTGTGGCACCCACCCAAGGCTGACGCGGATCCGGCCGCACATTGGCGATTTCATCCACAAACAGCGAAAGCTCGCGTAACTTCGGCAGCGAAGCTGGAGGCACGCAGACCATTCCCATTTTGAAGTGCAGGGTGGGGATGACGCTGGTCAGATTACAATTACCCGTACGCTCACCGTAGCCATTGATGGTGCCCTGTACCTGGGTGGCTCCGGCTTCGACAGCGGCAATTGCATTGGCCACCCCAAAACCACAATCGTTATGCGTATGAATGCCAATTGGCACCGTAAGGCGGCCTTTGGCAATCTCAGTAATGCGCTTGATTTCGGATGGCAGACAGCCGCCGTTGGTATCGCACAATATGACACAATCGGCACCGGCTTTCTCGGCGGCCTGCCAAGTCGCAAGCGCATACTCCGGCTCGTTTTTATAGCCGTCAAAAGAGTGCTCAGCATCATAAAAGACCGTTTTCCCATGGTCCTTGAAGAAACGAATGGTGTCGGCGATCATGGCCAGATTTTCGTCCGGCGTGGCACGCAGCACCTCCGTTACGTGCAACAGCCAGGTTTTGCCCACAATCGTGACCACGGGGGTTTCCGCTTCCAACAGTTGAATCATCAACTCATCGCGTTCTACGGGCATCCCTTTGCGCCGGGTCATGCTAAAGGCGGCGATTTTGGCATTTTTGTATTTGCGTCGGGCCGCCTGCTGAAAAAACTCCATGTCCTTGGGGTTGCTGCCGGGCCAGCCCCCCTCAATATACTGAATGCCGAAGGCGTCCAACCGCTCCGCGATCCTCAGCTTGTCTGCCGCGGACAAATTGATGCCTTCGCCCTGCGTGCCGTCCCGCAGGGTGGTGTCGTAGATTTCCACTGCCGGTTTTTTCATAACAGAGATTCGGTGCGGCATCCGCTTCGTCTTGACCTGCTTAGACCAGACACGACATGCCGCAACAAGAGCTTAAAGCCTATCACCCGGCCAAACGGCTGGCAAATCTGTAATTGCCAGGAGAGCCCTCCCGAACTCATGGTAAGAAATACGGAATGCAGAGTTGCCTACCTCATCCCATCTGTTATGCTGGGCCATCGCGAGCACGACAGTGGTTGCAACTACGCAAAAGCCGAGAGATGCAAACAGCTTCACCGAGGCCAGATTGACTCGTTATGCCTGGTTGTCCATTGGCGCAGCAGGAGTAACCATTGGACTGAAGACCAGCGCTTTTTTCATCACTGGCTCCATCGGTTTGCTATCTGATGCCCTGGAATCACTGGTTAATTTAGCGGGTGCAATCATGGCCTTGATCGTGCTGGCCATTGCCGCCCGCCCCCCCGATGAAGACCATGCCTACGGTCATGGCAAAGCAGAGTATTTTTCCAGCGGGGCTGAAGGTACGATGATTGTGGTGGCGGCGGTCAGCATCGCGGCAGCGGCGCTCAACCGCCTGCTATTTCCACAGCCCTTGCAAGACCTTGGCCTGGGCTTGGTCATCAGCGTGGTGGCCTCGGGAATTAACCTGGCCGTGGCCCTCGTCCTGGGCCGGGCTGGGCGCACCCATCGTTCCATTACCCTCGAGGCCAATGCCAGTCATCTGATGACTGACGTTTGGACCTCGGTGGCCGTCTTGGTGGGGGTGGGCGCAGTGGGACTGAGCGGCTGGCAATGGTTAGACCCAGTGATCGCCATGGCCATGGCCATCAACATCATGCGCACAGGCTGGTTGATTGTACGGCGTTCCATCCTTGGCCTCATGGACACCGCCCTGCCCGCTGAAGATCAAAAACTGATTCAAGAAGTGCTGGCTCCTTACCGCGAGCGTGGCCTCCAATTCCATGCCTTGCGCACGCGACAATCCGGCGCCCGGCAGTTTGTTTCCATGCATGTCTTGGTGCCCGGAACCTGGACGGTGCAGCAGGGGCATGACTGGCTGGAAAAATTGGAGGCCGATTTAAGGGCACGTCTGCCCGCCGCCACCGTGTTCACACACCTGGAACCCATTGAAGATCCCTGCTCCTGGGAGGATACCCACCTTGAGCGGACCTCGACCACAGCAAACTCGACCGCCGAGGCGCCGCCGGCGCCCTCGATTTGAGCTTTTAGCCTGCCTGGCCCCCCTGCATGTCAGCCAGAACGGGGAAATTCCGGCGATAAGCAAGCAGGGTTTCCAAGTCGAGTTGCAGGTCCAGCACCGTTTCCCTATCACCGGCCTGCGCCAACACCTCACCGCGCGGGCCGACCACCAAAGAACCGCCGCCATAGGCTAATTGGGGAGATTGGCCACAGCGGTTGACACCTACAACAAAAGCCTGGTTTTCGATTGCCCGCGCGCGCAGAAGAATGTGCCAGTGCTCCAGCCGCTCCAAAGGCCAGTTGGCAATGACGACAAACAACTGGACGTCTTCACGAACGGCGCGGCGAAACAGCTCGGGGAAACGCAGGTCGTAACAAACAAGGGGCACCCAGCGCCATGCGCCTGTGGCCACCACGGCATGATGCACGCCGCACTCGTAATGTTGCCCCTCGCCACCGGGGTTAAAGGTGCGTTGCTTGGCATAACGCGCGACTAGCCCGCCCCGGTCGTTGAAAACGACTGCCTCGTTGCGGCCTTTGCCATCTTTGCCGGGCGAAACCTTGCCCCCCACAATGGTACACTGCAAAGTGCGAGCCAGCTCGCTAAGGAATTGCTCCGTGGGGCCGGACTCCGGTTCGGCAACCAGCTCGACCCGCATGGAAAAGCCCGTGGCAAACATCTCGGGCAAAACCACCAAGGCCCCCGGGCAGGGGCTAGCCCGGTGCAACAACTGCCGTACCTTGTCAAAATTGGCTGCTTGGTTTTCCCAAGCAATATCATATTGCAAGGCAATGACGCGCATGGGCACAGCATAAGACCACATCAGGTTAACCGGCAAAACGAAAACTGGTCCGGATTCTGCATAATCCGCGTGACGCCGATGGAGGCTTGCGCTAGCTTGACCAAAAGATGCAAGTGGACACTCAACGCATAGATGGAGTGCTGGAAAAAGTGTGTCTAGCGCTTCTGTGTCTCATTTTGGTCTATTCCACCCTGGCTTTTGGCGCGGTGCGGGCCACGGAATTTGCCGTGGTGACCGGCCTGGTGCTGCTGGCCCTGGCGGTCTGGCTGGTGCGCCTATGGCTTTCCCCAGTGCCCCGGCTCCTGTGGCCTCCCGTGTGTTGGCTGGTATTGCTATTCACTGGTTACACGCTGGTGCGTGCTCATTACGCCACGGTTCAATTTGAGGCTTGGGAAGAAGCCCTGCGGGTGGGGGTATTTGCCGTCTTCTTCCTCTGGGTTCTCAACAATCTTTACCGGCAGGAGGCGAGCCGTTGGGTCACGTTGTGCCTGAGTCTGCTGGCGGTGGGCATCTCCCTTTATGCCATTGTGCAATTCGTCACGGGCGACACCATGGTTTGGCACTTGTTCAAACCGGCCCAATATGCCCAGCGCGGGAGCGGCACCTTTGCCTATCCGAATCACCTCGCGGGCTACCTGACGCTGCTTCTGCCCCTGGCAATCACCTTCACTTTGGCGGGCAGACTTAACTACCCCACGCGCATCATCACGGGATATGCCGCGCTAATCATGGTGGGGGGCATCGCTGTCACCCTGTCCCGAGGAGGCTGGGTCGCGGCTTTCATCACCCTGGTGCTGCTGGCCGCCATGCTGTTTGCCCTGCGCCAATACCGCATTCCCGCTTTAATCATTTTGGTCGTTGTTTTTGTGGCCGGAATCTGGTTTTACGGTCAGGCCCAGGAAAAAATTAAGAAGCGGGTGGCTGCGGCGTTTGTTCGTGGTCATGACCGTGACCCAAGATGGCGCCTCTGGGAAGCCGGATTCCAGTTGTGGCAGGACAGCCCCTACTGGGGCCATGGCCCGGCCCATTTTGACCTGGTCTATCCCAAATACCGTCAACCGGTGAACCATACCCAGCTCCGGCCCAATTTTGCCCTCAACGAATATGTTAACACGCTGGTGGACTACGGGGCGGTTGGTTATGGCATTCTCACTCTGGCCGTGGCCTTTGGGCTGGGAGGGGGCTGGCGCGCGTGGCGCGCCTTGAGTCATTCCACCCACCAGGAAGAATTGCGGGGGGGCAAACGAGCCTTTCTCATGGGAGCTGGTATTGGCTGGATTGGATTATTGCTCGCCTGTGTTACTGATTTTCACTTTCACCTGCCGGCCATTGCTCTCACGGCTTTTGCCCTGTTGGCGCTTATGTGCGGACATTTGCGCTTCGCCACCGAACGCTATTGGATCACCTTAAGCCGGCCCACACTCGTGCTTTTCAGTCTGTTCGTCGTCATGGCGGGAGGTTTTCTCGGTGTTCGCGCCTGGCGCAGTGCCGAGCATGCCTATTGGCAACGGCGGGCAGACCAGGCGGAAACCGGCACAGAACAACTGGCTGCCTTGCATCGCGCCTGGGAAAGCCAGCCATCGAGCCATTGGGTGGCTCACCAAATTGGCGAATATCATCGCCGCAAGAGCTGGAAGCAGGAGGGCGACTACGTGAAGCAGGCGCGCATCGCGATGGAATGGTTTCAGCGAACCATAGAATTAAACCCGCTGGATTCCTATGCCTTGATTCGTTTGGGCATGTGCCATGATTGGCTGGGTGAACATGAAAAAGCCGAACCTTATTTTCTGCGAGCGGTGGAGCTGGATCCGAATAATTATTACACCCTGGCCAACATGGGATGGCACTATTTTCAACGCCGTCAATATCGCCGATCCAAGGTCTGGTTTGCGGCTTCCATCCGCCTGAACTGGTGGGACAACCCGACAGCTTATACCTACTATCGCGCGGCGGAGCGATACTGGGATGAGAAACCTTGATCGAGCGAATGTAAGGATCACCACGGCTGGCAGCGGTGTTTCTGCGCATGGCTGAACGTTTGCCCATCTACGACCTCGAGGCGGAGATTCTCCGCCGCCTGCGGGAGCATCACCGACTGATTGTGCAGGCCCCCACCGGCTCCGGCAAATCCACCCAGGTTCCCCAAATGTTGCTCCAACAAGGCTTGTTGGGCGATGGGCAAGCCGTCGTTTTGCAGCCCCGCCGGCTGGCGGCTCGATTGCTGGCGGCACGAGTGGCCGCTGAAATGGGGGTCCCCCTGGGCCGTGAGGTGGGGTACAGCATTCGTTTTGAAAATGTCACCTCGGCGGCCACCCGCATTCGTTACGTTACGGAAGGCATCCTTTTGCGGCAGATGGTGGAAGACCCTGAACTCAGAGGGATTAATGCCATTCTTTTTGATGAATTTCATGAACGCCATCTCTACGGCGACATCACTCTGGCCCGGGCACTCACCTTGCAGGAACAACTGCGGCCTGACTTGAAACTCCTGGTCATGTCGGCCACGTTGGACACACGCTTGTTGTACGACTACCTGCAGCCCTGTGCCGTGGTGACTTCGGCCGGAAGAATGTTTCCCGTAGATATCGAGTATTTGCCTGCCAGAAGCGGGGGCGGGCAAGCCGTATGGGATCTGGCGGCAGAAGCGCTGGCCAGAGCTTTGCGGCAGGGGGGGGAAGGGGACGTGCTGGTTTTCATGCCGGGCGCCTTCGAGATTCAACAAACCTTGGAAACTGTGCGCCAACTGCCGGAGGCGCGCGGCATGGTTTTGTTGCCGCTTCACGGAGAATTACCCCCCCACGCGCAGGACGCCGCTGTAGCCCGTTATGCGCAGCGCAAGATTGTCGTCGCCACCAATGTGGCGGAGACCTCGCTGACGATTGACGGGGTACGCCTGGTCATTGACAGCGGACTGGCGCGTATACCGCGCTACGATCCGAATCGCGGAATTAACACGCTCTTCATCGAGAAAATCAGCCGGGCTTCTGCCGAACAACGCGCAGGCCGGGCCGGGCGCACGGCCCCAGGCCGGTGCCTGCGCTTGTGGAGTGCCCAGGAACATTGGGAACGACCCGCCCAAGAAACCCCGGAAGTCAAGCGCCTGGAACTTTCCGAGGTGGTGCTTACCCTGAAAGCCGCCGGAGTGGAGGATTTGCAGTCCTTCAAATGGCTTGAGCCCCCTCCTGCTGAAGCGCTCGCACATGCAGTAGAACTGCTCACTGACCTGGGCGCGTTGGATACGACAGGCCGTTTGACAACGCTGGGGCGCAAAATGTTAGCCTTCCCTGTCCATCCCCGATACGCACGGCTGCTCCTGGCGGCGGCGGACTATCACTGCGTCCCCCAAGCTGCTTTAATGGCCGCACTCACCCAGGGTCGGGACTTGCTGGCCCGGCGGCTGGACCGCGTTTCCAGCCAGAATCGCGACGATCTGCTGGGTGAAAAGGCCGAGTCCGACTTTTTCCTGCTCATGCGGGCATGGAACTACGCCGTGCGAAACGACTTTCGCCCCGAGGCCTGTCATCGCGTCGGTGTAAACCCGCAGGCGGCCAGACAGGTGGGGCCGCTGCAGGAGCAGTTTCTGCGCATCGCCGCACGGGAGGGTTTGCCCGTGCAAGCGGAAAGGGTTTCCGACGAAGCCTTGTGCAAATGTTTGCTGGCAGCTTTTGCCGACCGCGTGGCCCGGCGGGTGGACATGGGCACGCTGCGGTGTGAACTGGTGCATGGGCGCAAGGGCATTCTGGCCCGGGATAGCGTGGTGCATCACAGCCCATTGTTGGTGGCGGCGGAAATCAGGGAGGTGGAGGCGGCGGACAAAACCATACAAACGCTGCTTTCCCTGGCCACGGCGATCAAACCAGAATGGCTCCAGGAACTTTTTCCCGGCGATATACAAGAAAAGCAGCGACTTTACTACGATCCTGCCGATCGGCGGGTGTATGCTGAAGCTTGTGTCATGTTTCGTGATTTACCGCTTGCAACCCGCAAAGTGGAACCTCCGCCGCCGGAGGCTGCGGCACCGCTTCTGGCGGCCGAGGTTGCCGCGGGGCGCCTGACATTAAAACAATGGGATCACGAGGTGGAACAGTGGATTCTCCGCCTCAACTTTCTCGCCCGCGTTTGTCCCGAACTGGGACTACCGCCGCTCGAGGAACAAGACCGACTCCACCTGATCGAACAGGTTTGTCACGGGGCTTTTACCTATAAAGACATCAAAGACCGGCCAGTAAAGCCTGTGGTGCAATCCTGGCTCTCGCCGGCGCAACAGGACCTTTTGAATCGTCACGCGCCCGAACGGGTGGACCTGGGCAACGGGCGACGTCCCAAAGTCGTATATGCCGAAAACCAGCCCCCCTACATCGCGGCCCGTATTCAAGAACTTTTTGGCTTGGACAAAACACCGCGCATTGCCCTGGGCAAAGTCACACTGACCGTACACATCCTCGCCCCCAACATGCGCCCCGTACAAATAACCCAGGATTTGGCCGGCTTTTGGCGGGAGCATTACCCGCGCATCAAACAGGAACTGCAACGCAAGTACCCCAAACACGAGTGGCGCTGAACGATCAGCTAAAAATCCAGAAGACCAGGGGCAGCACCAGAACCAGGTAGAGGACGGTGTTGGCCACAAATAACGCAGAGGCTTCTTCTGGTTTCAAGCGAAACATGTTGGCCACGGCCACTGAAGTAATGGCCGTCGGCACGAATCCCTGGACCACGTAAACCTTCCAGCGCAATCCCTCCAACGGCCACGGCAAAGCGTGGGTGGCCCACGCCAGCCCCATGGCTGTGAGCGCCCCCAACCCGAATCGCACCAGTGCCGTTCCCACAATCATCCGGCGCAACGGCGCCAGGCGGGACAACCGCAGCCGCAAACCGATGCCAAAAAATGCCAGTGGCGTGATGGTGTACACCAGGGCGTCCACAACATGCCAGCGCGAGATGAAGGCAGGCCGTTCCACCCCCCAAGAAGACAACGCAATGGCCAGCAACACGACCGGCAGTCCAAGGGAACGCCAGTCAAACAGGCTTTTGCGAAACAACTCCGTCAGCGAGCCTTGCGGATATTCTTCCGCATGATGGCGTGCCAGCGGATAGAGCACCAATACCGCCATGGCCATGAAAAGAAGAATATAGATATTGGACAGCCCCATGGCTTCTTCCCCGTAAAGCAGATACAACACAAACGCGCCACCCGTGAAGCCATTGTTGCCCACCCCGGCAATCAACGCAAACAGACCCCGCTCCGCCCGGTTTGCAGTAAACCACCGCGCAATTCCGAGACTGAGAAATGTCATTATCAGCATGTGCAAAACCGCCCACACTGGCAAAATGGCGTCCGCCGGCTTTAAGGTGGTACCCCAGACCGTCAGAAAACCCACACTGGAATATCCGAAAACCGCCACCCAGGTCATGATGCGTTCACTGGCGGTCTCGGCCAGCCAGCCGCGCCGGCGAATGAGATAACCCGCCACCGTGGACAACACGATGACACCCGCAGAAATGATGAATTTCTGAACCACCGGCGACATGCCCAAGTCCCTAATAACGGGCGCCCACACTAAAAGTTGTCGGTATCTGTGGCAAGCTGGAAGACCGGCCACTTGCTGCATAAAGTTGCTTAGAGGCGGCTTTTTGACAGGCCCCGCTACTCACCTTTACCCCCTTCCCAGATGACTGCCCTCCTGCCGCGGGCAATTTGTCATTGCCGAAGAGGCTGTCCCAAGGAATGCTGGTGTCGTAACCATGCGTTTAATCCCGCAAAATTAACCATCTTATGCCTGACAACACTCTTCATCAAACGGCCAGCGCTCTCATTACGGCGCAGGAAACCCTGGTTAAATTCTTCGTTGAATACGGATTCAAGCTGTTGGGGGCGCTGCTAATCCTCATTGCCGGCGTGGTGCTCGCGCGGTACATCGGCAAGTTTGTGCAGGAGCGGCTGGCCAAAATTGACATTGAGCCCCCTATTAAACTGCTGCTGGTGCGGGTGGCGCGTTTGCTGGTCATTGGCTTCACCCTGTTGATTGCCGTGCAGAATCTTGGAGTCAACATTATGCCGCTCATCGCCGGTATGGGGGTGGTGGGCGTAGGCATCGGGCTGGCCATGCAGGGCGTGCTCTCCAACGCCATGGCCGGTCTGACCATCATCTTCACCAAACCCTATCGCGTTGGCGACTACATCGCCATCCACGATGTCGAGGGCGAAGTGGTTGCCATCGAGTTGTTCACCACCACCCTGGCGCATCCCGACCTTTCCCGCATCCGTGTGCCCAACCGCAAAATCGTGGGCGAAATTCTGCACAATTTCGGCGCCCTGCGACAGTTGGACATGAATGTGGGCGTGGCCTACTCGACGGATTTGGACAAGGCCCTGACCATCATCCGCGAGGTGCTGGCCGCCGACCCCGTCGTGCTTAAAGAGCCGCAGCCCATCATTGGCGTGAACACCCTGGCTGATTCCTCGATTGTCATTGCCATCAAGCCCTGGACCAGTGTCAAAGCCTGGCCGGTAGCCCACGCCCGGATTTATCAAGAAATTGTGGACCGATTTCGTGCCCGAGGTGTAAGCATACCGTTCCCTCAACGCGAAGTCCGCATCCTCCATCCCACGGCAGCGTGACGGACAAATTCGGCGAAGCCGGGCAGGCCACGAGCAAAACTTGTCGGGCCGGCCTCGGTTTGGTTAGTCTGGACGGGCATGGCGGCCAATTCGGATCCCGATTCACTGCTGATGCTGCGCGTCCGCAAGGGCGACCGGCAGGCCTTTGCCGAATTGGTGGAAAAGTACAAACAACCGCTAGTCAACTATATTGCGAGGACCATCCAGGACCCCGTCGAGGCAGAGGACCTGGCCCAGACGGTTTTTGTGCAGGTGTACAAGGCCGCGCACCGATTCCGCGCCCAGGCACGCTTCGCGCCCTGGCTTTTCAGCATCGCGCGCAACGCCTGTCTGAATGAATTACGCCGTCGTTCGCGACACCCAACGGCTTCGTTGGAAGAGGTGCACGCCCCGGACGAAGAAGCGGCGCCTCGGCCCCTGCCAGATCAGCAAACACCCCCCCCGTCCCAGCAAGTCTTGCGCGCGGAACTGGAGACCAAAGTGGCGGAGGCCCTGCGGGATTTGCCGGAAAATCAGCGCACCGCCATTTTGTTGTACCAGCAGCAACAGATGTCCTACGAGGAAATCGCTCAGGTGATGGGGTGTTCCTTAGTGGCGGTCAAATCGTTGATTTTCCGGGGGCGGGAAGTGCTAAAGGCGCGGCTGAAGGCCTATCTGGCCTCCGGGGCGTGGGAACCCCGCGGGCGTTAGCAGAACACCTGTGTGGGCCGCACAACTTTTGGCCTCGGACGGTGTAATAACCCATGGGACGTGGAGCCATGAACGACGCTGAATTTGAACGTTGGCAGGAAGCGGCGCGCCGCGGTCAACTGACCGGGGACGAAATCGCGGCACTTGCCCGGCAGCACGGATGGACTCCGGAGCAATGTGCCGAACTGCTCCTTGAAGTGCAGTTGAGCCGGGCGCTGGCTGAGCTGCCTGCGCCAATGGTTTCCAGCAATTTTACCCATCGAGTTTTGGAGGCTGTGGAAGCCAAACCGGCCTCGTCCCACTTCATGTGGCGCGAATGGCTGGCCCGGTATTGGCCCCGGCTGGCCGTGCCGGCGACGGCGACGGCTCTGGCCATTTACCTGGGCATGGCGCACCATCAAAACACCGTTCGCCGGGCGCAAGTGGCCGCCTCAGTGCATGCCGTGGCCACGCTGGTTTCGGCTCCCGCCTCGGCCGCTGAACGCCTGGATTTGGACGTGTGGGATAATTTTGACGTTATTTTGCGCATGGGCACTGTGGCCGCAGACACTGAACTGTTGCGGTTGCTCGATCAGTCGCAATCCCGTTGAACCATGAAGCGCGTTGCCTGGTTAATGCTGGCGTTGACCGCGGTGGTCTGGGCGGCGGGCCCCCCCATGGCTCCCGAGGGAACGCAGCCCCCCTTGCCGCCGCTCGGGGCGCCTCCCATGCAAGTCTTCCGCGATTTGTTGAACACCAATGCCACCGGGCGGGAAGCCTTCTTAAGCCATCGCTCGGCGGAACAACGGCGCTTAATCGAACAAAAGCTCGCGGAGTATGAAGGGATGCCTCCCACCCAGCGGGAACTGCGGCTGACCCTCACAGATTTGCGGCATTATCTGATGATTTTTCTGCACCTGCCCGAACAGTGGCGTGGCTTTTATCTGGCCCAGTTACCCGAGGGTTATCGGCCACTGGTGATGGAACGGCTTAGAACTTGGGACCGTCTGGATGAAACTACCCGGCGCGAGTTGCTGCAAAACGAAGACTTGCTGGCCTACCTGGTCCGATTGGAAAGCGTGCCTCCCGTGCCGGAGGGGTTGTTCCTTCATCAACTGCCGGCCGAACGCCGACAAGCCATCGAGGCGGCCATGCAAATCTGGCGGCAAACCACGCCCCAACACCAACAGGCCATGCTTCAGCGCTTCAAACAATTCTTTCATCTTTCCGAGGCGGAGCAGCGCCAAGTCCTGAGCACTTTGCCGGCCGAGCAACGGCATACGCCGGAAAAATTGTTAGCCGCCTTATCCCGCCTGCCACCTGAGCAGCGTGAGAAATACACAGCGGCCTTAAACCGCTTTCTTAGCCTTGGGCCAGTGGAGCGGGAGCAGTTCTTGCGAAATGCCCTGACCTGGCAGAGCTTAAGCCCCGAGCAGCGCCAAATGGTTCGCGAAATGGTCAGCAAAGTGCCCCCGCTTCCACCTTTGCCCCCCGGACTCCTGCAAAGCACCGGGCCGAGCCTTGGGGGAAACCCGGCATCAGCGCCCCAGCGTTAACGTTAACAGCCCTTGATTGATTCCGGCGTTTGCCGTGTTCAGTTGCTGGAGGGGGTGGGTTTTTCGGGAAAAACAAGGCTCTAGCGGGTTGGGTCGCAATAAATAGCCCTTAAATGCCCCCAAAATGGCACAAAAAAATCAATAAAAAGCCATTGACTTTCAAGCACTTGTAGGCTATGTATAGGCTCAAATTGTGGCAGCACATACTCTTATGAACAAGTGGCCTAAGCTCTTCTTGGTGGGAGTTGGTGGCGCGGTGTTGTCGGTGGTGGGCTTTAATCTTCTCCCCGTACGCAACGATCATCTGCCATCGGGCACTCCATTGGCTGAGATCAGCCGTGTGGCAGCGACCGAAATACCGGCAGTGGCAGCAAGTTTGGTGCGCCAGGCGCCGGCAGAAAGCCGTACTGTGGTGGCCCGCCAAGTACTCGAAGCAGTGCAGGCTTTGGAGCGCCCCTGTGCGCTTCCCTATGTGGTGGCAGAGATGACCAAAGCTGAGCCTGCGGTGGCCCCGCAAGCCGTGGCCACCGCCGCCGAGTTGCAGCCAGCCGAATCACTGGCTGCCGTGCAGGCCGCTGTGGCTGCCGCGCCCCAATTAACGGGCGATATTCTGTTTGAATTTTCCCAAAAAATGCCGGGATTGTCTTTTGCCGCGGCCCAGGCTGCAGCCACCGTGGCGGCTGATCAGGCTCTGGTTGCGGTGCGGGCGGTGGGTCGAGCCCTGCCCGGCTTTGCCCCTCACGTGGAAAGGGCGGTGCAAAACCAGGCGTCCGCCGGCAAAATTGATGTCACCACGGTTTTGAAGCAGGCCCAGGAAATGGCTGCCGTGGCAGCCCAGGAAGAAAAACGAAAAGAGGCAGAACGTGCGGTAACCACGGCCATGGCCCAGCAACCTGTGGCCAGCCCGGTACGCACGTTACCCGATGGCAAAGTCGAACTGCAAAACCTGGGCAACTATGCTGCGAGTGAACTGGCGCGCGCAAATCAGTCCACCGCCAAACCCGCCCAGCCCTCGCTCGCCGTGGCCTCGGCCTCGGCAGCTTTCAAGGCGCCGGCCAAGGCGGTTTCTCCGGCAAGTTTGAAAGTGCCCAGTCCGGAGCAGGTGAAATCGCAGGTGGACGATTTGGTCAGGCCCAACAACTATAATCGGCCTTGAACAGGCTATGGTGGGCGATGGCCATCTCTCACCTGAAACAAGTTCATGGCGGGGCCGGCGCCGGTTTCCGTTTTTTTCCTGTTCTGGCCTCTGCCAAGCTGCGCTGCACGGGTACTGAGCATTTGCAACGGAGGGGCGCCGCGGACGGAAAACGATGCCGCAGCGGTCAGTGGCCGGGAAGCGCCCCTGGGAAGTGCGAAAGGCATCGTGCGCACCATGCAACGCCAAACACGCATACAGGTTATGAAATCGGCAGGCCGGCAAAGTGCCCACGGTTTTTCAACCGTTTTTCACCGTTTTGAGTCATTCAGGCTTATGAACCAATATGCTCGTTTGTGGGGGATGGGACTGGCTCTTGTCCTGGGAATTTTCCCAACCTCCGCCGTCGTGCCTGGGCCCGCACAAACAACGGTTAACAACACCACGCTGGTCATATCCGCCAACAGTCACGCCAGCGACACGGTCAGCGTCATCAACAACGGCCTGCTCAAAGGCAACGGCACTGTTGCCAATCTTTCTGTCAGCGCTACCGGACGGATCAATCCCGGCGCCAGTCCGGGGACGATTACGGTGGTGGGTGACGCCACTTGGGGGCCGGCTGGCATATACGAGTGGGAAATCAATGATGCGCTCGGCACGGCGGGGGCAGACCCCGGTTGGGATTTGCTGCAGGTGGGCAACAATCTTAACATCACTGCAACACCAGCCAACCGCTTTGTGGTCAAAATTATTACCCTGAATGGTGGCTCCCCTGGCGCCATGGCCAACTTCAACAAACTGCAACCCTACACTTGGAAGATTGCCAGCGCCACCAACATTGTGGGATTCGCGCTCAACAAATTCATCTTGGACGTCTCCGGTGTGGTCAATGATTTCTCGGGAGGCGAATTTGCGCTGGTCCAGTCCGGCAATGACATCCTGGTTTGCTATTTTCCGAACCCTGTCATTACCGTGGGGCCGGGGGGCGATTATGCCTCCATTCAAGCCGCGGTGAATGACGCCCTTCCCCAGTCGGTAATTCTCGTTTATGCCGACACCTACATAGAAAACGTAGCCATCAACAAGCCACTCACCCTGCTCGGCCCCAATTTTGGGAAGGCCGGCAGCAACCCGGGGCGGGGACCGGAAGCGGTGGTGATGTCCGCTGTAAATGACCCCGAGGATGCGGTCATCTTTGCCATTCTCGCCTCCAACGTGGTGGTGGACGGGTTTTACTTTGATGGGGACAATCCGATGTTGACCGGCGGTTACACCGTCGGGACGGCCGATGTCAATGCCGCCGTGGGCATTCAAAACAGCACAAGCATCCTCAATCCATTCACCCAGGTGGAGCATGTCACAGTGCAAAACAATGTGTTTAAGAACTTCAGCTATGGCGGCATTTACCTGGAGGTAAATTATCTCTCCAGCCGCTCCTGGAATTACATCCGACACAATTATTTTGAGCAGCAATGGGAGGGGCTGCAGCTCTATGCCATCCACGCGGTAATTGACAGCAACGTCATGACCAATGTGGGGCGGGGGTTGAGCGTGCATGCGGTGGCAGCGGCGGCGGCGACGGGATTTAATCCGGCCATCAACAACAACACCATCACCCTGGGAGGGGGCGGGGTGTGGAATCCCCTGGCCACCCGCAACGCGGGAATTTGGGTTAATTTCTTCCGGGGCGGGGCGCCGGCCTATGGGTTGACCAACAACGTCGTCCAGGCGCCGGTGGCGGTGTCCAATCCTTTATTTGGTTTCCTGGTGCAGGCGGTATTTGAGGGGCGGACGGTGACGCTAGCCAACAACCAGGTCCATGGTTTTGGTCATTTGGAGGCTGGCATGCACTTTTTGCACTGTGCCACGGACACGACCATTACGGTGCAAGGAGGAGAAATCAATAACGTTCAGATTGCGGGCATCCGGGGGGTGACCTACGATCCTGGTTCCAGCACGACTACCACCACCAATCCGGTGAAAGTAGCCGTTGCTGGGACGGTCATTCGCCATGTGCCCGGCGGGGCCGGCGTGTTATTCAGCAATCCCACCTTAGATACCAGCAAGGCCGCAGCCCTGACCTTGCAGAGCGGAGTGGTCATTACCAACGCTGGGACAGGCATTGCCTTGCGGGGGCAGGGGGCCTCGCTCAGTTTGCCCGGAGCACTGCCGGTGCGTTTGGATGCAGTGGGAACCTACATTGATTTGCAAAGCAATGGAGGGACGGTACCGGTTTCCAACGTGGATGCGACGCAGGTATTATTTGACGGGGTATTGGGGGTTGGGATGAGTGAGGCGCAGGGATTTGCGGTGGAGGACAAGGTGGGGCACAAGCTGGACGAGGCGGGGCGGGGATTGGTGGTATGGCGGGCGGGGCATTATTATGTGACGACCAACAGTGGGAGCATTGCGCGGGCGGTGGGGCCGGCGGTGGGAGGGGATGTGGTGCATGTGGCGGCGGGGGTGTATGCGGAGGCGGTGTACATCAATGAGGCGCTGGCGTTGGTGGGGCCGGGGGTGGTGAGCGGGGCGGTATTTACGTATGAGGGGCAGGCGTTGGTGGTGAGCAACAATTTCTTTGGGGGGAGTGTGTTGGTGGTGACCAATGGGGCGGTGGTGAGCGGGGTGGGGACGGTGGGGGGGTTGCGGGTCAAGCGTGGGGGCGAGGTGCGGCCGGGGGCGAGTCCTGGGGTGCTGACGGTGGCGGGGGATGTGGAGTGGGCGGAGGACGGGGTGTATGAGTGGGAGATAGCCGATGCGACGGGGGGTGAGGGGGTGGGATGGGATTTGTTGCAGGTGGGGAACGATTTGCAGGTGACGGCGACGTTGGCCGATCCGCTGGTGTTGAAGGTGGTGGGGACGCCGGTGAATTTCAATCCGGCCAATGCGTACACCTGGCGGGTGGCGCAGGTGGGGGGGAGTTTGATTGGGTTTAGCGGGGGGAAGGTGGTTTTGGATTTGAGTGGTTTTGGGCATGCGTACACGGGGACGTTTGTGGTGGTGTCGGTGGGGAACGATGTGGTGGTGAAGTATTTGCCGACGACGGGGGTGTTGACGGTGGATGCTGGGGGGGGCGGGGATTATTTTACGATTCAGGCGGCGGTGAATGCGGCGGCGCCGGGGAACACGATTATTGTGTATCCTGGGGTGTATGTGGAGAATGTGACGAACATCAACAAGGCGAATTTGAAGTTGGTGGGGCCCAATGACGGGGTGGAGGGTTTTGGGGTGCGTGGGCCGGAGGCGGAGGTGCGGCCGGCGGTGAACGATCCGGTGTTTAGCGGGTTGTTTGAGGTGATGGCCAGCGGGGTGGAGGTGCGGGGGTTCAAGTTTGAGGGGGACAATCCGTTGTTGAGCGGGGGTGAGGCGGTGGGCAGTGCGGATGCCAATGTGGCGGCGGGGGTGTACAACAGTGCCAATGTGGATCATGTGGTGGTGCGGGACAATGTGTTTCGGAATCTGGCGATGGCGGGGGTGTATTGGTACATTGACGACGGGTCGAATCGTTCGTGGAACTACATTGATCGGAACAAGTTTGAGCAGATGCGGGAGGGGGTGCAGGTGTATGGGATGCATGTGGGGGTGCGGCGGAATGTGATGGTGAATGTGGGGATGGGGGTGAGTGTGCATGGGGTGGCGGTGGCGTCGGACATGGGTTTTGTGTCGGAGGTGTCGCACAACGAGGTGGAGTTGGGGGCGGAGGATGTGTGGTATGTGGGGAACACGCGGACGGTGGGTTTGTGGGTGAACTATCGGCGGGGGGGTGCGCCGGAGCTGGTGGTGAGCAACAACGTGGTGCGGATGCCGGTGGGGGCGGTGGGTGAGTTGCAGGGGATTCAGTTGCAGACGGTGTTGGAGGGGCGGGTGGTGACGGTGGTGAGCAATGTGGTGGAGGGGATGGGTCATGGGGCTGTGGGGGTGTATGGGTTGAATTTGGCGCCGGGCACTGGGGTGGTGGTGCGTGGGGGGGTGGTGAGCGGGGTGAATGGGGCTGGGGTGCGGGTGGCGACGCATGATGGGGTGTGGGGGGATGCGGAGGTGCGGTTGGGGGTGGAGGGTTTGGCGGTGCGGGATGTGGTTGGGGGGCGTGGTTTGGAGGTTTTATCGTCGAATGTGGATCCGACCAAGGCGGCGAAGCTGGTGGTGCAGGGGGGTGTGGTGGTGAGCAATGCGGCGGTGGGGGTGTGGGTGAGCGGGGCGGGGGCGGAGGTGAGTTTTGCGGGGAGCAGTGCGGCCAATCTCCAGGCGGTGGGCAACTACATTGAACTGGCAAGCAACGGCTTCACCGTGCCCACGAATGATGTTCTCGCGGTGGAAGTCTTCTTTGATGGTGTTAAAGGGGATGCCATGACGCCGGCCCAGTTGTTCGCCACGGAAGACAAGATAACTCACAAGGTGGACGACGTGAATCGCGGGCTGGTGATTTGGAAGGATTTGCATACTTTTGTTACGCCGGCTGTCGGGAACATCCAGAATGGCGTGGACGCGGCGCCTTCGGAGCAGACACTGAACATCGCCGGGGGCACGTACAGTGGGAATGTGAATGTGGCGGATATTTTGGATGTTTCCATCGGCACGACCAATGCCACAGCCCAGGTAGTTCAGAACGGCGATCTGGCGTTAAATTCGTTCGCGCGATGGATGATTGAAATCAATGGCA
The DNA here is from genome assembly GCA_026414565.1 of Verrucomicrobiia bacterium. Taxonomy (NCBI): domain Bacteria; kingdom Pseudomonadati; phylum Verrucomicrobiota; class Verrucomicrobiia; species Verrucomicrobiia bacterium. Next base: position 129,121 of record JAOAIT010000018.1, read on the forward strand.
CCACCCCGGGTACTGATTTTGATCAGATCGTGGTTAATGGCGCCGTGGATTTGGGGGGGGCCGCTTTGTCGGCCAGGGTGACGGTTGCCATTCCTCCCGCCACGGAATTAATCATCATTGCTAATGACGGCACGGACGCGGTCACCGGTACCTTCTCCGGCCTACCCAACTTGGCGCCCATCACAATTGACGGGCAGGACTTTATTGTGCGCTACAATGGTGGTGACGGCAATGATGTGGTATTGCGGCGCGTTTTTCCCAATGTTGCCCCCACGTTGATTGACAAGGTTGTCGTGTTGAATCCGCAGGCGGAAGACAGCCCGATGCCGGTGGGCGCAGTGGGGACCCCCATAACGACGTTGGTTAGTTTTGTGGGTTCGGGTGGCATTGAAAACGTGACCGATCCTGATAGCGGGGCGGTCACCGGCATTGCGGTGATCGGAGCGGACACCATGCACGGCACATGGTATTTCACCATTGATGGAGGTGCCACATGGAATGCCCTGGGAGCTGTCAGTGGCACTTCAGCGCGCTTGTTGGCGGCCAATGCGGCAACCCGCCTGTATTTTGTGGGCAATCCGGATTGGAACGGCACACTCAGCAGCGCGTTGACTTTCCGCGCGTGGGATCAAACCTATGGGGTCAACGGGCAGGGGGGCGTGGACACATCCTACAACGGATTGGATTCGGCCTTTTCCAGCCAGACCGACACTGCCGCCCTGGTGGTGTGGGAGGTCAATGATCCACCGGTGGCGGGCACCGATACCGCCGGCCCGGTGCTTGAGGACACGCCGCTGGTGTTTCCGGCTGCGCCGTTAATCTCCAATGATCTGCCTGCTCCACCCAGCGTAACGAATGAAAGCGGGCAGAGCTTGACGGTGGTGGGCGTGTTGGCCACCACCCTTTACGGCGGAACAGCCAGTTATTTCAGCGGAAACATTACCTATAACCCGCCGCCTAACTTCAACGGGACGGATGTGCTCTACTACCAGGTGCAGGACAATGGCACGAGCAATGGCTCACCCGATCCTAAGACGGCCATTGGGATGGTGTTAATCACGGTGACTCCAGATCCGGTGGATGATTTGCGGCCGTATTTCTTCTACGCCGCCACGAACTTCCCGGCAGGGCTGGGCCCCCACAGCATCGCCGTGGGTGATTTTGATGGTGACTTCATTCTGGATCTGGCGGTGGCCAATTACAAGACCAACACCGTATCCATATTGCAGGGCAATGGAGCCGGCCATTTCAGTTTATTGAGCGTGGCCAGCGTGGGCACCAACCCCGCTGCGGTGGTGACGGCTGATTTCAACAACGATACCTTGCCCGATTTGGCGGTGGCCAATGATACCTCCAATAGCGTGACCGTTCTATTGAACCTGGGAGCGGCCAATTTTGCCGCAACGCATTATCCGGTGGGCTCCAATGCGTTTCATCTGGCTGTGGGCCTGTTCAACGGCGATGCATCACCAGACCTGGCGGTGGTGAGCTACCTGGAAAACAAGGTGCAAATTATGCTGAATAATGGGGATGGGACTTTCGCTGCGCCCACAAGTTATGCCGTGCAAGGCGGGCCGGTATATGTGGCGGCGGGTCTGCTGAACGGGGATACCTATGTGGATTTGGCGGTGGTCAATTATTTGAGCAATTCCGTTAGCATACTCACCGGCAACGGCATGGGGGGCTTCAGCTTGAGCACCAACATCACCGTGGGCACGAGTCCAACGGCTTTGGCCCTGGCAGACATTGATAATGATGGTGATTTAGACTTGGTGGTGGTCAACGAGGGGGATGATACCGTACGGACGTTGTTCAACAACGGTAGCGGTCATTTTGTAACGGGGGCAAATTATTTGGTGGGCGACATGCCTTCGGCCGTGGTGGTGGCAGACATGAACGCGGACAGCAAACGGGACGTTGTCGTCGCCAATGCCGGGAGCAATTCGGTTTGGGTGCTGGTGGGTAACGGGATGGGTGGCTTTACCAATTACTACATCGAGGCGGCCACGGCGTTTGGAGTGGGCGATGAACCAGTGGCCCTGGCGTTGGGATTGTTCAATAATGACATTGATCCCGATATTGCAGTTGCCAACTTCAGCAGTGACAATGTCAGCATCCTGCTCAATTCCACCCGGTTGAAAGCGTTCCCGCAGTCAGTAACGGTGCCGGAGGACCATCCGGGATACCCCATCACGCTCACGGGCTGGGGCAATCCCATCTCTTATGTGATTGTAGTGCCGCCGGTCAACGGCACGGTGGGCGGAGGGCCGCTGCCCAACCTGACTTACACGCCATTCCCGGCCTACAGCGGGCCGGATCAAATAGGTTTTGTGGTGACGGATGGTTATGGGCATACGTCAACAGTGGCGTACGTGACCATCAATGTGGCAGACGTGAATGACCCGCCAACCTTTGACATCACCACCAATTTGATTGTGGTGGCGGAAGACTCGCCGTTGCTCACCTTCTATGGTTTTGCGTACAATATCTCGGTGGGGCCACCGAATGAAGCCGGCCAGATTTATCGGTTCATCACCAGCAACAACAACAGTGGTTTGTTCATCAGCCAGCCCACCGTGCGTTCCAGCGGCAATCTTGATTTCCGGCCGGCGCCCAATGCACACGGCTCGGCACTGGTGACCGTCTGGATGCAAGACAATGGCGGCACCAACAATGGCGGGTGGGACATTTCTGTGCCCAAGCAATTCACCATCCAGGTCACCAATGTTAACGATCCGCCAGTGGTCTTCCCGGCTTCGGTGGTCAGCCAGCGGGTGCCAGAGGATACGATCGCGGTCTTCACTTTGGGCTTGTTTGATCTGGAGTCACCAGCCAACACGCTTACTTTGACCGTGACGTCCACGAATCACGCCCTGTTGCCACCGGTGCCGCCGCACGTGACCTATACCTTTGATCATACCGGCACCAACATGCTGATTTCGTGCCTGCCGGTGACCAACATGCACGGCAAGACGGTGCTGACCTTTACGATCAGCGATGGCACCAACAGCACCTCCCGCACCACCACCCTCCAGGTGGATCCGGTAAATGACCCGCCGAGCTTTACCATTATCAGTAATGTGATTAATTGGACGGGCACCGCCGGCACCTTCACCAGTACAAACTTTATCACTTCGTGGAGCGTGGGACCGCCCAATGAAAGCACGCAGACGCCGTATTGGTGGATTGTCAATACCAACACTGCGTTGTTCACATCGCAGCCGTTCATCAACAACACCACCAAGGCCTTCAGCTTCAAGCCGAAGACGGGAGTAACAGGAAGCGTCACGCTGGATCTGTATATGCGTGACAATGGCGGTGGCGCGGTGACCAATTATCAGTTTGGTCCGCTGCAATTGACCATCAATATCACGCCGTAATTGCGCCTGGGAGCTTTGCTCAACCGCCACCGGACAAAAGGTTCGGGTGGCGGTTTTTATTGTAAGAGGAAACGGCCGAAGCGACGTGAAACAATTTCGTCGAGCCGGTCGGCCAATTTTCGTTGATACAGCAAGGCAGCCCCTTGAGATTCCGCCAATTCCAGTCCCCTGAGCGGCCCCAAAACACTGATGGCCGTGGCGAGTGCATCAGCCACCATGCCTTGTGGATGAATGACGGTGACCTGGCTTTGATCGGTCAGCCCCAGGCCGGTGAACGGGTTGACAATGTGGGAATACCTGCGGCCCTCCAAGACCACCGCCTGTTGCGCATCCCCGGAAGTCGCGACGGAGTGATGTCTGAGCAACAGCCTCCTAGGGGAAGTGGTGGGAGGAGCGTCAGGGTGAAGCCCGATTTCCACCTGCCAGCCTTTTTGCGCGGGCGGAGCGTCTGCTACAGAGGTGTCACCGCTGGCTGCCACCAGTGCACGAGTAATGCCGTATCGTCGAAAAACCTTCAGTGCTTCATCGGCCGCAAACCCTTTGGCCAACCCGCCCAAGTCCAGTTTCATACGAGGGACCAGAAGCGTCGCGGTGCGTTTTGGGGGATCCAATCGTAATTTTTGATAACCCACCGCCTTTTGTGCTTCGGCCAGTTTTTCTGGTTCGGGCAGCCGATGAATTCGCCGGGCGCGCCGCCACAAACTAATGTAGGGGCCGGCGGTGATATCGAAAGCGCCGGCGCTGAGGCGGGCCATGCGCTGGGCCTCCCGGAGCACCTGCCATAATTCCGGACTTACTTTAACGGGGCGCCCAGAGCCGGCGGTGCGATTTAGCTGGGTCAGTTCGCTGTCCTCCTCGTAATCGCTGAGGAGTGTATTGAGATGGGCAATTCGCGCCATGACGGCTTGAGCGGCCTCCTCTCCATGGGCCTGGCTAGATGCATAGCAAAGGATCCGGAAAGGCACCCCCATTTGCGGCCTTTCAAACTCATAACGATGGAGGGCCCCAGCGGGGGAGCGGTGGGCGCAACCGCCGATGGCGAAGGGCAGACCCGCCAACAGAGAACTGCCGCAGATTAAAAAACAGCGGCGGTTGATGGCGCGCTCTGGATTCATTCTGATTTCAGCAAGGGCAGAATTTCCTGGGGGGTAGCAGTGCCAGTGACTCCCAGTTTATGAATGACGACGGAAGCCGCTGCGGCGGCAATTTCCAGAGCTTCGCGGAGGGTGGCCCCGGCAGCCATGGCACAGAGCAAATTGGCAGTCACCGCATCCCCGGCACCCACGATGTCTATGGGGCCGCGCGTGGGCAAGGCCGGTTGATGGCAAACCTGGCCGTCCGGCGTTGCGCCCAGTAGGCCGGCTTCGGCCAGCGTAACGAAAACGGGCTGGCTGGTTTCACGGGCGAAAGCCCGGGCCATCTCCGTGCACTCATCCAGAGAAATGGTCTTTGGCGCACCCACCAAGGCTAGGAATTCCTGGCGGTTCATTTTGAAAAAAACCTTGGGGTAGCCGCGCAGGCCTCGGCGGCTGTCGGCCATGATGGGCAATTCTGGATGCTGCCGCTGGAGCCGGGCAACGGCCTCCAACACGCGCGGCCCGATCACCCCGGTCTCGGCCTGATCCGTTTGTTCCAGGAGCACCATGCCCTCTACCTGCGGGCCGATTTCCAGGACGGCTGCCGCCAGTTTTTGTTGCAGCTCTTGCGGTGTGGCTGTCCAGTTTTTACTGTCCAACCGGTTCAGTTCGCGAGGCGGTTTGCCCGGTTCAATGACCAACGGCTTGCAATAGGTAAAAGTGCGCCGTAAGGGGGTCTCCATCAAATAATTCAAACGCACATGGGGAAGCTGGCTCAAGGCCCGGCGCAGTTCAAAGCCCTCGCCGTCCAGGCCGTGGAAACCGATGGGATAAACCTCTGCTCCCAGAGCACATAGGTTGTTTAGCACCGTGCCCGCACCGCCTGGTTCAGCGCGCACACGGGTGACATTGTACACAGACAGGCCGGTTTCGAGGGAGGTTTCCTGAAGAGAGGGATCTATTTCCAGGTAGCGATCCAAACAGAAATCCCCCACCACGGCGAAGCGAAGCTGCCGGTAGCGGGCCACCAAAGCCTGGAAGCGATCAGCATTCACAAACGAACGCCCTGCATAGTAGGGCTGTCACAAGCCCTTGCCAAGTCAAGGGATGCTGGCACGGTGGGAATCAGCCATGTCACGCGTTTTGTCTGCGCAGCCAGCGGCCATGAAGCATTGCCGGGGGCATTTGCGTTCCGCGGGCGTTCCCTCATTCATCCGCACCGCTTTCCTGATTTAGTGTCCAGAGCAGGTTGTGCAGGAAAAGAATATTGTCACATTGCACATACTGCATGGTGCCCCCCATGCGGGAGAAACTCTTCATAAAACGGAGGTAATAGGCCGGATGATCTTTGGGCGGTTCGCCCATGGACCAGTCCCAGCCGCCATTGTCCTGCAAATCCACGACAAAAATCCGGTGATCGCGAATGATGGGCAGGCCCTCCTGAAGCCGCAGGTTGTTCACACAGCTCAGGCTCTTTTCGAAAACCTGAGGGGCCATGACGGAGGAGCCGATGGACAGAACCACCCCTCCGGTAAGGTCGGCCACGGAACCCGAAAATATTTGAAAGTCAATCTGAGCAGCCCGGCCGATGGCTGCGCCATTGAACATGGGATGATTGGTGATGATGTCGTAACCAATCCCCGGGTGGACGGTGGCGGGAATGCCCAGCCGTCTGGCCTGGCCGAAAATGGAGTTGTGTTTCCAGGGGTGCCGCAGGGCATGCAGCCCGTCATGCAGACGATGTTGAAGCATGGCCTGGAGCAATTCGGCGCGGGCCGGTGTGGCGGGATGGTCCGGCTGGCGGGCTATGGCGGAAGCAAGCTCTGATACCGGTGGCAAGGAAACGCCGTCTTCCTGGATTAAACGACCCACGGCGGCCCCGAACCCCAAGTTGTCCAATCCCCCTGCGAGAAGGGCGAGGTGGAGGAACCGCCCGGTTTCCTGCCAGGCGCCGAAGCACCCGGCGGCCACGTTGGCGGCGACATTTTCAGTGGAATAACCATGACTGGCAAACTCCCAGTCGTGGATCACGGTGGCGCCGTTGGTGGCCACATGGGTGATCCAGTTCTGGTACATTAACGCATTCACGAGGAGGGCACCGCCATTTTTTACCAGATGGGCGCCACTCATTAACACGACCGCCGCCCGGCGCTGCCGGGCCGCCATGATGCTGTGAGCGCATTGATCAACGGCCTTGCGCACCTCGGGCGTGCAGGGCGGAGGCGGGGCATCTGGATTCACCAAGACATCACTCAGCCGGGCCAGGCTGTTGCGCAGATGCAGCGGATAAACTCGCAGTTTGTGCCAGTCTAACTTTTTTGGCGCCATAATATTTCCTTAAAATTAACGTGAGCCAAATAAGATTTCCAGCAACAAATCAGGTTCACGATAATCTGGAATAACAACGTCCGCCCCCACCCCCAGCAACCGCTGCCGTTTCCACTCATCCACCCGCCCCGAGCCGTTATGGGCTTCATCGCTGGCCACGGCTACGGCCAAACCGCCCACTTCATGGGTGTTTTGAATTTCCACGTAGCCATCCCCGAAAGAAAGCAGGTGTCGTCCGCTGATGCAGTTTTCTGCCAGAATCCGGTCAATGACCATTTTCTTGGAAAAATTCTGGTAATCATCCAGTGCCCCGTAAATGCGGCCTTCAAAATAGGAGTCAATTTTGAGCAGGCGAGCCTCGCGCCACACAAAAGGCTCGTCGGTGCCACTGGCCAGATACAATTTCAGGCCACGCTCACAAAGCTTTTCCAGCAGCGGCCGCGCTCCATGGACGAGCCAGTCATCCGGAAGAAATCGGCCGGAGGCCAGACCCTCAATGCGCTGCTGGATGCGAGCTTCGAGCCGCCGCAGGTACTCGTGTTTGTACCAAAGCGGATCACGGGGCTGGCCGCCACGTTCGCGCACCCGTTCGGCAAACTGAATCATCTGGTAAATGGTCTGTTTACCATTGAGGCGCATGATGTCGTCCAACAAAAGCTGGCGTACGGCGTCCTCGCTTTCCCCGCTTGGTCGGGGGAGCATTTCCATGAACATGGGCAGCATCACGGCAGGCCAGCCCTCACGAATGAGCGACAAAGTGCCGTCAAAATCGAAGAGCACATGCCGGATCTCCGGGCGCGGTGCAAAACCTTCGCGCAGTTCAATATGAGGGGCCGGGCCGCGCCGGGTGGCAGGCAGTGACTGGGTCATTATTGAAAGACGAGGATGACGTAATTTTTTTTGCCTTTGCGGAGCAGCAGGAATTGATCGAAGAGCAAATCACCGCCTGTCAAATGCCGGTGCACATCGGCAGTTCTTACGTTGTTGAGGTAAATGCCGCCGCTTTCGATGTCTTTGCGTGCCTGGCTTTTGGAGGAGCTCAGGCCGGAGGCAACAACGGCTTCCACCAACGGCCATCCCTGGCCCTGAAGCAGAGTGCACGGCACCTCGCGGGTGGGTGCTTCCCCCAGAATCTCCCGGAAGGTTGCAGCCGAAATGCCCGTCAGGTCTCCGCCGAACAACACCTCGCTGGCACGGACGGCTTCCTGGGCGGCGGACGCTCCGTGGATCAATTCCGTCATAGCCCAAGCCAAAGCCCGGTGGGCCTCCCGTGCGCCAGGGTTGGCCAGGTGCTTCTGCTCGAGCACTTCAATTTCTTCCCGGCGCAGAAAAGTAAAATACTTCAAGTAGCGAATAACGTCACGGTCATCCGTGCGAATCCAGAACTGGTAGAAACGATAGACGCTGGTCTTTTGGGGGTCCAAGTAGACGGCTCCGCTTAACGATTTTCCAAATTTTGAGCCATCGGCATTGGTGATGAGGGGAAGAGTGAGGCCAAAGAGGGTGACGCCCAGTTTTTTGCGGGCGAGGTCAATGCCGGCGGTGATATTGCCCCATTGGTCACTGCCGCCGATCTGCAGCTCGCAGTTTAATTCGCGGCGCAAGTGATAAAAATCGTACGCCTGCAGAAGCATGTAGCTGAACTCCGTATAGCTGATGCCGCTGTCGCGATCCTCCATGCGGGCGCGCACACTTTCCTTGGCAATCATGGCGTTGACAGAAAAGTGTTTGCCGACATCACGCAGGAAGTCCAAAAAAGTTATAGGCCCCATCCAGTCGGCATTATCCACCAGCCGCGCCGGGTTGCCGGCTACGCCGAAATCCAGCAAACGCTTGAGCTGCTCTTTGATGCAGGCGATGTTGTGAGCGATAGCTTCGCGCGACAAAAGCTGGCGTTCCTGGGTTTTGCCACTGGGATCGCCAATGCAGCCGGTGGCGCCACCAGCGAGAGCAATGGGGTGATGCCCTGCCAGTTGAAAGCGCCGCAGGGCCAGCAGGGGCACCAGATTGCCGACATGCAGGCTGTCCGCCGTCGGATCAAATCCGCAGTAAAGCGTGATTGGGCCACGGGCCAGGCGTTCCTGGAGGCCAGGCAGATCGGTACAATCGGCCATCAATCCGCGCCATTGCAAATCTTCCAAAATATTCATGGCGCCGGATTGTGCGGACAAAACACCCACGCCTGCAATCAGAAATCTGCCGGCTCGATCTGGCGGTTTTATTCAGGGTAGGGGGCCCTGCTCGGCGGGATGATTCAGCACGCGGCGGACATGGTTGGCCAGTTCGCGCACCGAGTAAGGCTTGGGGATAAATTCCGATATGCCCAGGTCATATAACCCCTGCGTAAGTTTTTCCTCGCCGTATCCGGTGCACACCAGAATGGGAAGGTTGGGGCGCAGGGCTTTCAACGCTTGAACCAGCGCGAGCCCGTCCATGTTGGGCATGATGAGATCGGTGATGACCAGATGCACAGGCTCCTGAATTTCCTGAAGCAGATCGAGCGCCTCGGCTCCGTCACGCGCCGTCAATACGCGATAATTGGAGCGCGTTAAAAAGGTGGTGGCCAGTTCACGGACGTTGGCCTCGTCATCCACGAAAAGGATCAGTTCACCCTTGCCCGGCGGTGGCAACGGCGGGGGCGGTGGCAACGGCGCATCCGCCTGCTGAGCAGCCGGGAAATAAATATCAAAACGGGTGCCGCGCCCCAGCTCGCTATGCACCATGATGAACCCCTGATGATTGCGCACGATGCCGAGAACGGTGGAGAGCCCCAGCCCCGTGCCCTTTCCGGGGGCCTTGGTGGTAAAGAAGGGATCAAATATGCGGCCAATTATCTCAGGCGGAATGCCGCTACCCGTATCCTCCACTGTCCATCGAATGTAACTGCCTGGCCGGGCTTCGGGATGGGCGGGCAACTGCTCGGCGGTCAATTCAACATTCATGGCTGAGAGCGTTAGCTGGCCGCCTTGAGGCATGGCATCGCGGGCGTTCACGCAAAGATTAATTAACACCTGATGGAGTTGCGTGGGATTGCCATGGATCAGATGCAAGTCGCGGGGGCTGGTAACCCGGGTGGTAATGGACTTGGGAAAAGTTTCGCGCAAAATGTTTTCCACTTCCTTGAAGAGATGGCGGGTTTGCACCGCCAATTTTTCCCCCTGAATTCCGCGGGTAAACGTGAGGATCTGATTGACAATGCCGGCACCCCGGCGGGCGCTGGATTCCATCACCTCCAACAAGCTGCGGCTTTCCCCCTCGGGCAAGGTGTCTTTGAGGATGCTGGTGCCCATGAGGATGGGGGAGAGGATGTTGTTGAGATCATGGGCGATGCCGCCGGCCAGTTGGCCAATGCCATCCAGGCGTTGCGCGCGTAAAAATTGGGCCTCGAGCTGTTTCTTTTCGGTGATGTCCGTGTCAATGACGAGGATGGCTTTGGGCTGCCCCATGGCATCGCGCACCAAAGACCAGCGGCTGGCCACCACGACTTCCCTACGGTCTTTGGTCAGGTGCCGCAGTTCCCCCTGCCATTGTCCCTGCCGCCACAGGTCTTCGAGGCGCTGATGAAACTCATCGGAGTGTGAAGCAAACAGTTCACTGGCGGAGTGCCCCGTGGCTTCCTGGGCGGTCCAACCGTAAATGCGCTCGGCGCCCTTGTTCCAATATTGGATGCGGCCCTGCAAATCACGCACCAGAATGGCCTCGTGCGCCAGGTCCAGCAGTTCGGCTTGTGCGCGAACGCGTTCTTCAGCCCGCTTTTGCTCCGTGACGTCCCATTGCAATCCCTGAATGCCAATTACCTCCCCGTGGGCGTCGCAAACCGGCGTTTTGATGCAATGATAGAACCTTTTCTGGCCCTCGGGCGTGGTTACCTCCTCAATGGACTCAATGGTGGTATGACGATGGATGACCACACGGTCCTCGGCAGCCTTCCGTGAGGCTTCAGACGGGGCGAACAAATCGGCGTCTGTTTTGCCCACTACTTCCTCCAGCGAACGGCCCAGATCATGACAAAAGCGCTGGTTGGCAAAAGTGAAGCGGCCCTGAACATCCTTGCGATACAGGTGGACCGGCAGATTGTCCACGAGGCTGTGATAAAGCGCCACAAAATTGCGGTGGCTTTCCTCGGCATTTTTGCGGGCGGTAACATCCAGATGGCTGACGAGAACGTATAAATGACCGTCGCTGTGGAAGGCTCGGGCGCACATCCACAACCAGCACGCGGTTTGTACACCCTGCCATAGCAGTTCAATGCGTCCTTCGGTGACCGGATTCTGCAGGACGGCAGCGATCTGGCGTTGCCAAAGGGAAGCGGCCGGGCCGGTGGCGCGGGTCAAAAGGGTAAAATAATCATCGGCTTCGCCATTAAGCGGTAAAGTCCATCCCAGTTTATTCAGCAGGCGATGCCAGGTTCGATTGGCGCGCATGATCCGGCCATCCGTGCCGATGACCACCACGGCGGTATCCAGAACTTCCAGCGCATCCTCGCAGAGCCTGTGGGACTCAACGGACGCATCCGTTGAATGAGTGCTGGTGAAGGAGGAGGACATGCTCATAGGCTTGGCGTCTGGCAAAAGGCTTCAGAAGCGGCGGGCGCCGCCGTCCACGCAGGGCAGCGCTGCAACGGCAGATACAAATAAAAAGTAGTGCCTCGCCCCGGCTCGGTCTCGACTTCGATAAAGCCACCCGCCTGGTGCATGATGTTTTGGACGATGGCCAGGTCCCACCTGGCGCCCTGCCCGGCGGTATGGGTGGTGTAAAATGGTTCAAAAATATGGGCCAGATGTTCCGGCGCCATACCGCAGCCGGTGTCGCGCACGGTACAACGCATCCAGCCATCGGCCGCACGAGCTGCGGCTTTTGAGGCCTGAGCGTCCGAGAGTGTAATGGGAGTATTGGTCAAGGTTAGAGTGCCCCCTTGGGGCATCGCCTTCAGGGCGTTCACACACAGAATTAGCAACAATTGGTGAGCGCGCACACGCTCCATTCGTACGGGCAGGGGCAAGGCGGCAGGCATTACACGACATTCTACCTGGCGACCGTGGATGCGCTGGAATATTTGGGCAGCTTCCTGCAGTATGACATTGAAGTCCACCGGCGCCTCGGGTTCGCACAGGGGCCGGCTCAAGGCTGAAAGTTGTTGCGCCAGGGTGAGGGCCTGTGCGACGGCTGCTTGCATCCGTTGAAAACGGGCTTGAGTCTCGGGTGCCGCTGCTTGAGGGAATGCCTCGAGTTCGCGGCTCATAGCTTGCAGAAATTCGTTGAAACCGTGAGCCACGCCGGCAGTCAGGGCCCGGGTCATCTCGACCTTTTCTGCTTGTGCGAATTGTTCCAGTAATTGATGCAGGCTGGTTTGATCCGTCACCAGGTACAGCAGCCCTTCCACCTGATCCTGCACCCGCCACGGACAAATGCGCACAAACCAGTGGCGCCCCTCGGCTCCCGCCCAACGGAACTGGCAGGAATTGCCGGTTTGCAAGACTTCCTGGAAACAACGCCGCAATTCCGCCTGACGCTGGGCATCGGTCACCGATTCCAACAGGGAATCACCCACCCGAGGGGGGCGCGACCAGCGCAGTCCGCCGTGATCGGGGGGCAGGCGCTTCCAACCCTCATTGAAATGGAGGAGGCGGAATTGGGTGTCGGTGGCGTAAAGAGCGGCATCGAGGCTGTTCAGAATGCTGCGGGTGAAGGCGGACTCACGCTGCAATTCCTGTTGCACCCGGCGCATCTGGGTGATGTCACGCTCGAAGCTGACACAGCCCAGGAAACCGCCTTTGCGGTCAAAAATGGGGGCGAGGCTGACCGAGGCGAGGTAAGTGCTGCCATCGTTGCGCACGTTGACAAATTCGCCCTGCCACTCCCTGCCTGCCCGCACCTGCTCGCGGCAGGCCTGCCACTGAGCTTCCTGGCCGGCGGCGCGTAAGAAATCAGCGGGGCGGCCCAAGGCTTCCTCAATGCTGTAACCCGTGTCGCGCAAAAAGGAGGGATTGACGAAGACGAGGCGAAATTCGACATCGGTGAGAAATACCACATCGGGGGTGGCATCCATGGCGGTGACCAGCCGTTGCACATGGCTTTCCATGCGCCAGCGGCGGGTGGCATCGCGGATGGTCACCAGGGAGAAGCCCTGGCCCAGAGGAGTGATTTGTAAATCAGCCAGGAGACTGATTTGTCCCTCCACCATCAGGGCCACGGCGGGCAGGGTAACCTGACTGCCAACGTGCTGCTGCAGCAGGGCGGCCACGCGGGCGGCGGCGGTGGAGGTTAACATCTGGTACAAGTTGGGCAGGGAGTCTTCCTTGCCACTCAAGCCGAGCATGCGAATGGCCGTGCGATTGGCCTCCTGAATGGTGCCATCGCTGGCGTACACCAGTTGCGCGTCCTCGGATTCGTTGAACAAACAGCGCCACCACCGTTCATACGGCGGCGGCTGACTGGTGCGCATGATGGATGACGGCGTTTTCATGAGCCTTAACAATACACCAGCAACGTTTGGTGAATGGGACTGACCCGGTGGTGGTTTTTCAGCTTGTCTATGGCCAGCTCCGTCAGGCGTTGCCCCTCCGGGATGAGCAACAGCCCATTGGCGGTGTAAATGCCGCGGGCCACCACCATGCCGGGCCGCAGCTCGGAGAGCAGCACCTCGCGCTCCTTGCGGGGCACCGTGGCCTTGGGCAGGCTGCGCAGGAAAACGCGCACGGCTTCAGGATCATACTGGGTGCCACTGCCGCGCTTGATGGCGTCCACCGCCTCCAGATCCCCGTGAATACACTCCGCGAAGCCCACGGCGACGGCCAGCAAACGCGCCAGCCAGGGGATGGCTTCGCCCGCCAGGCCGTCGGGATAGCCCTGACCGTCATAACGCTCGTGATGCGCCCGAATCAGCAACCCCACCTCCTGGAGACTGTGCACAAAACTGGCCAGCTCCTGGCCCAGGACCGGGTGCTGGTGAATCAGGGCGCGTTCCTCGGGAGTCAGGGTTTCGGGAGCTTCCTGCCAGCGTTTGATGATGCGGCGGGGGACGCCCACCAGCCCGATATCATGCAGCCAGGCGGCCACCTCGAGGGATTGTTTCTGCTCGGCCGGCAGTTGCAGGTTGGACGCCATGGCCGTGCATACCTGATAGGCCCGTCGTGCCTGGCTGCCCAGTGCCGGATAAAAGGTCTGCATGGTGTGCAGACACAGTTCGATCATCCGCTGCAGGTTTTGTTCCAGCGCGCGGTTCTGTTCCTCCACCCGTTGCACCTGTTCCTTCAAGGAAGCATTGAGCTGCCGCAGTTGCTCATTCATGGCCAGGGTGGTGGCCTGCAGCACGGCGTTGCGGCAAATCAGCTCGTACCGCTGAACGGCATTTTTAACCGTGGCCAGGAGCTCTTCGCGCAACCAGGGTTTGACGATGAAACGGTAGATTTCGCCTTTATTGATGGCATCAATCACCGTGTTCAGATCCAGGACGGCGGTGATGAGAATGCGCGTGGCGTCAGGCTGGATTTTCTTGACCTCGGCCAGCATTTCCAGCCCGGTCAGGCCGGGCATTTGTTGATCGGTAATAATGACGGAAAAGGGGGTGGACTTGAGGATTTCCAATGCCGTCATGGCATTGTTGGCGGTGACCACTTCATAGCCCTCCCGGCGCAAGGTTTCCTGAAGGGCCACCAGGACGATTTCCTCATCATCCACCACCAGCAGACGATGCAAAGCCGGCTCCGGGACATGGGGAGTGATCTCGCTCATAAGCGCCCCTCCGCTTGGGGATGCAGCAGGTTGTGCATCCGGTTCAACGTCGTGGCCGTCCTCAAATCCTCCGTGATGACCAGGTCGGCCCGGTTCAGGAAGGCGGTGTCCATTTCATCCAGATTCCGGCCCACCACATGGAGAATGGTTTTTTCATGCTGCCGGTTGGCCTGCATCCACGCCAACAGATCGCCCACCCAGCCCGATTCCTGGCCGCAAAGCAATACGACTCCGGCAAAGCGGGCCACCACGGAAGTTAACATTTCCCGTGCCTGCTCCGCCGAGGCGGCGGTCACCACGGAATAGCCGTTCTGGCGCAACAACTCGGCGGCAGCCTGAGTCTGGGCGGGCAGGTCGCCCACCACCAACAAACGCATGGGGGCCTTCTGGGCCTTCTGTCGTTCGGCCTCGGTGAAATCCGCCTCCGGAAGCCAGATGCGGAAGGTGCTGCCCTTGCCCTCCACAGACTCCACCGAGATGGCGCCGTGATGTCTTTCCACAAATAAACGCGCGTTATACAGGCCCAGCCCGGAACCTTTGTTGGCCGATTTGGTGGAGAAAAAGGGGTCGAAAATCAGCGGTAACACCGAGGATTTAATGCCGCAACCGGTATCGCTGACACTGAGGCAGACACAAGGGCCGCGAGGGATTGTGCCCACCGCAACCTCATGCGCCGGCATGGAGGCGTGGCGGCAGGTCTCAAGAGTGAGCGTGCCCCCCTGGGGCATGGCTTCCGCAGCGTTCAAGGCCAGATTGACCACCACCTGCCGAAATTCCACGGGATCCACGTAAATGGGCAGTTGGCCCTCTGACCACCTCGACTTGACCTGGACCCGACGCGAAACCACCTTGGCCAGCAAATCCTGCAGATCAGCCATCAGCGCATTGAGATCCTCGTAGCTGCGTTCACCAATCTTTCCATGCTGAAGGCGCATGATGCGCTGCACCAAGTGCGTGGCCTGCCGGGTGCTGTTTTGGATCAATTTGACGTACTCCCGGCAGGGATGCTGGTTCTCCTCCAACTGCACTCCCAAGGTTTCAGTCAGCGAATGGATGCCAGCCATCAAGTTGCTAAAATCATGGGCCAATCCCATCATCAGGACACTCAAGGCCTCTTTCCAGGAAGCCGTGGTGAGGCGATTCTCGGCGATGGTCTGCCGGGTGATGTCGAGCCACACGCCTTCATAACCCAGCACCAAGCCCTGCTCAGTCAAGACCGGCTGCCGATGCTCAAGAATGTAGAAGACCCGCCCGCTTTGCTGATGGCGGAGACGGAAGGTGGTAGTAACGGGTTGACCGGAAGCGGCCGCCTGGCGGATTTGCTGGCGCAGCTCCTCCACATCCGCCTCGTGAATGACCTGCCAGAAACGCCCCGGTTGAACGCGCCATTCAGCCAGAGGCACACCGGTCAGGATTTCCATCTGGGGGCTGATAAAGGAAAAGGAAAAATCAGCACGCTGACTGTAAATGATACCTGGCCAATGATGCATCAGATGATGCAAACGCGCCTCGGCCCTTGCCATGCGCATGAACATTTGGCGGCGGGCCTCCTCGGAGCGGAGCTGTTCATCCCAAGCGCCCTCGGCCAGTTCATTCAGCGGCGGAAGCGTGGAAGAGAGCCGGACGAAACACAACTCCTCATGCCGTGCAGATTCCAACACCAGCCAATGGGGGGGATGGTTTTTCCTGGCACAAAGCAGCAGCCGGTCAAAGGGCAGCCGGCGTTTTTCCCAGTCGCATAAAGGCGCCTCCCAATCCGGGAATAATTGAACGAGAACCGACCGCAGGGAATGGGGGCGGACCTTGTCCTGGGGCAGTCCCAGCCAGTTCATCAGCTCGGGACTGGCCGAAAGGATAAGGCCATCCGCATTGATTACGGCTGTCCCGTGCTCCAACCATCCCAACGGCAAATCCAAGCCCGCCTGCCGCGGGAGTATGTTCAAGTCTTTGGTCTCGGCGTTCATCGAAAGCCTTCCCGACTTTTCGACGGCGACCCCTTCCCCCCCAGCCGGCAAAGGACGGTGCCCTTTGCGAAGGCAGGGTGGCGACACGTCGCCACCTAGCTATCGGCGGATGGGACGGCCGTCTTAAGTCTTTTTTACGACCGAATCATGCCCCAACGGCTGTTTGGCTGCAACGTGTTAGTCGCCGGAAGAGCGGCATGAAAAGGGCGCCGCAGGCCCGGGGCAGGCGGGTTGAACAATCCAGACGATTGCCAGCACACCGGACCGCCCCAAGTTTCTTAAAGCGCTTCAGGAGGCTTGGTTGGACTAAACGTCCCGGGGTTAGTTGGGTGTCTGCCGATCCCGTTGGTGGAAAAGCGCCTGCCAGCGGGGCAGATGCTGCTCCAGTCCGCATTCGCGCAAATAGGCCTCATCCAGAGGCACTGAGAGTTGCAGGGAGTCATGGGCATGCGAGGCTCCGACAATAGCCTGGGCGACATGCAAGCCCGTCAAAGCATTCAGACCGCGGTTGGCCGAGCTTGAGGGCCGATATTGAAAACCGATGGCTTCCGTGATTTGGACCGGCAACCCCCACAAGCCCATCAAGTAGGCGCCAACCTCCGCATGGGTGATGCCCAGGGCTTTGTGTTCCACTTCGGGAAGCGGATGGCGAGATCGGACGGCCTCGCTCAACAGCCCGGCGTAGGTCTCTTTCAAGGTGGTGGCCAACACGAGACATCCCACGCCCCGGAGCAGGCCGGCGGTAAAGGCGGCCTCCTGTTCTGGCGTCTCCGCTGAATCCACCGCCAGAAGATTCCGCGCCAAGGTGCCTACCACCAGGCTTTCATAATAGAGCTTGTGGGCATCCAAGCCGGGGTAGTCTTTGACATCGAAACAGGAAAAAACCTTCATGGAAAGCGCCAGGGCGCGCACTGTGCCCACGCCAAGAAGCTGGACAGCCTCGGTAACGTCACGAACGGGCTGCGAAAAGCCAAAGAAGGCCGAGTTCACCAATTGCAGCAGGCGTGCCGTCATGCCGGCATCGCGGCAGACAAAAGAAGCAATTTGTTCGGGGGTGGAATACGGGGTTTGTAATTCATCAAGCACCCGGAAAAATAGATCAGGCAGGGAAGGCAGAGAACGGATTTTGCCGGCCATTTCCTTGATCCATGGCTCATGGATGTGTGCCTGCAGGTCAAAGATGCGGGCCAAGGTGTTTTGCAGAGTTTTGACATTGCACGGCTTGCTGAGCCATTGATGAACCGAGCCGATGCTTTGCAACACCCGCTCCTGCTCGGTGTAGCCGGTGAGCACCACCCGCGCAGTGGCCGGATGACGTTGCTGGACTTCTGCCAAGAATTGGGCGCCACTCATCTCTGGCATGCGCATGTCGGTGACGACGATGTCATAGGCTTGGTTTTGCATCATTTCCAGCGCCTTGGGGCCGCTCTCGGCGACTTCGACTTCCCATTGCGGGGAAGCGCGTCGGAGGGCGGTCTGGTACACATTGAGCACCATGCGCTCGTCGTCCACCAAGAGCACCCGTTTTTTCTGTGTTGGTTCAGACATAGTTAAACGGTTTGAGCGAGATTCTTGTTGAAGCCCGCCATGTTTTACATCGGCAGTGGGGTAAAAACCTTAAGAAGCTGCAGAAGTATTCTCGTAATACAAGCCATTAACTTGGCAATCATTATGCTGAATAAGGAGCGTCGTTGTGGCGTCACAGAGCAGACGACGCAAGCAGCTTTATAAAGTTGCAAGTGCTTGATTAGAATTAAATTACGTACCATGAAACGTGTTAAGATGTGGTGGAAGGGGTTGTTTTTGTTTCTGGGGATGGCGATTTGTGCGTCAAATTTACGCGCAGGAAGTGGACTTTTTTTTAACGGAACTGACACTTATGTAACCTTTGGTGTAGCCGTGCCTCCGCTGGGATTGTCCAATTTTACCTTGGAGGTGTGGTTCAAATGGGAGGGTGGGGGACAGGTGGCAAGCAGCGGTTCTGGGGGTGTTCAGGCTATTCCGTTGCTTGCCAAAGGTCGTGGAGAAGCCGACGGGGACAACCGCGATTGCAACTACTTTCTGGGCATCCATCCAGACCAACGCGTGTTGGCGGCTGACCTGGAGAATTTCGCCAACGGCGGGAATCACCCGGTTTTAGGGGTAACACCGATCACGACCGGAGTTTGGCATCATGCTGCGGTGACGTATGATGGATCGCAATGGGCGGTTTATCTCAACGGACGCCTGGAAAGAACCTTGTTGGTCGGGCAAACGCCGCGCTATGACAGCATTCAGCATGCCTCTCTAGGAAGCGCCTTGACCTCCCAAGGGGTACCCTCGGGTTTTTTTCAAGGGGTTTTGGACGAAGCCCGAATTTGGAACTATGCGCGTACGGGCAGCGTTATTTCCAATGAGATGACTCAAACCATTGCCTTGGCGCCGGGGTTGGTGGCGCGCTGGGCGTTGGATGAGGGGGCAGGGAACCTGGTGTTGGATTCGTCGGGCAACAATGTGACAGGCCAAATTATGGGTGCCGTCACATGGGTGGAGGGCTATCCTTTTGTGGAGACTGGCACAGCATGGGTGGCCTTTAACGACCATCTAGCAGGCCCTGGAACGCACACCAATACCACTGCCTGGAATGTGTTTAATGGTTTTAATAATTCCCCCACCAATCGCGGTAATTTACGCAATATAGAGACAGGTGCAGTGTTGCCGGTGGTTTTAACCATCACCAATCTCAATGCCAGTCCCGGCACAGCAGCGGGTGCCCCGGCCGTGGGCACGCCAGCCTACGAAGTTTTCAATAGTTTTGTGGATTTTGGAACCACTGATAATTATCATTCAATCCTTCTGGCGGGCAACTCGGTGGTGGCCCATGTCTTTACCGGCCTTAATCCGCAGCGGCGCTACAATTTTCACGGTACTGCCATCCGGGGCAACGCCAGCTATACTACCCGTTATTCACTGTTTGAACTGGATGGCGCCAATTCCTATACTGCAGCCCACACCTCCAATGCTCTAACCTCCGCTCATTTGCCGGGCCAGATTGCGGCCAACCAGGTGGCCATTAACACGGGGTTTAACACCTCGGGAGATATGTGTGTGTGGCTAAATATTGATCCGGGACCCGATGGCAGCATCACCATCTACTCCCGCAAATACACCGGCACGCTCCCGGGGGGGCAACAGGCGGACACCGCCAACAGTTCCTACGCGCTGGCGGCCATACGCCTGGAGGAAATTGCGGGCGGCCTTACCGTGGCCATTACCAATCCCTTGGATGGAGCGCAATTTGAAGCCCCCGTTCACCTGCGCATGGATGCCGCAGTGTCCGGCAGGGCCACCAACGTCGTGTTTTATGTGAACAACAGCCGGCTGGGGGCGGTGTCCGCCGCGCCTTATTCACAAATATGGAGCAATGCGCTGATTGGCACCCACCAATTGTTGGCGGTGGCCTTTGACACCCGCGGCAATGCCTACACTTCGGCAGCGGTAAGGGTGGTAGTGCGTCCTCAACCAACCAACGCTGTACCTCCCGCCATTGCACAAATCATCCCCTCGCCGGGCGCTTCTCTGGCCATGATTTCCAATGTCACCGTGACCTTTACTGAGCCGGTGATTGGGGTGGATGCCAATGATTTGTTTGCCAACCGAATGCCGGCGGTCCGGGTGGTTGGCGGCCCCACGCAATACACGTTCACCTTTGCGGACATGCCGCCCGGGCCGGTTAATCTTGAATGGGCGGTAAATCACGAAATACGCGACGTGGGGACGCCCACCTACTTTTTTGACGGCCAGCCCACGTGGTCTTACACCATCATGGACGTTACGCCGCCGGCCATTGTCAATCGCACGCCGGTCTCCGGGGCATGGGCCACCAATCTGATTTCCGCCACGGTCACCTTTAACGAGCCGGTATTGGGAGTGGATGCTGGCGACTTGTTGGTGAACGGCCAGGCCGCCTTCAGAGTGAGCGGCGGGAACACCAATTTCACATTTTGGTTCGAAATGCCTCCGGTATTAAGCGCGGTTCAATTTACCTGGGCCGCGGGCCACGGCATAACCGACATGGCGGGCAATCCACTGGCTGCCAGTTCTGTGAATGAACCATGGACGGTGGTTCACGGTTTGCCCGCGGTGGAATTGGTGGCTTCCAATGCGGTGTATCGGTTTTTCCGCGGATATGGAGAAGCATCCAACCCTGTCCAGGCATGGCGGGCACTGAACTTTGATGACAGTGCCTGGGAAAGCGGCCCGGCGCCGTTTTATTATGAAAACCAGCCCGGGAGCGCCACAGCATACACCGGCAATACAGCGCTGCTCGACATGTATGGAGGTTATACCTGTCTTTATATGCGGCGGATTTTTCAGGTGCCCAACCCTGCCGTGATTGCCATGGCCATGGCTCGCGGCCGGGCTGATGATGGCTATGTGCTGTATTTGAATGGGGTGGACATCGGCCGGCATAACATGCCGGCGGGCGACCTGGCCTTTAACACTCGCCCTGCAGGCGGGGCGGTGGCTGAGCCGCCCACCAACAATTTCTTTGTGATTTCCACCAATTTGCTGCAGGCCGGCTCGAATATCCTGGCCGTCCAGGCCTTCAACGATCAAGTGACCAGCAGCGATTTTCTTATTGATGTGGATGTGACAGCCTACCTCAATGACCCCGCCCTGCAACCCCCACGGATTCTGAACCTGACGCCGCCGCCGGGCGAAGTTTATGAACTGACCAACGTCTTGGTCCGTTTTTCGCGTCCCGTCACCGGTGTGATTGCGGGAGACTTGCTGATCAACAGCGTGCCTGCCAGCAGCGTGGTGGGCAGCAATGAATTGTATGAGTTTCGCTTTACCCGTCCTCCCTTCGGCACGGTGACTTTGAGCTGGCGCACGACGCATCAGATACGCGACCTGGCCAGCCCGCCCAATCCCATGATTCCCGCTAGGGCATATACTTATTCCCTGGTCAATCCTAATGCCCCCTTCATTGTGGGACAAACACCTCCTGCCGGAGCGGAGGTGGTTAATGAATTGACACAAGTGGAGGTTATTTTCAGCCGGGGCGTCACCGGGGTGGACGCCGGGGATTTGCTGGTCAACGGCGTGCCCGCCACCGGATTGAGCGGCGGTGGAGATCGTTATGTTTTTACCTTTTCTCAGCCCAGTTATGGCACGGTGAACCTGTCGTGGGCTGAAAATCATGGCATTAGATCGGCGAGCAATCCGGCCGATGCCTTTGATGGTCTGCGAGCAGGCAATCGCTGGCAATACACGCTGGTGGACCGCCTGCCGCCGGTGATTCGCGAACTGACTCCACCCGCCGGGGCGACAGTGTCCAATTTAACCGAAGTTACGGTTCGATTTAGCGAACCCGTGCAGGGGGTGGATGCTGCGGATTTACTCATCAACGGCATGCCGGCCGGCTCTGTAAATGGGGGCGGAGCAATTTATACCTTCTCCTTTCCGGCCCAGAACGGCACGCTGTTGCAATTCACCTGGCGGCAGGGACACGGCATCAGAGACCTGGCAATTACAGCCAATGCTTTTAATGCCACCGCACCGGGAGCAACGTGGACTTATTATTCCCTGGATAAAACCCCCCCCGTGGTAACGCAGGTAACGCCCTTCATGGGAGGCACCATCTGCGATTTAAGCACGATTGAGGTAACCTTCAGCGAGGCGGTGCAGGGGGTAACGGCGGATGATCTGTTGCTCAATGGCCAGCCGGCAGTGGCCGTGCGGGGAGCGGAGGCCGGACCATATCGCTTTACGTTTAATCCGCCAGCGGTGGGGCCGGTTTCGGTGAGTTGGAATCCGGCGCATGGCATTGCTGATTTGGCCAATCCACCCAATCCCTTCCTTGGCGAGGGATGGAGTTACCATTATCAACCGCAGGCTTCATTCGCCGGCCGGGTCGTTATTAATGAAATCATGTACCACCCCGCCTCGGAAAACTCCGCCGAGGAATTCATCGAAATCCACAACGTGACCAGCCAGGCCATCTCGTTGGCCGGATGGCGTTTTACGCGCGGCATTGATTTTGATTTTACCAGTCAAGTGCTGCCGGCGCGTGGTTTTTTGGTGGTGTCGGCCGACACCAACGCTTTCCTGGCCAAGTATCCGGGGGTGACCAATGTGGTGGGCAATTGGCGGGGACGCCTGAGTAATAATGGCGAGGAGATTCTCTTGCGAGATGCCTGTGGAAACGTGGTGGATTCAGTTACCTACAGTCCCGATGGCGAGTGGGGCATACGTCAGCGTGGCCCCAATGATCAAGGGTACTATGGATGGGAATGGTTCGCGGCGCATGATGGGTGGCGGCTTAATACGTACACAGGCCAGATCGAGGGCAATCGGTCGCTGGAGTTGGTGAATCCTGCGCTGCCACGAGAATTTGGGCAGAACTGGCAGGCCAGCCAGCCGCAAGGAGGAACGCCCGGCGCGGCCAACTCTGTTGCCAGGACCAACACCGCCCCGGTGATTACGGGGGTGCAACACGCTCCGGCAGTGCCCAAGCCGTCCGACAACGTGGTGGTCATGGCCCGGGTGGCTGACGAGCAACCGCAAAATATGCAGGTGATAGTGTTTTATCGCAACCATACCACCACCTCCCCCACCAATTGGAATACGGAGGTCATGTATGATGACGGGTTGCACCGGGATGGCGTTGCCGGCGATGGCTGGTTTGCAGCCATTCTTCCACCCCAAACCAATGGGACGATCATCGAGTATTACGTGCAGGCCACGGACAGTTTGAATCAGACGCGCACCTGGCCGGCGCCGGCCCGCCAGTTGACCGGCACTAATCCTGAATTTGCCCAGACCGCCAATGCCCTTTATCAGGTGGACGACAACTTGGCGCCCGCCGGGCTGGCGCAGGCGGACCAACCATTCTTCCGGCTTATTATGACGGGCAGCGAGCGGCAGCAATTCGCCGACTTAAGCGCCAACGCCTACAACAGTGACGCGGAGATGAATGCCACCCTGATTACTTGGGATGCAGGCGGGTGGGAATTGCGGCACAACGTGGGGGTGCGGATACGCGGAGCAGGATCACGCAGCCGCCAAGTAAAAAACTGGCGGGTCAATCTTCCCGCTGATCGGCGATGGAAAGGCCTGACGGAGATCAATTTGAATGCGCAGCACATCGATCTGCAACTGATCGGGGCCGTGCTTTCATCCCTGGTCGAACTGCCGGCCGCCCAAGGGTATCCGGTTCAGGTCCGGCTTAACGGGTTGAACCTCGCGCGCAGTGCAGCGCCTGACGCTTCCCGCGGGGATGGGTATGGGTCGTACTTGCTGCTCACGCCGCTCAATGGGGAATGGGCCGAGAACCTGCTGCCCCACAATAGTGGTGGCAATGTTTACCGTGGCTCACGTTATCCTTGGACGGCCAACCTGGATTACCGCGGCACCAATTATCAGACCTATATCAACCTGGGCTACTCCAAGGCCTCCAATCAGAGCGAAAATGACTGGAGTGACCTGTTTGCCTTGACGGCAGCATTGAATAACGCCACGCCCGACGATGCCCTCTATGCAGCGATCGTGCGAAGCAACGCCAATGTGGAGTTGTTCATGCGCTACTTCGCGTTGTGCAATTTTATCAACTACAATGAAAGTTCCATGTGCAACGGTGTGGGGGATGACTATGCGATGTACCGGGGGGTGGCGGATCCCCGGTTTATTTTGCTGCCGCATGATTATGACACCATTCTGGGGTTGGGGGACAACGACCGGATGCCGGATCCTTCAGTGAGCATTTGGCGCATGGTGGATGCGCCGCGCAGCACCGACCCCACCATGCGAGCCAATTACCTGCAGCGGTTCATGCGGCATCCGGAGTTTGCGGCGGTTTATCTTCGCGAGCAGCAACGTCTGCTGGATGGCGTCATGCGGCCCGATATTTTTAATGCGGTGGTCCGGCAGTGGCTGGGGGGTTGGGCGGATCCAGGGCGGATGGCGCAGATGACCAATTTTGTGGCCCAACGCCGCGCCATAGTGCAGAGCCAGATTCCCACCAACAACCTGGTCAACATAGGCCTGAGCAGCAACCAAGGCTATTATTACTCCTCCTCCGCCAATGTGAACTTAACCGGCCAGGCCAACGCGTTGAGGGTGACAACCGTGCGAGTCAACGGCACGGCGGCCAGTTACACCGTGTGGAATGGACAATGGCAGGGGACCGTCACGCTGCAACCAGGAATTAACCAGGTGGTGGTGCAGTGGCTGGACGCCAGCCAGCGTGAGGTGCAGCGCACCAACTTCATGGTTTGGTACGACAGCGGAACCACGCGGAATGTCGCGGGCACGCTGGCCGTCAACACGCTATGGAGCGCCGCGCAAGGCCCCTATCGAGTAACCTCTGATGTGACGGTACCCGAAGGCGTCACGCTGACCATCCAAGCCGGAACTACGGTTTATTTTGACAGCGGAGCGCGGCTGGTTGTGAACGGACGGTTACTGGCCGAGGGCACTGACACACAGCGCATCACCTTCACCCGTGTGCCCGGTTCCTCGGCCACCTGGGGTGGATTGCGTATCAATGGCAGCACTACTTCTCCAGAATGCCGGATTGCTTACGCGCATTTCGAGTTCAACGGCGCGGCGGCCATCACGGCCGACCGGGCTACAGTGTGGCTTGATCATTTAACCTTCGGCACCACCAATCAACGTTACCTCAACCTGGACAATGGGTGTTCATTTATTGTGAGTTATTGCGTTTTTCCTGCGCCTGCGGTGGATCTCGAGCCGGTGCATGGCACCGGCGGCATCAAACCGGGGGGCCGTGGCTTGTTTTATCGCAACTATTTTGGCGCCGTCACGGGCTACAATGACACGGTGGATTTCACCGGCGGCAAGCGTCCCGGCCCCATTCTGGAGTTTATTGAAAACGTTTTCATGGGTAGCGGGGATGACTTGTTGGACCTGGACGGGACAGATGCCCACGTGGAAGGCAACCTATTCCTGCATGGCCATCGGAATGGTTCGCCCGACACCGCAAGCGCGATTAGCGGCGGGCGGGATGGGGTGAATACTTCGGAAATTACCATTGTGCGCAATATATTCTATGATTGCGATCACGTGGCGCTGGCCAAAGAAGGAAATTATTACCGCATCATGCAAAATACGGTGGTGCGACAAACCCGCCAAGGAGGGGTGGACACGGCCTCTGGGGTGGTTTGCCTTGCCGATGCGGGTACGACCGAGGGTGCTGGGGTCTATTTGGAAGGCAATATCATCCATGATGCCGAGGCCCTGGCCCGGAATGTGACCTCAGCCGTGGTAATTTATACCAACAACCTGCTGCCCACGGCATGGACGGGGCAGGGGGGTGGCAACCTGGTGGCCGCTTCCGGATTGAAGCGCATCCCCAACCTTTCTGAAACCTACTTCCGCTCCTGGGAAGAGGCGCAGGTAATGTGGCAATGGTTCAGTCTGGCGGCGGATTCTCCAGCGCGTGGGCGTGGTACCTATGGAATTGACCTAGGCGCCAACATTCCCCCCGGGCCCGTTCTACAACCTGTGCCGGGCGAAATCAGCCTGCGCCAGTTCAACCTGGGGGTCGGCGGTGCCGGCTTAAATGCCTACCGGTTCCGTTTGGACGGCGAGGGCTTCAGCGCAGAAGCTTACCCCCTAAGCCAGCCGATTACGCTTAACAATCTGAATGACGGCATGCACACCCTGGAAGTCATGGCCCAGGACAGCGCAGGCATCTGGCGCTCGCAACAGATCGCTTCAGTGACATTCATGGTCAGTCCATCGGCCGTGCCCATTCAGATAAGCGAGGTGCTTGCAGCCAATCGCCAGGCATGGATATGGCACGGCAGCACACCAGATGTTATTGAACTGTACAATGCCGGTCCCGCCACCGTGGATTTGGGTGGTTTGCGCTTAACGGACGACCCGGCAAATCCTGGAAAGTTTACCTTCCCCCAAGGAACACTTCTCCCGCCGGGGAGTTATTTGCTGGTATACGCAGACGACCGTTTCAATCTGCCAGGATTACACACCGGGTTTGCGTTGGACCAAAATGGCGAGGGGGTTTACTTATTTGACTCCCTGTCCCGTGGGGGGCGCCTGCTCGATGCCGTGGAATTCGGATTTCAGCTTCCTGACCTGAGCATTGCGCGGCTCCCGGGCGGCCAATGGAATCTGGCGCAACCCACATTGGGCGGCCCCAATCGCGGTGTCCTTCTGGGGGCAGCCCAGGTTTTGCGTTTGAATGAATGGCTGGCCAGGCCATTAAACGGACCGGACTTCATCGAGATTTACAATCCTTCGACGATGCCGGTGGCCTTGGGCGGGTTGTATTTAACGGATAATTTGGTGGGCTGGCCGAATCGGCACCGGATTCGCCCGTTGAGCTTCATTGCGCCCTATGGTTATGCCGTGTATGAGGCGGATGGCGACGTTGCCGCCGGACCGTGGCATTTGAATTTCTCGTTGAGCAGCGAGCAAGGCATGGTGGCCCTGGTTAATGAACAGTTGCAGGTCATTGATGCTGTGGTTTATGGGCCGCAACCGGCGGGGCAGTCCCAGGGACGCTCGCCCAATGGCGCGCCCAATATCATACGCCTCGCGCAACCGACGCCAGGTTCAGGGAATCCTTTGGACGTGGCACCGCAATTTCAAACCATCACCCTGATTAATTTCACAAACGTCTGGCGTTATGAACAGTCCGGAACCAACCTGGGCACGGCCTGGCGGGAGGCGGCCTATGATGACAGTGCGTGGCCTGTCGGCCGCGCTTTGTTGGCCGGCGCCACCACCGGCACCTTGCCTGAATATGGCGGCGTGCCGGTGAACACACCGTTGACCATTGTGACAGATAAACGCACGTTCTATTTCCGCACCACTTTCCTCGTGCCCACCAACGTTTTGGTGACCAGCTTGCAGATTCGCCATGTGCTGGATGACGGCGCGGTTTTCTATGTGAACGGCCGGGAAACCATGCGCTATAATATGCCCACCGGGGAAGTCACTTATTTAACTTTCGCAGAAACCGCCATCAGCACCGCCGGCATGGTTGGTCCGTCCGAGTTTCCCATGATTGGCTTGCGACCGGGTATTAATGTGCTGGCGGTGGAGGTGCACCAGGCGTCGTCAACCAGTTCTGACCTGGTCATGGGGATGGAACTTGTGGCTGTATTGCAGACCAATACCAGCAGCGGCCCGTCGCTGGTGTTGAATGAGGTGATGGCGGACAACCTGAGTTACACCAACGCCGACGGCTCCATCACAGACTGGATTGAACTCCGCAACCTCTCCGCACAAACGCTGGACTTGTCTGGCCTGAGTCTGACGGACGACCCGGCCACCCCACAGCGCTGGGTCTTTCCGACGGGCGTCAGTTTGCCGCCGTTTAGTTATCTGGTGGTGCTTTGTGATAACAGCCGCCCGGCCTCCACCAATTTTGGCCCCCTGCTCAATACCGGCTTTGGGCTGTCCGCCGCGGGTGACGGAGTTTACTTGTATGATCGTCCTGAAAATGGGGGTGCCCTGTTGCAATCCGTGGTTTTCGGGTTGCAAGCAGCGGATTACGCCTTGGGGCGTGAACCGGACGGAGTAGGGGCATGGCGGCTTGTCTTGCCCACCCCCGGCAGAGCCAACCTTCCAGCCACGCTGGGAGCCCCGGCCATGCTGCGGATCAATGAGTGGATGCCGCGACCGGCTTCCGGGGATGATTGGTTTGAAATCTACAACCCGGGGGCTCAACCTGTGGAATTGAGCGGCATGTATCTCACGGACAATCTGGGCAACCCCACCAAACATCGCCTGCCGCCGCTGTCCTTTATCGGCGCGCAAGGTTCAGGTTATCGGGTGTTTTATGCGGATAATAACCTCGCGGCCGGCGCCAACCATGTGAATTTCCGGCTGGACAACACCCGCGAGGCCATTGGTCTGGCAGACACCAATGGCGTGTTGGTGGATGCCATATCCTACGAGTTTCCCGAGAACGGCGTGGCCGAAGGACGATTCCCCGACGGCAGCGCGCTGATGGTGCGTTTTCCGGATTCGGCGTCTCCGGGAGAGGCGAATTACCGGCGCCTGACCAATGTGGTCATCAGTGAGGTGCTGGCCAATTCCGGCGAGAATTTCGAAGATGCCATCGAGCTGCAAAATATTAGCTCCGAGCCGGTGGACATCAGCGGGTGGTGGCTGAGCGACAGCCGCAACAACCTGATGAAATTCCGCATACCAAATGAGACCATCCTGTCCCCCGGTGGATTCGTGGTGTTCTACGAGTATCAGTTTAATGCCAATCCGGATGACGAAAACAGCTTTGCCATTTCTTCCTGGGGGGAGGACATCTATCTGAGCGCCGCCAACAGCAATGGCCTGACCGGCTGGCGGACGTCGGTGGATTTCGGTCCGTCGGCGCCTAACACCACGCTCGCCCGTTATATTTTAAGCACCGGAGAAAAAGAATTTGTGGCCGCCGCGGCGCGCACTTTGGGCCGGGATAATCCGGTGTCGGTGGTGGATTTCCGGCAGGGGAGGGGCGCTTCCAATGCGCCACCGCAGGTGGGGCCGCTGGCCATCACGCAAATCATGTTCCAACCGCCCCTTCTGGGCACCAACGACAACACACGGGATGAGTATCTTGAGATTCGCAATCTTACCTCGCAACCGCAGCCGTTGTTTGATCCTCTGCGGCCGACCAATACCTGGCGCTTGCGCAATGGCGTGGACTTTGATTTCCCACCGGTCACCCTGCCGCCGCAGGGCGTTTTATTGGTGGTGGGATTTGACCCGGTCAACAATCCGCAAATGCTGGCTGAATTCCGCGCGGTGTACAATCTCCGGCCGGGCGTGGTCATTCTTGGTCCCTGGTCCGGCAAACTGGCCAATGATGGTGAAACCCTTGAATTGAAGCGCCCCGGGGAACCGGACACCAATGGCGTGCCCTATTATCTGGTGGAAAAGATTCGCTATTCCGACCGGGCGCCCTGGCCTTTGATACCCGGCGGCAGCGGGCTGGCTCTGCATCGCCTTAATCCTGCGGGTTACGGCAATGAGCCAACCAATTGGATGGCTGCGCCGCCAATGCCTGCCTATCAGCCCACCGGCGACGCCGATGGCGATGGCATACCAGACGAGTGGGAGCTGGCCAACGGTCTGAATCCCAATGATGCCGGCGATGCGATGGCAGATGGTGACGGGGATGGCATGAGCAATTTGCAGGAGTACCTTGCCGGGACCAATCCTCGCGATGCCTCCAGCGTATTTCGCTTCGATTGGGCGGCCAGGGATCAAACAAGCGGCGGATTGTGGTTGCAATTTATCGCCGTGGCCCAGCGAAGCTACACCATTCAATTCCGCAGTGCCTTGGGGCAGGGGACTTGGCAGAAATACATGGACATTGCACCTGCCCCCACCAATCGGGCCTTGCGCCTGCTGCTGCCCAACGGCGGCGGACAACAATATTATCGGTTGACCACGCCCATGCAGCCGTAATGCTGGGCCGGCACCCTGGTCAGAAGCTAGAAACTTGCCTTCTCATTGGAGTGCCAGGGTGGCGAAGGTTGTATTTTCTCCCTGAATGAGGTAAGTAATTGCTGATGCGCCCAACATTTTCATGCCTAGCAACTGGCAGTCTGCTTCTTTACCTGGTGCTGCTCCAGGGAGTGACAGCAGCACCAGGTCAAAGCAACACTCAGGCGCTGCTCAATGTTGCCGGCCAATCACCGCCCCTGACCGCGGAAGAGGCGGGAGTGGAGGAAATCATCTTTGTCAAACGAAAGCCCTACTCCTCGGACCACTACTACACCGACATCAACAATGGCACCCGGCCGGACCGGTTTGTACCGGAAAATGGCATTTACATTTTCAACCTGCGCACCCGGCAGGTGCGGCCGGTGGTGACAGCGGCACAAATGCCCGGCGGCCGGGGATTGGTGGGCAAGATCAGCTTGTCTTTTGATGCCCGAAAGGTGGTGTTTGATTTTCGCGAGCACCCTGACGCCGGCTTTCGCATTTGGGAGGTGGGCGTGGATGGAACGGGTTTGCGGCAGGTCTCTTTTCCTCCGCCGGATGAGTCAGAAAAAGTGGCGCGGTGGGCGCCCGGCTGGCACACGGACGATATACATCCGGCCTACCTGGCGGACGGACGCATCATTTTCTCCTCCACCAGAAATGAGCACACCGTTTTATGTGGCGGCAGTTCGCATCTGGTGGCGCCCGGTCTGCATCGCATGAATGCGGATGGCTCGGGTGTGGAGCAGCTTACCCGCAGTCCGGTCAGCGAATTTTGCCCCCTGCTTATGGCCGATGGTCGCGTCATGTACCATCGCTGGGAATATATAGACAAAGGGGCGCGCGTGGCCAAAACCATTTGGTCCATGAATCCTGATGGAGGTCGCTCGCAGGAATTGTTTGGTTTGGCGGAGGACACGACGACGGTGTACATGTATCCCCAACCCCTGCCGGGAGACGAGCACCGGTTGGTTTGCGTGGGAACGTGTCATTTTCCCCAAGGGGGCTGCGTTGGGGCCGTCCTGTTGGTGGACTACGGGCGGGGGGTGCGGGTGCGGGGCCCGGATCCGGATCAGCCGGATTACCGCCAGTGGGATGAGCGTTTTGCGGTGGTCAATCTGACGCCCCATGTATTCATTCAACGCCGCTCCGAGCCAGGATGGCATTTTCGGCTGGCGGATGGAAAGTTTGTGCACGATCGCAGCGGGCAAAGCGGCCACCTGTACACCCATCCTTATCCGTTAAATGCCCGACAGTTTTTGGTCTCGTTCAAGTACAATCCCGCCCATCACTACCAAAATGTGCCCAACGCCTACGCGATTTATGCGCTGGACACCGACGGCCGGCATCGCGAGGTGTACACGGACCCGCAGTTGTCCTGCTGGCACCCGTTGCCGTTGCGCCCACAACCGGTGCCGCCGGTGATCCACACTTGGCGCGACACCATCCTAGCCTCCCGGACACAGGCGGTTTGCCTGGTGGCGAATGTCTATCAAGGCATGGAAGGCGTGGCCCCCGGCACGGTCAAATGGCTGCGCATCAATGAAGCGTTGCCGCGGTATTGGAGCACCGGCCGGCGCTGGACGCCGTCACTCAGCAGTTCGGAATGGAAGGCCGCGTTGTGGCCGCGTGTGCAATGGGGGGTGGTGCCCGTGGAACGCGACGGTTCGGCCCACTTCGTGGTGCCCGCAAACCGCAGCATCTTCCTGCAGGCCTTGGACGCAGACTTTCGTGAGATTCAGCGCGAACGCACCTATGTGCATTATGCGCCAGGAGAAACACGCTCCTGCACGGGCTGCCACGGGCAGGGGCATCATACGCCGGTCACTTCCGCCCAAACTGTACCTTTGGCAGCCCTGCGGCCGCCCAGCCTGCCCCAACCGCAGCCCTGTGATTTGGTTGAAAATGGCGGTGATGGGAAGGCGGGGCAGGTCATTCATTATCCCGCGGATATTCAGCCCATCTGGGACAGGAAATGTGTATCCTGCCATGGTGCCCAATCCCCGGCGGGGGGGTTGCGGCTAACAGGCGAGCCAACATTGTTCTACAACACCTCCTACGAGGAACTGGCTCGCAAGGAACTAGCCGGTCCGTTGATTTCTGAATTCTTATCATTTAATAAAGGGGATCAGGGCAATTATAATGGAGCCTACCTCCCCCCGAAAAGCCTGGGCAGCCACGCCAGTGCGTTGGTGGCCCTGTTGACACAACCAAACCATCCCAAGAATGCCCGAGACGATCACTCCCAGATGTTAACCCCGATGGAGCTTATGGTGGTTTGCCGGTGGGTGGACAGTAATTACCAGTTTTATGGGACTTATTTTGGGCGGCATCATGTGCGCTGGCGTGAGGCAGACCCCGCCAAACCAGAATACGATCCGGCGGACTGGCGGCGCAAAGCCACATTTGAGGAGGCCATTAGCTTTCTGGCCCCGGCATGGCACCGTTAAATGTGAATTAACGAAAGAGCCGGGGGGCCAGCTCGGCAAGATAACTCCGCCACACTGGCCACGTGTGACCGCCCTCCGTCAATACCCACTCATGGCGTATGCCCAAAGACTGGAGGTTGGCCACGAAGTCCTGGTTCATTTTAATGAGGAAATCGCTGCGCCCGCAGGCAATCCATAAAAGTTTCAGCCGGCGATTGGTTAGTTCCGGTTTTTCCAGGGCGGATTTGATGGCTTCACGAGAGGGGGTGGCCGAGCTGAATCCGCCAACCCACCCAAAAATATCCGTGTGATTCAAACCGATGGTCAGGGCCTGCCCGCCCCCCATGCTGAGGCCCACCAGCGCACGGCTCGCCGCCTCCTTGCGGACGCGGTAATTCGATTCGATAAACGGCATGACCTCCTCCAGCAAATCACGCTCAAAAAGAGCCGTGTTATTGGTTAGTCCTCCCATCATAGACGTCGCGGCATGACCGTCCATCATCACGATGAGCATGGGCTTGGCACGTTTTTGGGCGATGAGGTTGTCCAGAATCCAATGGGCCTTGCCGTGCACGGTCCAAGTGGCGTGATTGTCCCCCATGCCATGCTGCAGGTAAAGGACGGGGTATTTGGAGCGGTTTTGCTCATAATCGGGCGGTGTGTACACCACCAGTTCGCGCAACCGGTCCAGTGGTTTGGACCAATAGGTATGATGCCGCACCGTGCCATGGGGCACCGGCTGGTAATCAAAGATTTGTGGGGGCTGCCCGGGAATGTGCAGGATGCTGGTGCGCGGCTCGCGCATGGGTTTGATGGCGGGATTGCCCGGATCGATCATACTCAAACCATCCACCGAGAAGCTGTACTCATAGATGCCCGGCTCCAGTGGCCCGACCGTCACGCTCCACACACCATTGGTGTTGCGTTGCAGAGAAGCCCGGCCATTGGCCCATTGACCAT
Organism: Verrucomicrobiia bacterium; assembly: GCA_026414565.1. NCBI lineage: Bacteria > Pseudomonadati > Verrucomicrobiota > Verrucomicrobiia > Verrucomicrobiia bacterium. The sequence goes on from JAOAIT010000018.1 coordinate 162,456, forward strand.
TCACCACCACTTCCGTGGCTCGGGGGGCTGCCAGCCGGAAGGTGACCGTGCGATCGGGTTGAATTTCAGGCGATCGCACCGCCATGGGAAACCGGCGCGGTGGCGGATTGGTGGGGGCCGGTTCGGCAGCCCAGAGCGCGTGCAAAGTCAAGCTCAGCAGGCCGATCGTCAACCAGGGGGGGGTAGCGAGGGTGGTTTTCATGGGGTTATCGCATTTTGGCAAAACAAGGACCATGGTTATTGAGTTCTCCTCAACATGACGCAGCAACTGGCAACTTGGTTACAACCCGGTGCCATTTCCTGTCAGACAACCGGCGGGACAGGAGGAAAAACCGTTGCCTGAGTGCCTTCAGGGAGCGGAGGCCTGAATCGCATACAGGTGCGTCTGGCTACCGATGTAAAGAACACCGTTGGCAACAATGGGAGTGGAGTAGATGGGAGCGTGCAGGTTGGTTTCGTGCAGAATTTTCTTCTCCCGCGTGGCCGACAAGATCACCAGGTCTCCATCCTCATCTCCCAGATAGACTTTGCCATCGGCCACCAAGGTGGACCCCCAGACATGGGCTTTCATGTCGTGCTTCCAGACCAGCTTGCCGGTGGCCGATTCCAGACAATAAAGAAAGCCGGAAAAATCGGCGATGAACAGCAGGCCGGTGTCGGGATCAAGGGAAGCCGTGGATAAACTGCGCTGAATCTCCTTGAAGTCCCAAACCAGCTTGCCGGTGCGGGCGTCCACACAGATAAGCCGGCCCACGCCTTCGCCATTCTCCGGGTCCTGGCCGGTGGCGACATACACCTTGCCATCGTGAAAGATGGGCGTGGCGCAGAATTCGCTGGGGCCTTCCGGATCAGGGTACTTGACCGGCTGGCCGTTGCGCTCTTTGTATTCCGGCGGATTGCCATCCACAGCCCACAACTTGCGCAGGCCAGATCCCTGGGCATCTTGAAGGGGGCGCGCATCAAAGCCATACAGGAAACCGTCGCCGGCGGCGAAGAAAACCTGCCATTGGCCTTGAACCAAGCCCGCAGAAGGCGAGCTCCATTGGCTGTGATAGAGACGATAGCCAATTTGCTCACGATCCTCGGCAACGAGGCGTCCGGTGCGTTTGTCCAGCACAATCAAGCTGGGGGACTTGGGGGAAACGACAAAAAGTTTGTTCCAGTCCTTGGCATTGGAAGTGCAGACATAGAGGTAATCCCCAAGCAGCAGGACGGAGCAGTTGGCGGCATTGTGGGGGAAAACCCCCAATTCGTCCCGCATGTCATAAATCCACACAATATCGGCGTCCTGGCCGCCCACCGGCGTGGGTGGGCGCATCGGGCCGGCGAAGTACTGTCCCTCGTTGGTAAAGGGGCCGGTGTTGCCGGCACGCAGTCCCTCGGTGGTAAGGCACATGACTTCACAACGGGTGGTGACGAGGTATATGCGGTTACTTTCGACGGTGGGCGAGGAGAGCAGGCCAAGGCCTTCCCAATCACTCACCTTGCCGGCTTCCAGCTTGGGAATGACCAGTTGCCAAAGAAACGCTCCGGTTTTTTCCTCCAAGGCAAGCAGGATGCTGCGGTCTCCTTGGTGCACGGGGTTGCGGGGGAATTCATTGTTGGTCCCTACAAACACCCTGCCGCCGGACACGACGGGATTGCCATAGGCCTGACTGCCCAGGCGGACCACCCAGCGCACGTTTTTGGTGGTGGCCATATCCACTTCCTCGGTGCCGGTTTTGTACTGGCCCGGTTCAAAGCTGGCGGGGAGGTTTTTAGCCGGAGAATACATATTGCGTCCGGGCAGGGGGCCACCCCAGGCCGGCCAGTCCTGGGCCAGCGGGCGGCTGGCCCCAGCCGCAAACAGGCACAAGGCCATCATGAGCCAGGCGTCACTGCGCATCATGCCGTTAAGGTAGCAACCTTCCACAGTTCGGCTCAATGATTATCCATTCCCGTCCCGGCAGTGCCGCGGCATTTGACAGGGAAGGCGGCGTCTTTTAGGTTTGCCGCACGATGTTGCGCGGCAAAAAGCTCGGTATTCTGATTTCGACACGTCCCGATCAGCCCGGTTTCCATCACGGCCTCGGTTTGGCTGAAGCGGCGCTGGCAGTGGGCGTGGATGTTTATATGTATTGCATTGATGATGCGGTGGTGGGTGTGGGGGATGCGCGGTTGCAGGAATTGAAGCAGCGTGGGCTCAAGCTCTATGCCTGCGCGTATGGGGCGCAACGACGCAACCTACCCATGAGCGATCTGGCCATTTTTGCTGGTTTAACCGTGGTCAGTGATTTGATGGCGGGGACGGATCGTTTTGTGAGTTTTAATTGAGGCCATGAAACCGAGCGTGCTTTTCATCATCAAAGGAGATCCGCGAACCAGTCATCGCCCCGCGGAAGCCATCCGCATTGCGGCGGGCGTGGGGACGTGGAAAAAAGTGGACATCACGGTCTATTTACATGGCCCTGCCGTTCTGGCGCTGGGCGAATTTGTCGATGAACTGGTGGACGAGGACAATTACACCCGGTATCTGCCCATTATCGGCGAGTTCGGCCGGCCGGTTTATGTGCAGGCGGGCGAGCCCTGCTTGAGCGAGATTGAACCGGCCACGTTGCCGTATGAGGCGATTGATGACCGGCGGCTGGCCGAATTGGCGGCCGCACATTCCAGCGTGGTTTATTTTTAATGGTTATGCGGAAAGTGCTGCATCTATTGACGCGTCCCGAGGAGACCTGGCCTGCCCGTTTTATCGAGCTGGAAAAGAGCCTCCCGAATACCGAACATGAGGTCATGGATCTGCGGTCGGGCACACCTGATTATCGCGCGGTGGTGGAGAGGATTTTTTCCTCGGATTCAGTGCAGGTGTGGTGAAGCCACGATCATCCTCCTCCATCATGCCTGAGGCATCCCCGTCCTTCATGAATTCCACCGCCGGCTGGGCCACGTCAGCCACCTCTGGAGGGCAGGGATCCCCTTTCTGGTGGTTGATGCGGGTGAATCTGCTCCAAGGATGGCGCCGACTGGCATCCATTGGCACACAATCCAAATTGCTCACCAGCCTGATATTCGCTTTTGTGGGCGGTTATTTGGGCCTGGCATACTGGCTTTTTTATCGCGGATTAAAATTCGCCGGACATTTCCCCGGCCTGGGGGCGCTCCTGGTGGAGCGCTTGTGGTACTTGTTATTTGCATTACTTTTCATTCTGCTGTTGTTCAGCAATCTGGTCATCAGTTACACCAACTTGTTCAAGAATCGGGAGACGGCTTTTCTGCTGACGTTACCGCTGACGCCACAACAGATTTTTCAATGGAAATTTGTGGAGTCCGTCACTCTGGCGTCCTGGGCCTTTGTGTTTCTTGTGGCGCCGTTGGTGGCGGCTTTTGGCATCACCCGCGGCGTGGAGTGGCATTTTTATCCGGTGGCGGCCCTGCTTATGGTGATGCTCATCATCCTGCCGGGGGTAGCGGGCGCCTGGCTGGCCATTGGGCTGGCTCAGTACCTGGAGCGCCGCACTTTTCAGATTCTGTTATTGGGAGGGGCGCTGGTTTTGTTGACGGCCGCCTATTTTTATTTGCAACCGCAGACGTTGCCGCAGGAGTCCACGGACACCCGGGTCTTGGTGGTCATGGACCGGATGTTGTCGCGCACCCGTTTTGCCGAGCTGTTTTTCCTGCCCAGCTACTGGATTGCCACCGGCGTGTTGAACTGGGCCGATGGAGCGCTTTCGTCCGCCCTGTTTTTCTCGCTGGTGTTGCTCAGTCACGTGCTCTTCTGGTCGCTGCTGACTTTTTCTTCGGTGGGCCAGCCTTTTTATAATGCCGCCAGCGCCGTGCAAAGCCGCGGCAGTGTATTTGGCCAGTGGGAATGGTTCAGGAATTGGTCGCGTCACAGGCGTCGTCTTCACTGGCAGACCGGCTTTTTGGAGCGTTTTTTTGGGGGATGGCGCTTTCTGCCATGCGATGTGCGGGCCATGGTGGTCAAGGATTTGCGGATGTTCTGGCGCGACACCACACAATGGGGCCAGACCATCATGCTCTTCGGGCTGCTGGGGGTCTATGTGTTGAACTTGCGACACTTCACCAATCAGCTCGGCAATCCGTTCTGGGTCCACCTCGTTTCCTATCTCAATCTTGGGGCCTGCGCGCTGAATCTGGCCACCCTGACCACCCGTTTTGTCTTTCCGCAATTTTCGCTGGAGGGCAAGCGCATGTGGATTGTGGGGATGGCGCCCATGGGTTTGCTCAAGGTATTGCAGGTCAAGTATTGGATGGCGAGCCTTGGCTCGTGGCTTTTAACGTTGGGGTTGATGGCGCTATCCTGCCACATGTTGAACCTGCCATGGGAGCGGACCATGCACTTTTATGCGGTGGTGACGGTCATGACCTTTGTACTCAACAGTCTGGCGGTGGGATTGGGCGCTTTGTTTCCGAATTTCAAGGAGGACCACCCGGGAAAAATCGTGAACGGTTTTGGGGGCACCTTGTGCCTGGTGCTGAGTTTTGTGTACATTCTGGTATCCGTGGTGCTGCTGGCGGCAGGCTCCCCTTGGGCGCCTGCGTCTTTGAGTGTGCCCTGGCTGCAGGGATGGAGCTGGGGAGCGTTTGTCATCCTCTCCATTTTTTTGGGCTGGTTGCCGTTGCGGCTGGCCCGGCGGCGTTTGGCCACTTTTGAGCTTTAATTATGAGCAACTTGCCACAAGGCGTGGTGTTGATCACCGGCGCTTCCAGCGGGATTGGCGCGGAGTATGCGCGGCAACTGGCCCGCCGAGGCCATGCGTTGGTATTGGTGGCACGCCGGCGCGAGCGCATGGAGACGCTGGCGCAGGAGCTGCGTCAAAAGCATGGGGTTGCCGTCGAATGCCTGACGGCTGACCTGGCGGAGGAGGCCGGCCAGCAAACCGTGGAAAAAAGACTATTATCCGAACCACCTGTGGGGTGGCTGATCAATAACGCGGGGTTTGGTTCGGGGGGGCTCTACCATGAAACTAAAGCGCCCAAGCAGATGGCCATGATTGAGGTGCACGTCAAGGCCCCAGCACGGCTCATCCGGGCGGTGTTGCCCGCGATGGTCCAGCGGCGGCAAGGTGTGATCATCAACGTGGCCTCCATTGCGGCCTTTGCGATGGTTCCCACCAGTGCCATGTATAGCTCCACCAAGTTGTGGATGGTGGGATTTACCAAGGCCCTGGCAGCAGAGCTGGAGGGCTCAGGGGTGCGTGTCCAGGCTTTGTGCCCGGGCTTCACCCATACCGAGTTTCATGACACGGAGGAATATCGCGACTTCAACCGCAAGGTGGTGCCGTCGTTCTGTTGGATGCACGCCGCGGAAGTGGTGGCACAATCTCTGCGCGCCTTGGAGCGAGGGTCCGGGGTTTTTATCCCCGGCTGGTTTAACCGGCTCATGGTGCTGGGCATGAAAATGCCCGGCGTGCAACTCTTGGGGAAATGGTATGCGCGGCGGCGATGGCAGCGTCCACCCGGTAGAACTTAGTGGGGCCGTCCGCAGGCGCAGCCGGCCGTGGAGGGGGTCGCAGGAGCCGGAGGATAATTGAGATAAGGTCCCAGCCATTTTTCCACCTCTTGCAGGGTCATGCCCTTACGAAGGTGGTAATCAAGCACCTGGTCGCGATCTAATTTGCCCACGCCAAAGTATTTGGCTTGCGGGTGGGCAAAGTAAAGTCCGCTGACACTGCTGGCCGGCCACATGGCGCCGCTTTCTGTCAGGCGAATGCCGGTGCGCTCTTCCACTTGCAGCAGCCGCCACAGCGTCCACTTTTCACTGTGATCCGGGCAGGCCGGGTAGCCTGCCGCTGGACGAATGCCGCGGTAACGCTCCCGAATCAAGTCTTCCTGGGAAAGCTGTTCGTGCCGGCCGTATCCCCAATCCCGCCGCGCCTTTTGATGCAGGTATTCGGCAAAGGCCTCAGCCAAACGATCCGACAGGGCTTCCAGCAAGATGGCACTGTAATCGTCATGCGCGGCCTTGAAGGCCTGGACTCGTTCATGGGTCTCATGGCCGGCGGTTACGGCAAAAGCGCCCAGGTAATCCCGCCTGCCGGTTTCCCGGGGGGCAAGGTAATCCGCCAGACAGTGATTAAACTGTCCATCAGGTTTTTCCATTTGCTGGCGCAGGAAACAAAAGCGGGCCACCTCGCGAGCCGGGTCCTCTGGTGAAAACACAATGACATCGTCCCCCGCACGGTTGGCCGGGAAAAAGCCATAGACCCCCCTCGGCTGCAGCCACTTTTCTTGAATGATTTTTTCCAACATGGCCTGCGCATCGGCGTAAAGCTCGCGCGCGCGCGGTCCCACGGTCGGATCATCCAAAATGGCCGGGAAACGGCCCCGCAGCTCCCAAGCGTGAAAGAAGGGCGACCAGTCAATATATGGCACCAAATCACTCACGCTGACGCTTAGATCACAAGGTGGCAGAGCCGATGCTGGGCCAAGGGTGCGCACTCCGAGGAACTCGGGAACGGGGATGTCCACCTGTTCCCAATCGAACACCGGCGCCCGGCGCCGGGCTTCGGCCAAGGGTAACAGATGGGCGCGATGACCGCCATACTCCTGCCGCAGGCGCTCGTAGTCGGCACGCAGGGCATGGAGAAATATTTCCCGCTGTTCCGGATTCAGCAGACTGCCCAACACCGGCACGGCGCGCGAAGCATCGAGGACATGCACTACGGCCCCGTGATACACCGGCGCAATCTTCACCGCCGTGTGGGCTTTGCTGGTGGTGGCGCCTCCAATCAGGAGCGGCAGTTGCATGCCGGTGCGTTCCATTTCTCGCGCCACATGCACCATTTCATCGAGAGACGGTGTGATGAGGCCGCTTAAACCAATTGCATCCACTTTCTCCCTGGCCGCCGTTTCGAGGATTTTCTCGCACGGGGTCATGACACCCAGGTCTATTACCTCGTAGTGATTGCACGCGAGAACTACGCCGACGATATTCTTGCCGATGTCATGGACATCCCCTTTGACGGTGGCCAGCAGCACTTTGCCCTGGGGGCGGCCCTCACCCGCGGCCTTCTCGGCCTCCATGAACGGTTGCAAGTAGGCGACCGCCTTTTTCATGACCCGGGCGCTTTTAACCACCTGGGGCAGAAACATGCGCCCACTGCCAAACAAATCGCCCACCACGTTCATGCCAGCCATCAGCGGGCCCTCAATGACAGCGAGCGGCCGGCCCAGTTTCTGGCGGGCCTCCTCCACATCTTTTTCGATGTAATCGGTGATCCCGTGAATCAGAGCGTGTTTCAGGCGCTCTTCCACGGGCGTCTGCCGCCAGGCCGCTTCAGCTTCCGCCGGGTTGTTATCCTTGGGCCGAAGCTGGGCGGCGTAGGCAATGAGCCGCTCCGTGGCATCCGGTCGGCGGTTGAGCAGGACATCCTCGACGCGTTCACGCAGTTCGGCCGGTATGTCTTCGTACACCGCCAACATGCCGGCATTCACGATGCCCATGTCCAGCCCGGCCCGAACCGCGTGATAGAGGAAAGCCGAGTGCATGGCTTCGCGGACCACATTCTGGCCGCGAAAACTGAAGGAGACGTTGCTGATGCCCCCGCTGGTTTTGGCCAGGGGCAGGTTTTGTTTGATCCAACGCACCGCCTCGATGAAGGCCACGCCATAATTGGCGTGTTCCTCCATGCCAGTGCCAACCGTCAGCACATTGGGGTCGAAAATGATGTCTTGCGGAGGGAAATGTGCCTGTTCCGTGAGCAGTCGGTAGGCGCGGGCGCAAACGCTGATTTTTCGTTCAAACGTGTCCGCCTGACCCTGTTCATCAAAGGCCATGACCACCACGGCCGCGCCATAGCGGCGGATGAGGCGGGCCTGCTCCAGGAATTTCTCCTCGCCTTCCTTGAGGCTGATGGAATTGACCACCCCTTTGCCCTGGAGGCATTTCAGGCCGGCCTCAATGACACTCCACTTCGAGCTATCAATCATGACCGGCACGCGCGCCACCTCCGGTTCGGCCGCCACCAGTTGCAGGAAATGGGTCATGGCCCGCTCGGCGTCCAGCAAACCCTCGTCCATGTTGACGTCAATGATTTGCGCACCATTTTCCACCTGCTGGCGGGCGATGTTGACCGCTTCTTCAAACTGGTTTTCACGAATGAGTTTGGCGAACTTGGGCGAGCCGGTGACATTGGTGCGCTCACCGATGTTGATGAAATTGCTTTCCGGACGGACGACCAGTTCATCCAGCCCGCTGAGATGGAGATAAGTGTCGGGAGCCGGGGGCCGGCGGGGTGGGAGGTCTTGCACCGCCCGGGCGATGGCCCGGATGTGGTCCGGGGTGGTGCCGCAACAGCCGCCGACCAGATTCAGCCATCCATTGCGCGCCCACTCAGCCAGTTGAGGAGCCAGTGTTTCCGGCGTTTCCGGAAAGCCGGTGGGGAGCAGGGGGTTGGGCAGGCCGGCATTGGGATAGGCGCTGAGAAAAACCGGGGCCATTTGCGCCAGCTCCTCAATCAACGGCCGCATCTCCCGCGGCCCCAAGGCACAATTCATGCCCACGCTGAGAAGCGGCACGTGGGAAATGGAAGTCCAGAAGGCGCCGACCGTCTGGCCGGTGACACCGCGATTGCTGCCAGCCTGAATAAAAGTGACCGACGCCATCAGCGGCAGACGGAGGCCGCGCTCATCAAACAATTTTTGCAGGGCGAAGAAGGCGGCTTTGGCATTGAGCGTGTCAAAGATGGTCTCCACCAGAAAAACATCCACCCCCCCATCAAGCAGGCCCCGAGCCTGTTCGTAATAGGCCGCCACCAGTTCATCGTAGGAAACGGCACGGGAAGCGGCGTTGTGCACATCGGTGCCAAGCGATGCCGTGCGCGTGGTGGGGCCGAGCGCGCCGGCCACCCAGCAGGGACGGTCAGGGTGTCGCTGCATGAAGGCATCGGCGGCGCGTCGGGCACAAAGAGCGCCGGCCAAATTGATGTCGTAAGCGTAGGCTTCCATGCCGTAATCAGCCAGGGAGATGGCCTGGGCATTGAAGGTGTTGGTCTCAATGAGATCGGCACCGGCTTCCAGATAAGCGGTATGGATGGATTCCACGATAGCCGGGGCGGTTAGATTCAGCAGGTCATTCAACCCCTTCAAGGGCCGCGGCCACGTGGCAAAACGGGAGCCACGATAGACGGCCTCGTCCAGCTTGCGCATCTGGATCATGGTGCCCATGGCGCCGTCAATGATGACAATGCGCCGCTGGAGCAGGCGGGCCAGCTCCTGTCCTCGCGTGGTGGTGCCGGCAAAAGCAAGGCTCATATACGGCTGATATTAGCACAAGTCCCCATAATGTAAATATCAATTTATCCTGATATGATGATATGTTGGTCTCTGATCATGGAAAATAAAAAACGCCCCGCCGAATCCCGACGGGGCGGAGCAGGGTGCTAGCACCCTGGGAAGTTAGCGGGCCTGCTGGCGGGCGGCCTTCTTTTCCGCCTGGGCCTCATTCCGGGCTTTTTCCCACTTGGCGTATTGCTCCGGCGTCAAAATCTCCTTCAGTTTGTCAGCCAGACCTTGCTGCGCTTCACGCAGTTTGGCCGCCTTGTCGAGCTTGCTGAGCGAAGCATCCTGCCGGATCTGCTTCAATTTCTCCTTTTGTTCCTGCAGGAGCGTCTTGACCTTGGCCTTTTGGTCGGCGGTCAGATCCAGCTCTACCCCCAATTCCTTGAGTTTCTGGGCGGCTTTGGGTTTTGCAGCCGGTTCCGCTGGCGTGTCTGCGGCCAGCACTGGCGAAGCGGCCAACAGCCCCAAGGCCAGACTGGCACCCCAACACCAAATCAACGATTTATGCTTCATCATATCACGTTATTCCTCACACTTTTCATGGTCAGTCACTGGTTGACCATCAGCCAGTGCCCCATTCATTCCAATTGACGCGGGCGGCGGGCGAAGTGTTACCATTTTTTGCCTCCGGATGGTCGCCCCGATTTTCCTGATTTCTGCTATTTACAGATTGACAGTTTATTTTATAGTCGCCGCTCGTTTATTGTGATGATTATGCGCAATTCTCTGCATGTTGCCGTAGTCGGCGCGACGGGAGCCGTCGGCGTCGAGATGGTCAAGACTTTGGAACGCCGCCAATTCCCGGTGGCCAGACTGACCTTGCTGGCCTCGGCCCGCTCGGTGGGCAAAACGCTGAAGTATCGCGGTGAAGATATGCCGGTGACGGAATTGAAAAAGGACTCCTTCAAAGGGGTGGACATTGCCTTGTTCAGCGCCGGCAGCAGCATTTCCAAGGAGTATGCGCCCCTGGCTGCCGCGGCTGGCTGCGTGGTGGTGGACAATTCAAGCTGCTTTCGCATGGATGACCAGGTGCCGCTGGTGGTGCCGGAGATCAATGCCGCCGATGTCAAACTGCACAAGGGCATCATTGCCAATCCCAACTGCACCACCGCCATCACGCTTATGGCCCTGTACCCGCTGCACGCGGCATTTGGCTGCACACGCATTTTTGCCTCCAGCTATCAGGCCGTGTCCGGCACCGGGGCCAAGGCCATCGAAGAACTGCGGCGCCAGGTGAATCAGATCGTGAAGGGCGATCCCGTCACCAAAGAAGTGTACCCGCATCAAATTGCCTTCAATGTGCTGCCGCATGTGGATTCGTTTCTGCCCAACGGCTACACCAAGGAGGAGATGAAGATGCAGAACGAGGGCCGCAAAATCATGCATCATCCCACTTTCCGGGCCAGCGTCACCTGCGTGCGCGTGCCGGTTTACCGGGCGCATTCCGTGGCCGTTAGCGCGGAGTTTGAAAAGCCGGTCACTGTGGCGGCCGCGCGGGAGGTGCTGAGCCGGGCCCCCGGTCTGGACGTGGTGGATGACCCGGAAAACAAGAAATACCCCATGCCGTTGTTCACCGCCGAGAAGGACAACTGCGAGGTGGGCCGCCTGCGCCAGGATTGCGCTTTGGACAACGGCCTCTGTTTCTGGGTTTCGGGAGACCAGTTGTTGAAGGGGGCGGCACTCAACGCCGTGCAGATCGCGGAGGAACTGCTCAAGCTATAGACATAGCGGCTCGGGGTTGGTCGGAGCAACCGCCGGCTGAGGCATCCCTGCCTCAGCCTTTTTTATTTTTCCACCCCATCGGCTCATTTCATGACCTGGCTCAAGGCGTGGGCGGCGGCGGCAGCTTAAGTTTCTGTGGCAAGGCTCCTCGGCCTGGGGCCTTCCGGTGGGGGCGTTATAAGTATTTAGAAAGTATTAAAACAGATGAATAAGTGTTACTGTTATCAGAAATAAGTTGATTAAAATGTAAACTGATGGATATTTGCTCTGACGGGTTGTATGGGCAAAACTTATTATCTCGACCTGGTGTATCTGGCGGCTTTCGCCTTCGGGGGGTTGTTGTTCGCCCTGGCCCCGGTGGTGCTGGGGAAGCTGCTGTCGGCCCGGCACACGCGGCAATCGGCCAATAAAACCGGCCAGTTTGTGGAGTGTGGCATGGATCCCATTGGCGATGCCTGGATTCGCTACAGTGCGGTGTATTATTTGTATGCCTTGATTTTTGTGGCCTTCGCTGTGGATGTGCTCTTTTTGATTCCGGTCGCGCTGGTGTATGACCGCGAATTTGCCTGGCGCGATCTGGTGGAGGTGCTGCTTTTTGTGGGGATCCTGTCCCTGGTCATTGTGTACGCCTGGAAGAAAGGAATTTTTGAATGGACCCGGAAGTCCAGTGCTCCCAGATCGTGAAGTTTGCCCGGCTGGAGGACCTGCTGGCCCTTGGACGAGCCAACTCGTTGTGGCCATTGACTTTCGGACTGGCCTGCTGCGCCATCGAGATGATGGCCGCGGGGGCCTCGCGCTTTGATCTGGCGCGCTTTGGAGCCGAGGTGTTTCGCCCCTCCCCGCGGCAGGCCGATGTCATGATCGTGGCCGGGACCATTACCAAAAAAATGGCGCCGGCGGTAAAGACGTTGTACGACCAGATGCCAGAGCCGAAGTGGGTGATTGCCATGGGCAATTGTGCCATTTCCGGCGGGCCGTTCGTGTACCCCGGCCAATATTCCGTGGTGGAGGGGGTGGACAAACTGTTTCCTGTGGACGTGTACATTCCCGGCTGTCCGCCGCGACCGGAAGCGCTGATCGAGGGGATTTTAGCGTTGGAAAAGAAACTGACCGGCAAACGGCGATGGCCGGAGGTTAAGCCGCCGCCGGCCTCGGAGCCGGTGGCCTAAACAATTTAATTATGAGCATAAATAATACTAATACACCAAAGGAGGTGGCGTCCCCCCTGCGACCAGGGGTGCATCCTTTGGCCCATCTCGCCCTTCCTTTTGAGGCGGTGGATTATCATCGCCGCGGCGTTCATTTCGAGGCGCAAGTGGAGCCTGCGCAGGTGGTGCTGGCTGCGGTGCTCATGGATCAGGAGGGCTTTGCCCTGGATGCGGTAACCGGAGTGGACTGGCCGCAGGACAATCAGATGGAGGTGATTTATGATTACTTCCATCCGGCACTGGGCTGGCGGGCGGCGGTACGGACGCGAGTTTCCCGGGGTTTGCCGGAGGTGCCCTCCATTTCCGCAATCTTTCCCGGCGCGAACTGGCATGAGCGCGAAGCCTGGGAATTTTTTGGCATTCACTTTACCGGGCATCCCAACCTGACGCCCTTGTTGTTGCCCGATGACGCGGACTACCACCCCTTGCGGAAAGACTTTGCGGCTGCATGACGCCTGCTGAGGCCATTGAGGCCGCCCGCCGGGCGGGGAACGAAACCTTCATTCTCAACCTGGGGCCGCAGCATCCGGCCACCCACGGCGTGTTGCGCATCAAGTTGACGATGGATGGCGAGTACATTTTGCGGGCTGAACCTGTTGCCGGGTACATCCATCGGATGCACGAAAAGATGGGGGAAAATCGTACCTGGGCCCAATACCTCCCCAACACCAGCCGCATTGATTATCTCTCCGCCATGACCTACACCCATGCCTATGTAGCGGCGGTGGAGCGGGCGGCGGGCATTGAAGTGCCACGACGGGCAGAGTTTATTCGCGTCATCACTTCCGAATTGAACCGCATTTCCAGTCACCTGGTGTGGTTTGGCGCCTTTTTGCTGGACCTGGGCGGCTTTACGCCGCTGCTGTATGCTTTTGATGACCGGGAAAAAATTCTGGACATGCTGGAGGCCATCACCGGCTCGCGGTTGACCTACTGTTATTATCGTTTTGGCGGGGTGTACAATGATGTGGATGACGCCTTTTTAAGCGCGGCCCGGGATTTTGTGCCATACATGCGCGAGCGTCTGAAAATGTATGAAACCCTGGTGACCGAAAACCTCATCCTGCGCAAGCGCCTGGAGGGCATTGGCCCCATCAGCAAAAAGATGTGCCAAAAGTATGGTGCCACCGGGCCGGTCATGCGCGGCTCCGGCATAGCTTATGATGTGCGGCGCATGGAGCCTTACTCGGTGTACCCGGAATTGGAGTTTGATATTCCCAATTATCCAGAGGGGGACTGCATGGCCCGTTATCGGGTGCGGATGGAGGAAATGGCGCAAAGTCTGCGCATCATAGAACAGGCTGTAGCCATGATTCCTGCCGGGCCATTTCAAACGCCGGGAGTGCCCCGCGCACTCAAACCGCCGCCGGGCGACTATTGTTTTGCGGTCGAGGCGGCCCGCGGACGTCTGCTGGTGCGGATTGTCAGCGACGGCAAGGAAATGCCCTATCGGGTGCGCTGGCGCACCCCGTCCTTTTGCAACATCACGCTCTTTGAGGAAGCCAGCCGCGGCATGATGCTGGCGGATGCGCTGGCCTTATTGGGCAGCCTGGATCTGGTAATTCCGGATATTGATCGCTAAAAATGAGTCTCCCAGAACCCATACGCCTCATGGCTTACCTGTTCGGCCTTATGGCCTTTGTGGGGCTGAATGCTGCGTATCTGGTTTGGGCCGAGCGCAAAGGTTCCGGCCGCTTTCAACGCCGGCTGGGGCCAACGGAGGCGGGGTTTGCCGGCTTGTTGCAGCCCATAGCCGACAGTATCAAGCTGCTTACCAAACAACTCCTGGTACCGCCCACCGTGGATGGGGTGTTGTTCCGCACCGCCCCCCTGCTGGTCATTATTCCGGCCATGGTCAGCCTGGCGGTCATTCCCTTCAGCGACTCGCTGCTGGCGCGCAACATTCATTTGGGATTGCTGGTGGTCTTTTCCTTCGGCTCCATCCACGTGCTGGCAGTGATGTTGGCCGGGTGGGCATCACGCAACAAATACGCCATCATCTCCGCCGCGCGGGTGGTATCGCAAAATGTGGCCTACGAAATCCCCATGCTTTTGGTGGTCATTACCCTGCTCATGAGCACCGGCACCACGAACCTGGTGGAAATTGTGCAGCAACAGGCCGGTCCATTTTGGAAGTGGAACATTTTCCGCCTGGATCACAATCCTCTCGCCCCGGTGACGTTTCTGGTGTTCTACATTTGCATGCTGGCGGAAACCAACCGGGCCCCTTTTGACATGGCGGAGGCGGAAAGCGAGCTGGTGGCGGGCGCCATAACCGAATACTCCGGTATGGGCTTCGGGGTTTTCTTCATCGGAGAGTACGCCAACGTGCTGGTGGGTTGCGCCCTGGCCACCTTGCTCTTTCTGGGGGGCTGGCAAAGTCCCATCGGGATTTTGCCTGGAGCCTTTTGGTTTTTGCTCAAAATGTATGTGCTGATTTTTGCCGTCATGTGGGTGCGCTGGACGTTTCCCCGCACCCAATTCTACACGTTATTGAACCTGTCGTGGAAAGTGCTGATCCCCATTTCGCTGGGGACGCTGGTGCTGACCGCCATCACTTTGAAACTGTTTTAATGATGCCATGAAAAGCGCCCATGATTTCTGGAAGGGATGCCTAAGCCTCTGGGCGGGGCTGCGGGTGACCTTGCGCGAGTTCTTCAAGCCCCCGGTCACCGAGCAATACCCCTACGAGGCGCCCCAGATCCCTCCACGTTTTCGCGGGCACATCGAGCTGGTGCGCGATCCCAAAACAGGCGAACCGATTTGCTTTGCCTGCAAGGCCTGCGAGAAAGTCTGCCCCAGCGACTGCATCGTGGTGGAGGGGGAGAAAAAGCCGGGCGCCAAACGCAAATCGGTGACCGTGTTCAAACTGGATTTTACCAAGTGCAGTTTGTGTGGCTCCTGCATCGAGGCCTGCAAAAGCGGCGCCATTCGTTTTTCCAAAGATTACAACTTGGCCGGCTTCTCCCGGGAGGAGTTTATCATGGACCTTTTCAAGCGTCTGGAGGAAGAAGCCCAAAACCAGCCGCCCGCACCGCCGCCCCAGCATGAGCCTGGGGCGGAGGCGCGAGCGCCAGCGAAGACGCCGGATGTGGTCGTGGTCACAGTAGAAGGGCAGGGGAGGTAATGGCTGTGCTGGGCATGTTGGGTGAAGGTGCCGCCGAGCTGAGCATCGCGGCCCTGTTCTGGTTTTTCGTCGTGCTGGCTGCGGGAGGGGCGCTGATTGCAGTGCTGACCACCCGGGTGATTCGCAGTGTTTGTGGACTGGCCATTTGTTGTCTGGGACTGGCCGGTCTTTATTATTATCTGCACAGCCCGTTTCTGGCGCTGATGGAAGTGCTCATCTACATCGGCGCCGTCTGTGTCACCATTGTCTTTGCCATCATGCTGGCTGAGCCGGATGAGCCCCCGCCGGCGCCCCGCACGCGGGCCACCTGGGTATGGGCCATGCTGATGCTGGTGCCGGCGTTTGGGGTGTTTCTGCTGCTCAGTCACCTCAGTCTGGCCGGACCCTGGCCTGCCCTGGGCGAGACGCGGGCTGACGATTCCCTCAAAGCGGTGGGGCTGGCTCTTCTGACGAAATACTGTCTGGCGTTTGAGCTGATTTCGCTGGTGCTGCTGGCCGCCATTCTGGGGGCGCTGGTGGTGGCGCGCGAAGGGCGCACAAGAGAACACTGATATGCCCGCTTATCAAAAACCCGAAGTTTATCTGGTATTGGCGGCTTTTCTGCTGGCCGCCGGTATCTTTGGCCTGTTGCGCCGGCGTACGCTGGTGGGGATGCTCATCTCCGGAGAGCTGATCTTTTCCGCTGCGGCGCTCAATTTTGTGGCGCTCAATCACTTTCATGCGCCGGAACCGGCGCAAGGCCAGATTTTTGTGTTGTTCATCATGGGGTTGGCGGCTGCCGAGGTGTCCATTGCCCTGAGCATCATTATTGCGGTGTATCGCAATTACCGCTCCATTCAGACGCGCGACCTCACCGATTTGAAGGGATAACCGGTCATGGAAAGCGCCCACGATGTCCGGCTGTTATTAGCCCTGCTGGCCCCCCTGTTGGGAGCGGGGCTGGTGCTGTTGAACCGCCAGCATCCCAACCGGCGTGAAGCCGGCTCGCTGGTGGCGGCCGTGGCGTTGCTGGCCATCACTTTGTCGCTGCTGCCGGAAATCAAGGCGGACCGCAAACTGGTCTATACTCTTTTTTCCTTGCTGCCGGGGCTGAGCATCAGCCTGCGCGCGGATGCCTTGTCCATGCTTTTTGCCGTCACAGCCTCCGCCTTGTGGGTGGTCACCGTTTTTTATTCCGCGGGTTACATGCGGGGTCTGCGTGAGCATGCCCAGACACGCTTCAATGTGTGTTTTGCGCTGGCTTTGTTTGGGGCCATCGGCTGCGCCTTCGCGGATAATTTGCTCACCCTGTATCTCTTTTACGAAATCATCAGCATCACCACCTATCCCCTGGTGGCCCATCATCAGGATGAGGAAGGATATACAGGCGGTAAAAAGTATCTGACCTATCTGACTCTGACGGCCAAAGGTCTGGTGCTGCCCGCCATGGCTGCAATCTATGCACTAACCGGCACATTGGACTTTGCCGACAACATCCGGCCCGGTATCTTGCCAGCAGACACCTCGCGGCTGGTCTTTACATTCTTATATGTCGCCTGCCTGCTGGGATTCGCCAAAAACGGCATCATGCCTCTTCATCATTGGCTGCCCGGGGCCATGGTGGCTCCGACGCCGGTGAGCGCCTTGCTGCACGCTGTGGCGGTGGTCAAGGCAGGCGTGTTTGCCACGGTACGCGTCATGTTGCACGTATTTGGCACGGAGCGGATGGAGGCTTTTGGTCTGGGACTGCCCACGGCGTATTTTGTGGCCATTACGATTGTTGCGGCCTCAGTCATCGCCCTCAGTCAGGACAACTTGAAATTGCGGCTGGCCTACTCGACCGTGAGCCAGTTGTCGTATATTATTTTAGGGGTGGCCTTGTTGACCCCTGCCGCCATCGAAGGGGGGCTGGTCCATATTGCCAACCATGCGTTCTCCAAAATTACACTCTTCTTCTGCGCGGGCGCGATCTATGTCGCCACTCACAAAAAAAACATCTCTGAGATGGCCGGGCTGGGCCGTGCGATGCCTGTAACCTTTGGGGCATTTGCAATTGCTTCACTCAGCATGATCGGAGCGCCCCCCGTGGCGGGTTTTGTCACCAAGTGGAATCTGCTTCTGGGTGCATGGGATGCGAAGTCCGTCCTCATCATCGTCGTGTTATTGGCGAGCACACTTTTGAACGCAGCCTATTTCGTGCCGGTTGTCTATCAAGCCTTCTTTCGTGCCTTCCCGGAAGGCGAGACTCAACCCCATGTCCGCGAGGCCCACCCGGCGATGGTGGTGCCGTTGGCGATTACCGCCGGAGTGTCGGTGGTCCTTGGGTGTTACCCTGATTTCTTCATGCGCCTGACGCAGGCGGTGCTGCCATGAAACTGGTCCAACTCATTGAATGGTTAAGGGCGCGCTTGCGCCTGGTGATCAAGGTCTGTTTGGGCGTGCTGGCGACGTTGGTGGTTTTGGACGCCCTGCCGGCCATCGTGGACAAGAGCCACGCCCACACGGAGGTGGAAAAGTGGCCGGGGTTCTGGGCGGTTTTCGGGTTTGTTGGATGCGTCTTTCTAATCGTGGCATCCAAGGCCTTTGGCAAGCTGGGCATCATGCGGGAGGAGGATTACTACGATGAGTAATTTCTGGCTGCATCCCGCCCTCATTCTGGTTTTAGGCGCGCTGGCTCTGCCCTGGATTCCGGCGCGGGCACGCAAGCTCTGGCTGCTGGCGGTGCCGCTGCTGACGTTCTGGCGGGTGGCCCAACTTACACCGGGCGTGCAGGGGGAGCTGGGATTTTTGCAGTGGACACTGGTGTTTGGGCGTGTGGATGCGCTGAGTCAGATCTTCGGTTACATCATGGGGTTGGTGTGTGTCATAGCCACGCTCTATGGCCTGCACGTCCAGGAGGCTGGCCAGCACAGCGCAGCATGGTTTTATGCCGCCGGCTCCCTGGGGGTCATTTATGCGGGGGATTTTCTGACTTTGTTTGTGTTTTGGGAGCTGATGGCCTTTGCGTCGGTTTTTTTGATTTGGTACCGGCGTGAGCCTCGTGCCTTGGCGTCTGGTTTCCGATATCTATTGGTACACGTGGCCGGCGGTTTGTCCTTGCTGGCTGGCATTGTTTTGCATCATGGCGCCACAGGCAGCCTGGCATTTGAGTCGTTTCCTGCCAGTCAGGGGAATGCAGCGGGCTGGCTAATTTTGGCAGGATTTCTTTTGAATGCGGCCGTGCCGCCCTTGCATGCCTGGCTGCCGGATGCCTACGCTGAAGGCACATTCAATGGTTCGGTCTTTCTGTCCGCTTTGACCACCAAGACTGCGGTGTATGCCTTGTGCCGCGGGTTTGCGGGGTGGGAGATACTCGTGCCGTTGGGGGTCATCATGGCTTTGTACGGCGTGGTTTATGCAGTTTTGGAAAATGACTGCCGCCGCCTGCTGGCCTATCACATCATCAGTCAGGTGGGGTACATGGTGGCAGGGGTGGGCATGGGCACGGCCATGGCCATCAATGGCGCGTGCGCTCATGCCTTTGCCCACATTCTCTACAAGGGCTTGCTGTTTATGGGATGTGGCGCAGTCTTGCACATGACCGGGGAGAGCCGCTTTACGGGCCTTGGGGGATTGTACAAGAAGATGCCCTGGACTTTCTTGTTTACTTTAATAGGTGGCTTGTCCATTTCAGCGTTTCCCTTGTTTAGCGGCTTCGTGAGCAAATCCATGATTGTGGCCGCGGGATTTCAAGAGCACCGCCTCTGGGCGGCTTATTTGTTAATGCTGGCCTCGGTGGGTACGTTTCTGCATACCGGGCTGAAGGTGCCATACTTTATCTGGTTTGGACAAAACCGCTGCCGTGCGGAGACGTGGCAGCGCGCTACGGATCCGCCATGGAACATGAACGCAGCTATGGCCATTGCCGCATTCCTCTGCATTTTCATCGGTGTTTACACTCCCTATCTCTACAATATGCTGCCTCATCAAGCGGCGGTGGCCAGCTATCATCCTTACACGGCTTATCACGTTTCGGAGACGCTGCTGGTGCTCTTGTTCACAGCGGTGGGATTCTTTCTTTTGCTCAAGAAACTCGAACCCACCCCCACCGTCAGTTTGGACCTGGACTGGTTCTATCGCATGGCTGGGCGCGCCTTCTTACGGCTGGCCGAGGGGCCCGTGCAACGGGCCGACGCCTGGGTGGGGACACTTTATCAAAACCTCGGTCTGGCCGGTTTGATGCGCACGGCGCGGCTCACGGGGCAATTTGATCAGCGCGTCATTGATGGCGCCGTGGATGGCCTGGCGGCAGCCGTTGCGGCTGTAGGAGCGCGGATGCGAATGATTCAACGCGGGCACTTACAGGAAAGCCTCGCGCTGGCTTTCGCGGCTGCAGCGGTGCTGCTGCTTTTATTCCTCTGGTTCTGGTAAATGCCTGAATTGATTTACAACAATGGATTTCCCTGGTTGAGCGTGCTGATTTTCAGTCCGCTGGCAGCCTTGACGGTGTTGCTGCTCTTGCCGGGAGAACGGGCGCAACGCTGGTGGACGCTGCTGTTCACCAGCGCGGCGTGCGTGGTTTCGTGGGCTTTGTATTTCCAATTCAACACGCAAACCGCGGCATTTCAGTTGGTCGAGCGGCACCCCTGGATTTCACCCTGGCGCATTTACTACACCGTTGGCGTAGATGGCCTCAGTCTGTGGTTGGTTCTGTTAACCACCCTGGTTATGCCGCTGTGCGTGCTGGCCTCATGGGCCTACATTCAGACCCGCGTCAAAGAGTTCCTCGCCTCCCTTCTGCTGATGGAGACTGCGATGCTGGGGGTTTTTTGCGCGCTGGATTTTGTGCTCTTTTTTGTCTTTTGGGAGGCCATGTTGATCCCCATGGCCCTGATTGTCGGGGTATGGGGTGGCCCGCGTAAAATTTATGCTGCCTTGAAGTTTTTTGTTTATACGATGGCGGGGTCGGTATTCTTATTGGTGGCCATCATTGCGTTGTATCTCAAGACAGGATCATTTCACATCCCGGATCTCATGAATCGCGGCTTCGATGCCCCCTTTCAATTCTGGGTGTTTTTGGCGTTTTTCATATCTTTCGCCATCAAAGTGCCCATGTTTCCCTTCCACACGTGGTTGCCGGCTGCCCATGTCGAGGCCCCCACGGCCGGCAGTGTGCTGCTGGCCAGCATCCTGCTCAAGATGGGCACCTATGGTTTCGTTCGTTTCAGCCTGCCCATCACTCCGCACGCCGCCCAGGTTTTTGCCCCAGCCATTCAATGGCTCTCCGTGGTGGCGATCATCTATGGCGGCCTGACCGCTCTGGCGCAAACCGACATGAAGAAATTGGTGGCCTACTCCAGCGTGGGGCACATGGGTTTCGTCACGTTAGGAATTTTCACCTTTACCAGCGGGGGATTGGAAGGAGCAATGTTGCAAATGATCAATCACGGGATCACCACGGGGGCTTTGTTTATTGGGGTGGGATTGTTGTACGAGCGCCTGCATACCCGGGAAATGAACGCGGCGGCTGGATTGGGGAAATACATGCCCATTTTTATCACTGCCTTTGGCGTGTTTGCCCTGTCCAGCATGGCCTTTCCAGGGACCAATAGCTTTGTCGGCGAGTTTCTGGTTTTAAGCTCGGCTTTTGCGTCTGTGCCGGTGGTGGCGGTGGCGGCTGTGCCGGGAGTCGTCATTGCCGCGGCTTACCTTTTGCGGCTGCTGCAGCGCTTGGCGTGGGGGGGCACGCAAAACCCTGATCACACGGGCCTCAGGGATTTGGATTGGCGTGAAGTTCTGGCTTTATTGCCGCTGTTTATTTTAGTGTTTTGGCTGGGGTTAAAACCCGGGCCTTTTGTGGAAGCCATGCGGCCCAGCTTGGTGCTCCTGCTTCAGCAAGTTAAAGCCGGGATGCCTGTGCCCGGATTGTAGAGACAAACGGTTCTAATGCTGTCCTTCATCACATCTTACCTGCCTGAGCTGGTGCTGCTGGCCGGAGCGCTGGCCTTGTTTTTGGTGACCTTGGGTGAACGGCAGGGCAAGCTTGCCCGGCGTGTTGCACTAGGGGTGGCTCTGGCCACCATCCTGGGTTCCGTCGTGGCACTGCCGGCGGAAAACTTGCTTTTCGATGGCGCCTATCGGGTGGACGGTTTCTCGCAAATTCTCAAGCTGTTTCTGGCGTTGGGACTTTTTCTATCCCTATTGGCGGCAGGCGGTTTGCAGGACATTCCGGCTGACTTTCGCCCAGAATTTTATTTATTCACCGTCCTGAGCGGATTTGGCCTGGTCACACTGGTAAGCTGTGTGGATGTGCTTACACTGGTGGTGGCTTTGCAGATGGCGTCGTTTCCTCTGTATCTTCTGGTGCCGCTGCGACGCGAACGTGAGGGCCAGCGCGCCCAGATGGAGTCCGCCGCCAAATACATTATGTTTGGCATCGCCGCCAATGGCATCATGTTGTTTGGGCTGAGTTATCTTTATGGCATCACAGGGGCCACCGCCTTGCCGGCTTTAATGCAAAAGCTGCGTCCTTTTGCGGAATCCCCGCTGGCCCTGGCCGGTCTAACGCTGACCTGTTGCGGACTTTTTTACAAGCTGGCCGTGTTTCCTTTCCATTTCTGGACGCCGGACGTCTATCAGGGCTCCTCCAACGAATCCGCGGCCATCATCGCGTCATTGCCCAAACTCGGCGCGGTGGCCGTTTTAGCGCGTCTGACGGCCCTGGCCACCCCGGATAACCCCCGTTTTGCCCTGCTGCTGGCGGTGCTGGCCGCGGCCTCCATGTTTTATGGCAACCTGGCCGCTTTGGTGCAGACAGACCTCAAACGGTTGCTGGGCTTCAGCGGCATTGCTCACGCCGGCTACACGGTGGTGGGCTTGGTGGCATTGGATCGGGATGGCCGCGCCGCCGCCTTATACTATCTCTTTGCCTATCTCTTCATGATCCTGGCCTGCTTCGTGGTAATATGCGGCGTTTCCCGGGAAGGGCGCAACGTGGCCCTGGGAGAGTTGGCCGGACTGCATCGGCGCTCGCCCCTGTTGGCCTGGACCCTTTTAGTGGGCGTGTTCGGCCTGGCAGGAGTGCCGCCGCTGGCGGGGTTTATTGGGAAGCTGGCCCTTCTCAAGGCGGCACTGGCTCAAGGGTGGTTGTGGCTGGTGGTGCTCACGGTCATCAACAGCGCCATCGCCATCTACTACTACTTGCTGCTAATCCGCGAGGCGTTCTTCCGGGAGGCCGATAACTCCGCCCCGTTGGAATTAGATGCTTCGGCCACCTGGCTTTGTTGGTTGCTCACCCTGGGCATTCTCGCCCTTGGAGTGTTCCCCGGCCGAATTCTCGCGCTGTTGAGCATGGTGGTCTAGGCCACCGTTTTTTTATGCCAATCGCCACTTCACCGGCACTTTAACCTTTTTGCCGGTGTTGTCGAAATACCACACATGCTGATGGGCGCCACCGTATTCATGCAGGAGGCGGGTCAGTTTGACATCGTAGCAGCAATACTCCGCAATTTCCAAGAGCTTGCCCTGCTTGAACCATTCCAAGGCCTGCATGCCTTCGCTGGTTTTTTTCACGCCCAAGGTGGCCGCAGCGACATCGTCCAAGGGCAAACGGCGGTTGGTTACGGCCTGTAATTCCAAAAGCAAATCCAGGGAGGGCACCTGCCGCAAATCCATCGGGGTGTAGGCATGCAACACCTCGTAGTCAAACCGCTCATGGTTGTATCCCACCACCAAATCCGCGCGCAGCAGCTCCTTGATCAACTGATCCACCTGCGACTCGAGGAATATTTTGTACTCGCCGGCGGCGGTGCTGTAGATCACCCCCACACTCATGCGCATGTCCCCAATCTTGTGCCATCCGCCCACTTCCTCGGCGGATTTCTGCGTCTCCACATCCAGATAGACGATATTCTTCATCGCCCCGCTGTTGTACGCCAACCAGGCCGGCTGCCAATCCTATTTTGCCAGGAGTTCAGGCCGCTTTTATTTGCTCGCGCGCCCCCGGAAAAAACCATAAACCTGCAGATTATGAAACGTCACTGCATCTGCTGGTTGGTGGCTTTTCTGTTTCAGGCCGGCCTGGGGGGGCTTGCGGGCGCCCCGCTCCTGCCGGTCTATGATCTGACCCGGCCGGATGAAGCCCGGCAATGGCAGGGTCCCCACCATATTACTCAGCTTGAGCCAACGGCGGAAGGATTGCGCATGCACCTTGCGGGCAAAGATCCTTATATTCACAGCCCACCTCGTGATTTTCCTGCCGGCCAGATGCTATGGGCCATACTGCGCCTCAAATCTTCCTCCGGCGGTCTGGCGCAGTTGTTCTTTTTCGATCGCCACGCCACCGAGGAGCAGTCGCGCCGCTTTATGGTTCCCCAAGGCCAATGGACCGAGGTGCGTTTGCCCCTGCCGGCATTGGGGCCGCAATATCGTTTTCGTTTGGATCCACCCGGTGACTCCGGCGAGGCCATCCTCGCTTCGCTCCGCTTTGAACCACGGGCCGAGTTCACCCCCCCTCCACGCCAGTGGCAACCGCCGGCTGCCGGCCGCCGCATGGTGCTCAAATCCGGTCAGGTGGAATGGTGGGATGCCCCGGACTCACAATGGGGCGGCGAGATGCGTGTGAACGGGCAAGTCATGGCCTATGCGCATCCCCGCCTCCAGATTGCTTACGTGCATGAACTGAAACAGCATTGGCTCAACATCCCATCACCTCAGGTGGACCTATCCCGCGCCGGTTACCGGCTGGAGGCTACATGGAAAGACCCCCGCGGAGCGAACTGGCGCTATGTTCAGCACTTTCGCAGTGGTCTGACGGACGTGATCGAGGTACACACCATGTTGGAAACCTCGCAAGACACTGAGGTGCTGTATGCCCCAATGTTCCTGCTGTTCCCCGGCGAAGGGAGCTTTGGCACCAACAAAAGCCAGGCACTTTTCGCGGGATTGGAATATCTGGAAAATGAATCCAGCAGTTCCGAGGCGGACATCATCGGCCCGGAATCACGCCGCCAGGTGCCGGCCAATCACAAAATCACCTTCCCGCTCATGGCAATCCAGATGCACAGCCGTTATGTGGCTCTGGCTTACGACCGCCATCTTTCCTTCAGCGCCGTGTTTGACTCTCCTGACCGCCTCTATGGCAGCGGCGGCCACGTCATGGGCGTAATATGGCCGGAGTCGGATGGAGCCAACCGGCCGGAGGGGAGCCTGGTACCCCATTTTCCCCGATTGTTGCGGGCCGGCCAAAAAGTTGAATGCAGCCTGCGTTTGCTGGGAGGGCGCGGCGAGACGGTGATCCCGGCGGTGCAACAGTATGTGGCTCTTCATGGCCTTCCGGCCTATGCCAAGAATTACTTGGACTTGACCGCTTATGAGGAGCTGGCGTCCCTGGGATGGCTGCGCTCCAAAGCGCGGGAAGGCAACCGCTATCGTCATGCCGTCTGGCCGGGCTTTAATGCCCAACCCGCCGCCGACGCGGCCTTGTACATGACCTGGCTGGGTCGTCGGGCCTCACATTTCTCCACGGAACTTCACGCGGCCGCAAAGGAGGCGCTGGCTTTGGTGCCGCCGCAGAATTACTACCATTCCGCCGTCAGTCACGTGCGCAGCCCGGCCACGCCTCTGGTATTCGGCCATGTAGGGGAGAATGTGGCCACGGCACGCGCGTATGCCGCCGGCCTGCTCAAGCGCCTGGGAGATGATTATGTCATTCGTTACCGGCCACAATCGGGAGGCACCGATTATGCCCGGACATATTGGACAAATCATGCCAACGGCCTGACCTTTCAACCCCTGGCGGAAGCCCTCGAAGCTGCCGCCTTTTGCGGCGATCGCGAGCTGACGGCCCGCGCCCTAGCCGCGTTGCGCGCCCAACAACGCTACCAAAACGGTGTTCCCCGGGGAGCGCAAACCTGGGAGATCCCGTTGCACACCCCCGATATTCTGGCCTCAGCCCATCTGGTAAAAGCCTATGTCCTGGGCTACGAGCTGAGTGGAGATCCCGCCTTTTTGGAGCAGGCGCGCTATTGGGCGTGGACGGGTATTCCTTTTGTTTATTTGGTCCAACCCACTCTCGGAGAAGTGGGCATCTACAACACCATTGCGGTGCTGGGCGCAACGAGCTGGAAGGCACCCGTCTGGTTTGGCCAGCCGGTGCAATGGTGCGGGCTGGTCTATGCTGACGCGCTCTATCGGCTGGCCGAAGTGGACCCGCAGGGGCTTTGGCGCAAGGTCGCCGAGGGGATCACGGTGGCCGGTCTTCAACATACCTGGAAGGCGAATGACACCAATCGTGTGGGGTTGTTACCAGATTATTTCCTGCTGCGTGAACAGCGCGCCGATGGACCCGCCATCAACCCCGGCACAGTGGGAGCCAACGCGGTGAACTATTATACCCGGGCGCCCCTGTATGGCTTTCGGCGTCTTGTCCGGGCGGGTTTTAATGTGCACGCGCCGGGCCTGGTCCGGGTTCAGCAGGACACCCCCAGAACCGCCAGATTGAATGTGCAAGGCTGGCCGGCTCAAAATTATTATGTGCTTTTGTGTGGGTTGCCCGCCATGCCGAGGATTAAAGTGAATGGCCGCGAGCAGGCACTGCAGCCGCCCCACGAGGCGGATGCCGCCGCCGGTTGGATGGCCTTGCAGGTGCAGGGCGTGGCCACTGTCGAGGTGCAATTTCCGTAAGTTATAATGAATCCTGAGGTCATTTCGCGGGTGGGAGCCAAATGGTCGCAAGTGACGGGCATTGGCGAATTAATGGAGGATCTGGGGCATGCCCTGACAGTTGATCCCGAGATGCGCATGTTAGGCGGCGGTAATCCCGCCCTGGTCCCTGAATTTATGCAGGCCGCCCAGCAACGGATGGCGGCCATGTTGCGCGAGCCAGAGGCCATGGCGTCTTTGCTGGGCAATTACGATCCCCCACGGGGGCATCCCCGGTTTGTCAGCGCCTTCGCCGCGCTGTTACGGAGTATTTACCATGCCGACTTTGAGCCGGAAAACGTGGCGGTCACGGCCGGCAGCCAATGCGCTACTTTCTTTCTCATCAACCTGTTTGCTGGCAGAGGCAGGGGGAGAAAGCGCCACAAGATATTACTGCCATTGTGTCCGGAATACCTCGGTTATGCCGATCAGGGATTGGAGGAGGACATTTTCGTGGCCTGCCGCCCAAAAGTGGAGTGGCCGGCGGGAGCTGGGGGCCATGTTTTCAAATACCACGTAAATCTCGATGCGGTGCGGGAGCGCCTTGGACAGGGGGACATCGCCGCAATGCTGGTTTCACGGCCCACCAATCCCTCTGGTAATGTCATCTCAGAAGATGAGCTCTTAAGTTTATCAGACCTGGCCCTTCGGCACGACATCCCCTTAATCCTGGATCAGGCTTACGGCGTTCCCTTTCCCGCCATAGTCCACGTCCCCGTTAAACCCATCTACGCTCCGCATTTTATTCTGCTGTTCAGCCTCTCCAAGATTGGGCTGCCGGGTACCCGGACGGGCATCGTAGCCGGGCCAGCAAGTGTCACCTCGGCGGTAGCTTCCATGACGGCCGTTGCCGGTCTGGCCAATCCCTCCCTGGGACAGCACCTGGTGCTGCCCTGGTTGGAGGATGGCAGCATTTTGGAAATGGGACCACGCTGGCTGCAGCCGTTCTATAACGCGCGCCGTCTCAAGGCGCGCGAATGGTTGGAGGAAGCCTTCAAGCGGGCGCATGTCCCCTGGGCCATCCATGCAGATGAGGGCGCCTTTTTCCACTGGCTCTGGTTGCCTGAACTAAGCACGACGAGCCGCGAATTCTGCCGGCGTCTCAAGGCGCACAAAGTCCTGACCGTGCCAGGAGAATATTTCTTTTATGGCCTGGAGGAGGACTGGCCCCATCGTCATCAATGTCTGCGCATTAATTACTCCGGGCCGGAAAAGGTGGTACGCGAGGCTATTCATATCATTGCCCGGGAGGCAGCGCGCTGCCATTGAAGCTCAGGGGGTTCTGGCGGCAGGCGGAGAGGGCAGGGGAGCTGCCAGCGGCACCCGGGGCTGGCCGCCGCCCCCGATGCGGTCCGGGCCGTTGTTATCCACGACATGCAGGTTGGTGAACAGGCGATCCATGTCTCTTGACCAGGGATTATCGCGGCGGGCTGGGTTGATGTCGAATCCCCAGGCTTTTTTGAACTCATCTTTGACGCGGCCGTCCGGCCCCCATTCGGTGACGAGGGCATAAACGTCCCAAGCTGTATCATCCACGACATAGGCGCCGTAATCGCGCAGGGCCTGGGCCAGGCGGCGGGCTGGTTCTGTTTCCAAGCCCAATACCTGATCCGTTAAGTGAGGCGGCAACGCCAGCAACGCGCCCATGCGGCAGGCCTTGGGCGGCTTGCCCTTGGTGCCATAAACTTTCGCCGCATAACCATCCGCCCGCCGGGCGGGCCAACGGTAGCCGCGCGTCTCCTCGTCGTAATACAAATTGCGGGCGGCATAGAGATTGATTTTCAGAGCGTGCCGGATGGGGCCGGCGCCCGGCACCAGCTCACCGACACGCAATGTGCCGCCAATGCAGGACAAGCCGGAGCCGCCGTGAGCGCCATAATATCCCATGCCGTACAAGTCCTCATCGGCAAACACGTAGCGGCTGGTGCCAAAGCCAGGTTCACAACGGGCAAAAGGTTGCGTTTGCTTGATGGTGCGGCCGTCAGGCATCAGCACCGCCAGGCCCGAATTGGGGGTTGCTCCATCCCAAGTGTCGGGACTGACAATAAACTGCGGCGGTATGGGCGCTTTGAACAACAGCTCGCCGTCCTTGGTGCAGCGGCTTTTCTGGCGGTCCCAGCCGGCATTATTGCGGTAGATTTCCAGCAGGGGCGCCCTGGGGGTCAAAACAATTAAATCCTCATCAATGGTCATGCCCGCCCCGGTGGCTTTCTGAATGTTGGCAGGTACATAAACCGCCTCCCGGCCGATGGGCATATTCCAAATACTACGCTCATGGAAAGGATGTTTGAGCGGGTCTCGCCCGCCTGCTTTCGGCGACTCCCCCGCGGCCAGCGCTACGGCACCGGCAACCATTAACGCTGCGACGGCAAAAACCTCCGCGCGCTGGACAAAATCCCGACGGACGCGATATTCCTGCTGCATAGGTGGGAATCCTAATCTGATAGTCCGAAGCTGAAAATGGGATAAATCGAAATTGTGATCTTGCCACGCCCAGCACCTAACCGCTGCTGGCCGGTGGAAACAATCATGATTTGAAGACATCTCCTTGGCTGACCGTCCAATTTTCGGTAAATTGAATCCATGAATTCCCGGTGGATAGCCGTGCTAATGGCGGCGGTGCCATGGGGCTTTGTGGTGCTCGGGGCAGCCTCCACCCCTGGGTCTCCACAGCCTCCTGCTCCTTTGCTGGCCAGGGCTTTGGCTGGTCCCATGCGTGGGGTGGAGGAAATCGTTTACGTCACCCGCGCCCGTTACGATGATTCCCACTGGTACGCCAACATTGGCTATTATTGTGATGACGAAAACAAGAAGGCGTATGCCGGCAATGGCGCCCCGGACATCGGCAAGCTCTGCAAATGGAATCTGCGCACCGGTGAAGTGAAGGTGCTGCTCGATGCGCAAGGCGGCTCGGTGCGGGATCCCCAGGTGCACTACGACGGCGGGAAAATCCTGTTTTCCTATCGGCCCCAAGGCACGGATTATTATCATCTGTATGAGATCAACACCGATGGCACGGGGCTGCGCCAGATCACCCGCGGGCCGTATGATGATTACGAACCCACCTACCTGCCCGACGGGGACATTTTATTTGTATCCACCCGCGCCAAACGCTGGGTCAACTGCTGGATGACCCAGGTGGGCATCATGTTTCGCTGCGATACCAACGGCCAGCGAATCACCCAGGTCAGCGCCAATACGGAGCATGACAACACCCCCTGGGTTATGCCCGATGGCCGCATCCTCTACACCCGCTGGGAATACGTGGACCGCAGCCAGGTGGAATATCACCACCTCTGGGTCATGAACCCCGATGGCACCGGCGCCATGACCTTTTACGGCAACATGCATTCCTGGATCGTGATGATCGGGGCCAAGCCGGTGCCGGGTTCCGACAAGGTAGTAGCCTGTTTCTCGCCGGGGCACGGAGTAAATGAACATGCAGGCATCGCCACGCTGGTCTCACCGCAACTCGGCCCCGATAACAAAGGCGCAGCCGTGCCGCTGCATAAAGGCAGGCACATCCGCGATCCCTACCCTTTTGCCGAAAACTGTGTGATTGCCGCGCAGGACAACAAGATTGTGCTCATGGACGGCTCCGGGGCCGTGGAAACCATTTTCACCCATCCGGCCAATGAGCCGTTGCACGAACCCCGCCCGATTCAACCCCGCCCACGCGAGCCGGTCATCCCCCACCGCACACAACCCGCCGCCACCACCGGCCGGATGATCCTGGCGGACGTTTATCAGAGCCGCAACCTGCCAGGAATTCAACGAGGTGAAATCAAGAAATTGCTTCTACTCGAATCTCTGCCCAAACCGGTCAATTTTAACGGGGGGCCGGACCTGACCTCTTTCCTAGGCACCTTTACTTTGGAGCGCGTGCTGGGCACTGTGCCCGTGGAGCCGGACGGTTCGGCTTACTTCGAAATGCCGGCCAATCGTCAGATATTCTTCGTGGCCCTCGACGAAAACGACCTTTCCGTCAAGCGCATGCAAAGCTTCACCAGCGTCATGCCGGGGGAAACCCTGAGTTGCGCCGGCTGTCATGAGCCGCGCGCCCAAACCCCGCGTGAATCCCGGCCGGGGCCGGCGCTCCAGGCTTTGCGGCGTCCGCCCAGCAAAATTCAGCCCTTCGAAGGATTTCCCGATGTAGTGGATATGCACCGGGACGTGCAACCGGTGCTGGATCGCGCCTGCGTTCCGTGTCACAATCCGCAAAAACCTGAGGGGAAAATCATCCTGACGGGAGATTTGGGGCCACAATTCTCGCATAGTTACTTCACCCTGATCATGCACAAACTGGTGGCCGATGGGCGCAACGGCCTGGGCAATCAGCCGCCGCGTTCCCTGGGCAGCTCCGCCAGCCGCCTGCTTAAACTGGGTGATGGCTCGCATTATGGGGCGCGTTACACGGAGCGGGAATGGCGCATGCTGTGGCTGTGGATTGAAAGCGCCGCGCCTTATGCCGGTGCTTATGCGGCTTTGCGTAATGAAAAAAACCAACAACTGGCAGCACAAGCAGCAGGCATTGCCGCACAGGCCCTGGCGCCCATCCAGCACGCCCGCTGTGCTGGTTGTCACAATGGGCAGCCGAATGGACTGCCCATCAATCCCACCCATTACGACATGGATAAACGCCGTGCCCAGGCGGGACGGCCCACGGCACAATACGAACGCATCCTGACAGATCGGGATCCCTTCGCCCGTTATGGGCCGGATATTCTGTTCAATTTTAGCCGTCCCGAATTTTCCAAGGTGCTGCTGGCCCCCCTGGCCCGCTCGGCAGGAGGCTACGGTTGGTGTGGGGACATATTTAAGACCACAGAGGATCCAGACTATCGCCAACTGCTGGCCGCCCTTCGTCAGGCCAAAGCGTTGCTGGAAACGATGCCCCGATACGGCATGCCCAATTTTGTCCCCAATCGGCAGTACATTCGGGAGATGAAACGCTTCGGCATCCTTCCGCCCGAGCATGATCCCCGGCAGCCGGTGGATTTCTTCGCCCTGGAGCAACAATACTGGCGCTCCTTGTGGCATTATACCTCCGGCCCCTGACTTCAGCTCCCTCTTGGGCACGAAACCAGTCGCGGGTTGGGGCGGCATTGACAGCAGCATTAGCTTCTTTAAGCTGTCGCCCGCATCGGAATAACCAAACTGAATTATGAGCGCGAAACCGAATGTTTTTATCGCCCAATCCGGCGGCCCTTCGGCGGTCATCAACAACTCGCTGCGCGGTGTCATTGATTTTTGCCATGAACACCCCGAAACCTTCGGCCGGGTGTATGGCGGCTGGCACGGCATTGAGGGCGCCCTCAAAGAAGAACTTTTGGACCTAAGCGCACAAGATCCCAAAGAGATCGCCCTGCTGGAGACCACCCCTGCCGCCGGGGCCATTGGCACCTGCCGCTACAAACTCAAGGAAAAGCAGCGCGCGGATTTTGAGCGGGTGATTGAAGTCTTCAAGGCCCACCGGATTGGCTATTTCTTCTACATTGGCGGCAACGACTCGATGGATACCGCCAATAAAATCAGCAAACTGGCGGCGGAACGCGGCCTCGATTTGGTGGCCACGGGGGTGCCGAAAACCATAGATAACGACGTGGGCGACGCCGAGTTCAAGTTGGTGGATCACACTCCCGGTTACGGCTCCACGGCACGCTACTGGGCATGCAATATTTTGGCCGCCAATGAAGAAAATGCCGGGTCATGCCCGGCGGATCCGGTGCTGGTGCTACAGGCGATGGGGCGCAAAATTGGCTTCATTCCGGCGGCTGCCCGCCTGGCCGATCCCCACCGCGAGCTGCCCCTCCAAATTTACATGACGGAAGCCGGTCTCTCGCTGGAGCAGTTGGCCGATAACGTCAATGATGCTCTGAAAAAATGCGGACGCTGCATCGTCGTGGTGAGTGAAGGATTGGACGTCGGCGACATTGGCGCACAGAAAGACGCTTTTGGACATACCCACTTCGGCGCCAGCGATCAAACGGTGCAGCAGGTGGTGGTATCCTACTTGAACCGCAAGGGGCTGGCCGCCACCGGCAAGGCCCGTGGCCAGGTCCCGGGCACGGATCAACGACATTCAATTGTCCTGGCCTCGACGGTGGACCTCAAGGAAGCCTATGAATCCGGGCGAAAAGCCGCTGAAATTGCCATGCGCGAGGGCAACGGCTTCATGGCCACCATTCTCCGTGAGCCGGGACCGGCCTACAAGGTGCGCTACGACAAGGTGCCGTTGGAGCTTATGGCCAACAGCGAGCGCTTTTTCCCCAAGCACTGGATTGCGGCGAATAAAATTGATGTGACAGATGATTTCATTGCCTATGCCCGTCCGCTGATTGGCGAAGAATGGGTGCGCGTGCCGCTGGAGAACGGCCTCCCGCGCTTCGCCCGTTTGAAGCCACTGTTTGTGGAGAAAAAATGCCCGCCTTTTATTCCGGAGGCTTATCGGAAAAAAGGTGAGTAAAGACCCAATTGTTAGTTTTGGGAATGACGGTCACTTGGCCGGGGCGGGCCGCTCCAGGACTTCACGCAGGGTGGACGTTAATTGGGAGATGGTGTAAGGCTTGGGCAGGATGGCGAATATCCCGCCGAGGGAAAGCTCCCATTCGGCCAGTTCCACGCTGTAGCCCGTGGAAAAGATCACCCGCAGATCGGGTTGTTCGGCGCGCATGATTTGAATCAATTCCAGACCGCTCATGCCGCCAGGCAGGACCATATCCGTGAAAACGAGGGCGATTTCGTCCTTGCGGAGGCCCCAGATTTGCAGCGCCTCCGCTCCATGGCCGGCTTCGATCACCTGATAACCTGCCCGGCGCAGACAATTGGATATTCCGCGCCGCACTGATGGCTCATCCTCGACCAGCAGGATGGTCTCAGTCCCACCGACAATCCGAGGTGCAGGGCCTTGCGATGTGGCGGCTGCCTCAGCCGACTTGGCCAGGGGCAGGTAAATCGTAAACGTGCTGCCGATGCCCACCTCACTTTTAACCTCAATCCATCCCTCGTGCTGCTTGACGATGCCCTCCACAGTGGCCAGGCCCAAACCGGTGCCTTTGCCGGGCCCTTTGGTGGTAAAAAAGGGATCAAAGATGCGCGCCAGAACCTCCAAGGGCATGCCGCAACCCGTGTCACTGACCTCCAATACGGCATATTGGCCGGTTTTGCCTTGGGGATGCTCGCTCAACTCGGCCTCAAGGATCTCCCTGGTATGCACGGCAACGCGCAAATCGCCCCCCTTGGGCATCGCGTCTCGCGCATTCACGGCCAGGTTTAGCAACACCTGTCCCAACAGGCTGGCATCTGCATTCACCCATGCCGGCTCCGCCGCAGGGGAGAAAATTACCTGAATATGTTCTCCCACGGAGCGCCGCAACAGTTTTAGCATGTCCATGACGCAAGCATTTAAATCCAGGACTTTTTTCTCCATTGGTGCACGCCGGCTGTACAGCAGCAACTGACGTGTCAGATTCGCCGCCCGCTCGGCCAGCTTGTTCAATTCGTTAATGGACTCCCGCACAGGAGGCGACAACTGGGCATCCTCCAAAAGCTCCTGGTAGTGCATCATCATGGCCGCCAGGATGTTGTTGAAGTCATGCGCAATCCCGCCTGCCAGATGCCCGATGGCCTCCATTTTCTGCGCCTGGAAAAGCTGTTGTTGCAGCCGGTCACGTTCCGCCTCGGCGCGGTTGCGTGCCGTGACATCATTTAAGCAGAGCAAAAAGCGAGTTTGCCCATCAATGTTGAGACGGCAAACATTGCCCTGTAGTTCAACCTGTTGTTTTTGCTTCGAGCCAGCCAGTGTCAGTTGACATTCGACCTCCGAGCAGCAATGCGTGGTGTTTTGTAGCTCCTGCAAACTGTGCAGCAACAGGCATTGCAGGCAGGCAACGCTGCTGCCGCAACCCGAAGACGCAGTCAGCGCATTCACGCACCGCAACACATCGCCGGGGCCGCCCTTGAAACAGGCATTCCATTCATGCGCCGGCACATCGGCCAGCATGCGTGCGGCCCGGTTGGCCCGCACAATTTTAAAATGTTCATCCAACAACATCATCACCACGGGGGCCTGCTCATGCACCGCCTCCAATTCACGCTGGGAGGCCTGTAATTGACGCTCGGCCTGTCTTTGGGCCGTAATGTCAAAAACAATTCCCTCCAAAAATTGCGGCGTCCCTTTTTCATCGTAGCAGGCCCGCCCTTTTTCGAAGACATGGCGAATCTGCCCATCTGGGCGGACAATGCGGTAAGTGGCCTCATACGCTCTCCTGGCGACCACGGCTTCCTCAACAATCTTGTCCAGCTCAGACAAATCATCGGGGTGCACCATGTCCGCATAAGTAAGTTTGCCCTCCGTAAAATCCGAGGGCGGGCGCCCGGTGATTGCCTGTGAGCCTTCGCTAAAGAAAGCAACCCTCCAGGGAGCGTGCACTTCGCATTTATAAACCCCGCCCGGGATATTGGCCAGGAGCATTTGCAACTGGCGCTCACGCTCCACCAGAATTTGCTCCATTTGTTGTTGCCGGCGCTCCGCCTGCAGGCGCTTCAACGCGAAAGTGACATCCGCAGCCACTTCCGCCAAAAGAGCCAGCTCGCGCTCGGTAAAAGCGCTGGTGCTGGGGCTGCACACCGTCAGGCTGCCATAGACACCACCCTCATCAAACAGGGGAAAGGCCGCACATGACTTAATTTGATGCTCCTCGATGAGGTGACGCCAGGGAGCCAGCCTGGGATCATCTGATTCCATCTGTGACACCACAGGGCGTTGCCGGCGAATGGCCGTGCCGCTCGGCCCCAGTCCCTCCGGTCTTTCGTCGGCATAAACCACGATGGCCTCTTTTTTTATGGGCCGCAAACCAAAGGCCGCCAATGGAAGGACTTGAGAGGTAGGGGGATTCAACTTTCCCGCCCACGCCAAACAGAACCCGCCCAGTTCCACGATGGCCCGACAACTCGACTCCATCAAATCCTGTTCCGACTGAACCCGCACGACCGTTTGATTTACCGCGCTCAAGGTGGCATAAAGCCGACTGAGCCGGCGGGCTTCCTCTTCTTTTTCCTTGCGCAGGGTAATATCCGTGGCCACGGTGGCAAACCGTCCGGGAGCCGGACTGAAGACCGAGATCAGGAAATGCTTGCGCATCGGCTCGTAATACGTCTCAAACTGTTCAGCAATGCCCGATTGAGCCACACGCGCGTAAACCTCGAGGTAGGGGGGCGGTGATTGCTGATAGACTTCCGATGCCAGTTTGCCGTTGGCTTGCTCCCAGCGAATTCCGGTGACTTGGGTAAAGGCAGGATTGGTGTCAAGTATGCGGTAATCCAATGGTTTTCCCAATTCATCACACACCAGCTCATGCAGCACCACGATTTCCGTCATGTGCTCATGCAAGAGCTCGATTCCCTTGACCAGGGAATGTCTGTTGGGCTGACCGGAGTTCATACAAATAGCACTGACAACCACGCCCTTGCACCCCCACGCGAGCGCAGCCAGAGAGTGTGTCTAAATTGATATCGGCGATTTATGGAAAAAATCAATTTTATTCGACAAACTAAAAGCTGTTTCAGTTAAGAAAGCTAATAGAGTCTTCAATGCCGCCGCAGAGCCAGCCGGTGATCAATGCGGCGGGTTTGCTGATAATCCAGCGGGGGCAGGTCGGTCAGGGTAGGGGATTCTGTCTCCTGCAGAATGGCCCTGGCGCGTTGCTGCAGTTCCTGCCAGCGCGGCCAATCCAACGAAGGAGCATGGGCAATTTGGCGCAGGGTGCTGCGCCATTCGATGATGATGCGGTCGATATCGCCCACCCCCAGCCATTCCGTAACGAAACGATGTTTGCTTTCGGGCTGCCGATGCACGGCAGCCACGATTTGCTCGGCCCCGGCACCGTAATGCGGCGGCAAACCGTTTTCCAGATAGCCGGGGATGGTTTGCAGTCCGTAAAGTTTCTGACAGGCAATCGCCAACCGGCCGGCCCACCGGCTTTCCTCACCGGAAAAGCGAAAACCGGCATCCAGATTGGCCAGCTCATAAATCATCTCTTCAAGCGGACAAGACTCATCTTCAAGTCCGGCGGCGATGGCCAGTCCGTCACCTTGATGGAAGAAGCTGACGACGCGGCCGCGCAGCGTGGGCACCCCCCGTGCATCCACCAGCCCGAGGCGGCGCCACAACATGGCGGCCCCACTCCCCGTGGGGAGTTGCCGGCAGGTTTCAAGGTGCGGGCATTGCTGACAGTCGGCGGGCAAAACTTCGCGGGTCACGGGTTTCCAGATTGGCACGCCGTGGGCGTCCACTGCCACCTTCAATGGCATTTGAGCCAGGCTGACCATGGCCATCAATTTATGGCCGCGGTTTTCAAATCGCACCACGGGCAGACGTTGCGCCGCAAAACGTTGCCGCAATAATGGCTCCACCTTTTCAGCCCACAGCTCCGGCGTGGTAATTCGTCCCGGCCAGCGCAGCAACCGCCGCACCCATTTGACCATTTCCAACCGCCCATCATGTAATATGTCCGCCACCGTGACGGCCCGCCCGTGGACGGGTGATGCCCCCTCATGCTGTTCCAAGACTACCAGGGCCCCATGTCCCAGTTTCTCCAATGCCTGAGGCACCGCCAGCGCTGGCCGCCATTGGAGCAGTTCCTGGAGTGTCCCCCGCCGTTCTCCAATCTCTGGAGTGTCATCCTGGGGAGGCAGCAGTTTAAGGGCGTCCAAAAGAGGGCCCGGCGGCGCCAACAGCACTTGTACTTCACCGGCCGGCCGTTCACATAGGGATGGCAGCGGCTCCCATTCCGCCCGGCTATTAAGCATCTGGTGGACTTTGCGCCGCACATGACGGGCGCGCTCGGCATCGGTTTTCAGTCCGCATGGCGTGTGGGGGTATTTGAGACTCTCCTCCACCCCCAGCGTGACCGTACGAGTCGTGAAGAGCCTTTGTTGCACGCGCACCGCTTCGGCAAAAGGATCGCGGCCGGCCTCGGCCGCAGCCGCCATCAACCCCAGCAAGGTGTTCCAGTCCACCATGCCATTGCGTTGCAAATGCGCGGGGTAACCATCGCGCAGGCGTATTTCGTTGGCGCCGACCAGCACATAACCGGTTTCGTCTATGCCGCGGCGGCCAGCCCGGCCAAACATTTGGAGGATTTCATCGGGACGCAGGGCCTGCTCGAGTTGATCGCGCCGGTAGGAATCACCCGCCAGCGCCACGCTGCGCAGCGAGAAATTGATGCCGGCCGCCAGCCCCATCGTGGCCACCACCACCCGCAAGGCACCCCCTTTGGCCAATGGCTCAATCACGCCGGCGCGGGCCGCATAACTCAGCCCGCTGTGATGATAAGCCACGCGAGCCCGCAACATTCGGGCCAAATCCTCGCCAACCAACCGCTTTTGCTCCAGGGTGAGCGTCAACGGATGGGGGCAGGGAAGCTGACGGGCCAGTTCTCTGGCAATGGATTCCGCGTTGGCCCGGCGCGGAGCAAAAAGAAGAATGGGCCCAAGCCCCTCAGCCAGGGCACGGGCGCAAAAGCGCGCCCAATAACCGCGAATTTCGGCCGGCAGCCGGTAACTGAGCCTTTCCACATCCACCTCCTCCAGAGGCACGGGACGGATTTTATCTTCAATGAGCACCGCCTTGCGGCCCAGGCGGCGAAGCCAGCGCACGATGTCCTGGGGATTGGCCACACTGCCGCTCAAAAGCAGCAATTGGGTTTGCGGGGGGGCCAGAGCCAGAGCCAGTTCATAGTTCAAGCCCCGATCCGGATCCCCCAAAAGCTGGTATTCGTCCACCACCAGCAGGGTTGGCCCCACGCCGCGAACCAGCCGGTATTTTTGGGTTTCCAAGGTGGCCACCAGAATGGAGGCCTCCAGGTTTTCGGCCAAATCGCCGGTGGCAATGCCCACATCCCACCCGCGAGCCCGCCATTCCGCCAGCTTGTCATTGGCCAGCGCGCGGGTGGGCACTGTGTAAATCGCCTGACCACGGTTTTTGCCCTGTTTGCTCCAAAGTTCAAAAATCAGCGTTTTGCCGGCACCGGTGGGGGCCTGCACCACCACGTCTTTGCCCTCGCGCAAGGCATTGACGGCCTGCTGTTGCCAAAGGTCCGGCACCACCACCGATTGACTCAAGGTGGCTGTGCCGTTGAGGGCATCCTTCAGCGTGTCCACAACCTCAAGGTAGCGCAGCTTGGGCAGGGGGTGAAGCCCGCAGAAGAAATCTTTGCTGCATCCTCCCGCAACTCTGCACCATCTGTGCCTTGGAAACGGGGCATCCGGCTGCGCCACGAAGCAGGAAGAAATGAAGGTTGTCAGGCCGGGGCGCGTCTGATAGCAACGGAGGGACATGACCGGTGGTAATACAGACAAGCGCGCACCTTTGACCCTGGCAACGCTAGGGTGGTCCGCCGAATGGGAGGCACGTTTTAAGGAACTGCAACAGCCCACCTGGGAACCGGGGAGGGTGGTGGTGGAGGACAAACACCATTATGTGGTCTTTACCCGCCACGGGGCTTTGCGCGCCCGGGCCGCCGGACGCTTGTTGCATCGCGCCGCCCAGCCGTCGGAGCTGCCCAAAGTGGGAGACTGGGTGGCGCTCGTGGCCTATCCCGCCGAAGAAAAAGCCGTCATCCAACATGTTCTGCCCAGAAAGACCCGTCTGGCGCGGAAAGTGCCCGGCAAGGAAGTCACCGAACAGGTGCTTGTCACCAATGTGGATACCGCCTTTGTTGTGCAGGCCTTGGACAATACTTTCAATCCGCGTCTGCTGGAACGGTTCTTGGTGATGGTGGTGGAAGGGGGCATTCAACCTGTGGTTCTGCTGAACAAATGTGATTTAAGCAAGGATGTGCCAGGGCAACAGGCCGAGGCACAGGCCTGCGCGGGTAGCGCGCCGGTGCTGGCAGTCAGCGCCAAAACAGGCAAAGGCATCAAAGCGTTGTGGGAATATATTGCCCCCCAGCAGACCGTGGTTTTTCTGGGCATCTCCGGGGTGGGCAAATCGAGTTTGATTAACCGCTTGTACGGCGAGGAAGTTGCCGCCACGGCCGAGGTACGCGAATCGGACCATAAAGGCCGCCATACCACCACCTGGCGCGAGCTGATCGTGCTGCCCAATGGCGGCTTGGTCATTGACACACCCGGCATGCGCGAATTCCATCTCTGGATGGCCGGCGAGAGTTTGCCCGAGGCGTTTCCAGATATTTACGCGCTGGCTGCAGGATGCAAATTCAACGATTGCACGCACACCGTGGAAAAGGGCTGTGCGGTGCAGGCAGCGGTGGCGGCCGGTCAGCTTGCGCCCGAACGCCTGGCGAGCTTTCACAAGCTGCGCCAGGAGCTGGAGTATCTGGAGAAGGCGGGCAGATTGCGCCACCGGCGGGGCGGGGGACGGCCCAAGGACTTTCTGGCGGCCCACGAGGAGGAGGCTTGACCCTGTATTTTTTCTCACGCTCTTGACCCACGGCCTGCCAGGGGGCATGATTATGCCCATGAAGCGAGCCGCCAGATTACCCTCCCCGGATGAGGTACAACAAAAGGCTGTTAAAAAAATTGATGAAGAACGGGAATTATTGCGCCGCCGCATGATGATGTGGGACGGAGGCAAACGCAGCCGCATCACGCTTTTTGATTTAAGCAACAAGCAGGAGCTTTTTCTGGAGCTTGAAGGACTGGGGTGGAAACGCTTTCAGGACGTGGCAGTCGAACCCCACGATTGGAATGTCCATCATGGAGCCGCCCTGCCCACGCCCGCCGAACTCTATGAAGCGCTTGAGAATGAGCACGGCGCCGTCATCCAGCAGGAATTAGTCCGGCTGCGTGACGAGGTTCTGCCTCGCATTCAACGGTCCCCCAATCAGCGCGGAATTTACACCTGTGCCGGCTTGCACCCTTTTGTGGTCCAGTACCTTATGGACACACTGCGTGAAAGTGGATGGTGGGTGGAATTTGCCCCCACCACCATGGGCGTGGAAAAACAACTTTTGATCAGTCCCAAGACCGGGGGTTGAAGCGGTTAAATCCCTAAATCGCCTGCGGTTCCCAGCCTTTGCGGTATTCCCGGGTCAAATAACGATTGGCCTCAGGGCGATTGGTGATGGTGCCACGAGCAGCGTCCCACAGCAGCCGCCGGCCTCCCATCCGCAGCGAGACGGCTGCCAGGTTGAAGGCCTCCGTTATCGGGCCAGCCAGCAGGAAGTCACCATCCGTCTTTTGCCCCACCCGCAGGGCATGCGTCCAATTGGGAATCTCACGTGGCGGAGGCTTGAGGGAGTCAATCTCCTGTTTGGGCAGGGGCAAGACTCGGGGATTCTGCCCCAGGAAACCGGCCAGAATGATGCGCTCCTCCCCGACCCACATCATCCCTTCGGCGGGCAGCTCGCCGCCTTCTTTTTCCAGCTCGGGCGGGGTGGGTGGCCGCATTCCGCCATCGTACCAGTACAGGTTGATTTCCGGACGGTCTCCTTTTGCCGCAAACTTAAAACGCACGGTGCTGGCCACCGGAAAGGAATAATCATTTTGAATGATGACACTGACCTGATCGCGCACCTCGCAGACGTGGCTGGGAGTGGACTCCACCCACACCGGAGCATCCAAGGCCAGCTCTTGAAACACCCGCCACAGGCTGTAATGTCCCATGTCGGCAATCGGTCCGCCGCCAAACTCATACCAGCCCCGGAAGACCGCATGAGTATAGTGCGGATGATACGGACGGGGCAGGGAGGGGCCGAGCCATAAATCCCAGTCAAAGCCCTTCGGCACAGGGGGGCGTTCTGTTGGCAGCGTGGCATACTGCGGCCAGAACGGACGGTTGGACCAATTGTGGATTTCTTTGAGCCGGCCAATGACGCCCTGCCGCGTCCAGTGCACCAGACGGCGCACGGCGTCGCCCGCGTTGGCCGGCAGAAAGTGCGTGGCAGCCCCGGTTTGGCGGGCAGTTTCGATGACCCATCGCCCTTCGGTGACACGGTTGGCCAGTGGCTTGTGGGTGACCACCTTTTTGCCTTTTTTCATCGCTTTGATGGCGATTACCGCATGCAGATGATCCGGGGTCATGATTTTGACACAATCCACATCCTTGGCAGTTTCCAACAGTTCACGGAAATCGGCGTAAGCCTGCACCCCGCGGAATTGGGCCTGCTGCCGTACTCTGGCGTAAGCGCCCTCAATCATGACTTTGGCCACCTCCCGCCCGCCCGGGATGCCCGGCCGCTCCTTGCGCCATTGCGGCTGGCCAATAGCCTCAGCCACGGCGCTGCGAATGCCGTCCTTGGACCAATCCACATAATCCTGCGAATCCTCATTGGGATCGCAGGCGGCCACATATTGCAGCTCCGGCTGCTTCAATTCATGCGCCATTTCACGCAAACCCTGCGTGCCACAGCCAATGAGGGCCACCGTCATTTTCTCATTGGGCGAAATCTGTCCCGCGCCTCCCAACACATGACGGGGCACCACGGTGAAGATGGCGGCGGCTACGGCGCTGTTTTTGAGGAATTGACGGCGTTTCATAGAATCGGCTTTGCGCTGATGTTGGCTTTCGCCGTCAGACTAATGCCAGGCGGCACCGCTGGCAAGCGGCAGATATTGCCTGCACAGCGGGCTGGCCGAGATCCCCAAGGCAGCCCACCTGTTAGCCACAAGCCATGGTGAGCTTTGCGGCGATTGTGCTATTTTTCCTTGAAGAACTCCACCCGCCAGGAGCCATCGGTCTGTAGTTCAGCTTTATGCGTGAAGCCCTCGCGTGCGAGTTTGGCGTAGAGCGGCAATGGCTCGAAGGGTACAAGCAGCACAAAACTGCCGCCGACCGGCGTTTGCGCGGCGGCCTCGTCAATCAGGGCGCAGGGGGGCTCGCCACGCTGAAAGAGCGGGCGGGTATCCACAGTTAGGGGACAATCCGCCAAGCCTTTGGCGGCGGGCTTTTTCCGCGGCGGTTTGAAACCCGGGTCAGGATAGTCCCCCTTGGTGATGCGTACCCGCCAAACCTCCGGCCCTTTTTCCAAATAGTCCCAATGAAAAGTGCCTGTATGCTCACAGGCCAGTTGATAATACAAGGGCAGGGGATCGTGGTCATTTACCAGCTCGAGCGCCGCGCCTTGACCCAGCTTGCCCCACACCGCGAAAACCTGAGCGTGCCGTTGTTTGGGTGCCAGTGTCCGGACATCCACTAAAACATTTTGCATGGGGTAAAACTAGCATGCTTCCAGGAATCGTCATTGACGCATATCAAAGGACATAAGGATGCCATACGATGTCCTTACCGGCGGCCGTCGTACCATATCCCGCAATGCTGGCGGGTGCGACACAAGCGGGCTCCCAGGTAAAAAGAGCGCCCGATGAACTTCAAGTGATCGCCCAGGGTGTATAAATGGGTCTTACGTCCTGAGGTGATGAGGGGGTGCTCCGTCAAAATGACCACACGCAGACGATGCTTCCGCGCCCAACGCTTCAGCCGCCGGCTGAAATCTATCTCCTCTGAAACAAACAGCGTTTCATCAAATCCACCAAGTTCTTTGAACGCTTGCGCACGACAAAAGATAAATGAGCCGGCGGCCCATTTCAGCGTGCGGCTGCACAGGTTCCAAAACCGCACCGCCCAGTATCCCCAGGGTGCGGAAGCGTCAAATCGCAGCAAGGCCCCGCCGGCCGCAACGTCCTCCAATTCAGCCGCTCTGGCCACCGCTGCCAGGAGTCCCGGGCAAGGCTGCGAATCCGCGTCCATGAAAACCAGCCATTGACCGCGAGCGGCGCGGGCGCCGGTGTTGCGGGCACGGGCGATCTGATTCACCGGCTCGAATACCACCCTGGCACCCGCTGCCGCGGCCACGCGGGCGGTCTCGTCAGAAGAGTTATTGTCGCAAACAATGACCTCCCATGCAAAGCCCTGCGATTCCCATGCTGCCGCCGCAGCCTGCCGCAACACCAACAAAGAGGCCGGCAATAACTTTTCCTCGTTAAAAGCAGGGACAATGACGGAAAACTTCACGTGGGTGACATTCCGGGCGCAACGGCAAGCCCGCCGTCTGGATCACTTCAACTCCTTGCGCAACATCTTCAAGGTGGGATAGTTGTCCAACCGGATGGAAAAAGGCAGGTAAATCAGGATGCCCACCAGCGGCAAACCGGTGATAATTAAGATCCAAAAGAGCCGTTGGCGGCGGGTGAAACCCTGGGAATTCAGACTGGACAGGGCGCAAATCACCAGGGCCAGCCAGATAATCATCATGCAGGCGGCAATCTGCAAATTCCACTTGGGATCGCTGAAACTAAAACGATTCAAGAGTTCACCCATAGGCCATCAAGATAATCACCCGGCTGCTGCCGCGCAATAGCGTTTATGCCTCTAGAATGCGTAGAAAGTCTCGGCCTGGCGGAAACCCAGGAGGGTGAAGGTACCGATTTCGAAGGTCTCAATAAAAGGCTGCAGGCGCTCGCGCGCTGCGGCGCTGAGCAGGGTGGTCTGGCCTTGGGCGCCCGCCAGTTTTTCCATGCGAAAAAGGCGGTTAACCTCCTGACCCATGAGGGTTTCATCCCCCGTCACGGCAGAAATTCCAAACGCGACCTGCCCATAATGGACCACAAAGCGGAAGGGCGGCTCCGCCTTGGCCTGCAGTTCAAGCAAGTCTTTGATACATTGAGCCACGGAGGCGGTGGCCTGTTCATCCTCCTTCCAGAAAGCCAGAAATCCGTCGCCGAGGTACTGATTGAGCACACCATGATGGCGGCGGACAATTTTGCGGCCATCTTCCATCCAGCGCTCCATCACCTGCGCCTGCTGGGATGGGAGCAAATTTTGCATGATCATGGTGGCGTCCAGCACCTCGGCCAGCAGCAACCAGCCCTCATCCAGTCGCACTGCGTGGAAGGGAGCGTTGGCCGGAGGCGGAGAAGCCTCCGTCGTGCTGCCCGGCTGATGAAAAACCAACTCATATTCCCCAATGCCAAGGCGGTCCCCATCGCGCAGCAGCATGGGCTGGGTAATGCGCCGGCCATTGAGAAAAGTGCCGTTGCTGCTGGCCAAATCCACCAGCCAATGCTCATTTTTGCTCT
The DNA here is from genome assembly GCA_026414565.1 of Verrucomicrobiia bacterium. Lineage (NCBI taxonomy): Bacteria > Pseudomonadati > Verrucomicrobiota > Verrucomicrobiia > Verrucomicrobiia bacterium. Next base: position 206,493 of record JAOAIT010000018.1, read on the forward strand.
GCACATGCACCAGCGCGTGGCGGCGGGAAACCTTGGCGCCTTCAAGCACGACCTGATTGGTCAGAGACCGGCCAATGCCACAAGATCCCAGCACAGACCACCGGCGTCCATCTTGCGCCTCAAGCCACACCGATTCCTTGCCAGCCGTGGGAGGAGTTTCACTCATATCTTTTTCCGACGACAAATGCGCGCAGACCGGGATTGTGATGATTGCCGAACGGACTTACTACCATGCCCCCGGAGAAACCACAAGCCCCAAGTCCGATGGGCGGATTGGTTCAGGGTCATTGGGGTTGCGGAAAGCGCCAGCGTTGAACCCGAGTCCTTCAGTAATTGCTCACAGGAACTTGCCGGGATTAAGGATGCCCCGGGGGTCCAGGGCCGCCTTGATGTCTTTATGGAGACGCCGCACCTCGCGACTGACAGCCTGCGGAAACCACGGCTTTTTAGCCAGCCCCACCCCGTGTTCGCCGGTAATGACGCCGCCCCAAGCCAGAATCTGCGTGAAAAGTTTGTCCAACACCTTTCGGCTGCGGGCCTCTGCGCCCGGTTGATTGAAGTCCACCATGATGTTGACGTGGATGTTGCCGTCGCCGGCATGGCCAAAGCAGGCCACAGGGAAGCCGGATTCCTTTTGCAAACGCGCCGTGAAGCGAAACAAATCCTCCAGCCGCCCGCGCGGCACCACAATATCCTCATTGAGCTTGGTCAGGCCGGTGTCCCGCAACGCATAACTGAACTCGCGTCGCAACTGCCAGAGCTGTTCGCAGGCCTCGGCGCCAAGGGCATGTTGAATGAACAAATGGGGCAGGGAGCGAATCAGGCGGCGCAAATCCCCCAAATCCGCCTTCACGGCCGCCAGTCGCCCGTCCAATTCCACGAAAATCAGGGCCCCACAACCGCGCAGACGGCGGCTGCCGGTTCGGCGGCGGGCGGCCTCCAAGGTAAATTGATCTGCCACCTCCAGGGCACAGGGCAAAAAGCCTGCGGCAAAAATGCGTCGGATGGCCTGAGCGGCATGCCCCATGTGATTAAAGCCCACCACCAGCAAGGCGCGGTAAGGGGGCAGGGGGAGTAGTTTCAATGTGGCCTCGGTGATGACGCCCAGCATTCCTTCGCTGCCCACGAACAGGCGGGCAAGGTCAAAGCCTGTCTTGTTCTTGTGGGTACGGCTGCCCAGGCGCAAGACCTCGCCATTGGCCCGCACGACCTCCAAGCCCAGGACATAATCGCGCGTGACCCCATATTTGAGACAGCGCGGCCCGCCCGCGTTGGAAGCGATGTTACCGCCGATGGAACAATCTTTCCGGCTGGCCGGATCCGGCGGATAGTAAAGGCCCTTTTTTTCCACGGCCTCCTGGAGCGTCTGAGTGTGCACCCCTGGCTCCACCACGGCCACGAAGTCGCCGGGATGGATTTCTTTGATGCGATTCATGCCCTCCAAGGAAAGCACGATGCCGCCCTGTTGGGGCACGCAACCGCCAACATAGCCATGACCCGCGCCACGAGCGGTCACTGGCAGACCGTGGCGATGCGCAAAGGACAACAGTCGCGCCACGCTTTCAGTCGAACGGGGCAGAGCGACTGCCTCGGGCACTCGCGCGGCGAACCATTTGTCGCCCGCGTAAGCCTGACAAGTCACCGGGTCTATTGCTAATTCGCCCTCGGGCAGCAGTTGCCGCAACCGGCGCAGGAGGGAAGGGGACAAGGCACTCATGCAGGAGAAGCCCCATCTGGCGCAGAATCATCCGCCGGGGGCACTGGAGCACTGGATGCAAGAAAGGCCTTGGCCTCGTCAGCTTGATCGGCCGGCACCTCGACGCGGACACCGCCGGCGGCCAAGCTGTAACCCTCAAGGCTTAGCGCTGCCAGTTCATGGCTGACCGAGGCAAAGAAACCGGCCGCCTGCAAGCGACTGCAAACCAGTTGCGCCTCGGCCAGGTTCAGCGTTTTGAAAATGACGACCGGATTGGACTCCATAAAGAAAGTTACGAGTGATTCTTAATTTCGGCAAATATGATCACGCCGGCGCCGGTCTGCAGCAAACTTTGCACCTGCACATTGGCCTGCTGCCCTATGTAGGGCTGGCCCTGGTTGACCACCACCATCGTGCCGTCGGGCAAATAACCCACTCCCTGTCCCTTGTCCTTGCCTTCCCGCACGATTTTCAAGTTCAACGTGTCCCCGGGAAGCACCACGGGTTTGAGGACTGATGCCATTTCGGCGATGTTCAGGCAACGCACGGACTGCAAGTCCGCGATTTTGGCAAGGTTGTAGTCTGTGGTAATCAGCCGGGCTTGAAGGGATTTGGCCAGCCGCACCAGCTTGGCGTCCACGCCGTTTTCGTCAGGGTATTCGGCATCGTGGATTTTCAAGTCCACTCCGTGCAGACGGCGGATGCGGTTCAAAATATCCAGCCCCCGGCGCCCCCGGGCGCGTTTGACAGGATCGGAAGAATCTGCGATCTGCTGCACCTCGTGCAGGACAAAGCGGGGCACAACGACGGTGCCCTCCAAAAAACGGCGCTCGATTAGTTCCACCACCCGTCCATCCACGATGGCGCTGGTATCCAGCAAAAGCAATGAAGTGGGTTGGGACTGCGATTGAAAACGGACAAACGGGATGATCAGCGAGAAGTCCTCCTTATTGCTGCGCATGGCCAGTACCATCCCCAGATAGCCAAAAAACAAGAAGGTAACCAGCCGGATCAACCAGCGCACGGGCATCTCATCGGCATATTGAAAAAGACCGGAGCGGTCCACCATCCAGGCAATAAAACTGCCCAGCGCCAGGCCGAAGGTGGCCGCCGAAAACGCCCGGAGGGAGAACCCTTTAAGCATTTCCTCAATGGCGATGAGCAATCCCCCAAAGCCAAAGCCCGCCAGTGCCCCCCAATACCACTGACTGATCAGCTCTTCACGCACCTGGCTGATCGCCACGCCGCCCAGTATGCACAAGAGCAGAAAAAATATCCGAATGACCCAAAAAGACATGTCTTAATTCGCGCGCCCAGCAGAAGATTTGACGCTGGCGGCGGTATTGGTCTTCGGATATTTCGGTTTCCACAACATCCACCAAAGGCCAAATCGGTTGAGATTGCCGGCGGCCACATTCAAGTTGGAGCTGAGCAAACTGGCGTGCTCCAACGTGGCTGCGGCGTTGCTTTTCATCGTATCATCCCGCAGCAATCCGCCCAGCAATCCCCGCCCCGCGTCCAGGTCCGCCTGCACGCTGGAGACAATATTGGTCACAGATTGCGAGGCGTTTTCAATGTTTTTTACGACATTGTCCAACCTTGGTTTGCTGGTGTTCACCCAATCCTCGAGCGAATCACCGGTGCGGCGCAGGCTGGCGGTGGTGAGATGGACGTTGCTGGAAGCCTGACGCAAATCGAAAATCGCCTCCGAAACCACCGAGGTGTGACCTTGGATAAGCGCTTCAAGCTGCTCGGAGGCACGCCGCGCCCGCTCGGAAAGTACCGCCGCATTGGTCAATATCTCAGGCACTTTTTCCTGCACACTCTCCGAGGCGCGCCGTACATTCTCGAGCATCTGCACGATATTGGTTGTGTAATTGGTGAGGCTTTGCTGGCTAAGCAGCGTGCCATTGACGTTGCTAAAGGCGCTGCGCACGTCCGTCAAGGTCGCTCCCACGCTGTCCAGCAGATCGCTGGCGCGGCGGGCGGTATCTTGCAAATCAAAGGGCGGCAGGCATTTGACGACATCGCCATTTTGCAAATACCCCCCCGTGGTGCTGCGCGGGGCGATGGCCACGTATTGATCGCCCAAGAAACCGGATTGCTCGATGGCAAACACCGCATCCCGCCGGATCAGGTATTTGGAATAAATACGAGCAGTCAGAATGACCGAGCGGCCATCAGGGGTTAATTCAATCTTGTGCACATACCCCACCGGAACGCCGGCCATCAGTACCGCAGCCCGGGGTTTGATGCCGCTGACATTCGGGGTGCGCAGGTAAAGGTCGTAGGTGTCCTCAAACCAATCGCCCGTCTTGCTGAAATTGAGCAATAACACGGCCAAAGCCACCAGGCCAATCAGTACAAACACGCCCACGCGCGTGGTCAGGCTTTTTTCGCTCATATCAAAAATCAATTTCTTTGGGGTCGCTGATACCGTTCACGAACCGGTGAATGATGGGGTCGTTGGATTGAAAAAAATGCGCCGGCGGCCCGTCCGCATAAATCCGGCCCTGGTGCAGCATCATCACCCGGCGAGCGATGGTACGCACGCTGCGCATGTCATGGGTCACCACAACCGTGGTCACCTTTAATCGCTCACAAACGCGAACAATCAAATGGTCAATGCTGTCCGAAACAATGGGATCCAGGCCGGTGGTGGGCTCATCGTACAAGACGATTTCCGGCCGATAGACGATGGCCCGCGCCAGCCCCACCCGCTTGCGCATGCCCCCCGATAACTGAGCCGGCTTTTTGACCCCGGCTCCGGGCAAATCCACCATCTCCAGGGCCTCTTCCACTCGTTCTTTGATCTCCGCCTCGCTCAGGTTTCCATGACGCCGCAAGGGAAAAGCAATATTTTCGAACACCGTCAGGGAATCGAACAAAGCCGCGCTCTGAAACAACATGCCAAACCGGCGGCGCACTGTAAGTAGCTGGCGTTCATTTAATTTGGCCAGATTTTCTCCGGCCACCCAGACCTCACCGCGGTCAGGTTGCAGCAAACCGATCAGATGCTTGAGCAGGATGCTCTTGCCACAACCGCTGCGCCCAATAATGGCCACCGCCTCCCCGGCTTCAATGGTCAAGCTCACGCCATCCAAAACCCGCTGGCGGCCGAAGCTTTTTTCCACTGCGCGAACCTGGATCATGGCCAATCAGTTGAGCACTTTCACCAACAACAGGGTCAGGAAAAAGTTGCTGATCAGGATGGTAATGGAAGCAAAGACGACCGCCTCCGTCGTGGCGCGGCCCACGCCCTCCGCTCCCTCCTTGCAGGTCAGTCCCTTGTAACAGCCGATCATGGCCAGGGTATGGCCAAAAACCACCGATTTGATGATTCCCTGCCAGAGGTCCGAAGGATCCGTGAACTGCACCATGTTGTTATAGGCATACACGGGATCAATCCCCAGCAAGAAGGTTCCCACGATGAAAGCCGCCATAATGCCCACCGTGATCGAGCCGATGGTAAGCAGCGGCAGGGCGATGGTGGCAGCCAAAACGCGGGGCACCACCAGGTAATCCACCGGATGCGTGGCCAGCGTGCGCAGCGCATCAATCTGCTCGGTGACCCGCATGGTGCCCAGCTCTGCCGCCATGGCCGCCCCCACCCGGCCCGCCACCATTAACGCGCTCAGCACCGGGCCAAGCTCGGCGCACATGGACACGCTCACCACCGCCAGGGTGGCAGTGTCCATCTTGACCTTGTGGAATTGGAAGTAGGTCTGGGCACAAAGCACCATGCCCGTAAACGCCCCGGTAATCAGCACCACCGACAGGCTCTTCACCCCGATGTGATAAATCTGGTAAATAACGTCCCGTGGCGGTGGCCGGTGCAACAGCAACGAACGGAAAAACTCCAATGCCAGCAAGGCAATGCTGCCCAGGCCTTGCAGAGGCTCCAACACCCATTTTTCCAGTTGCGGCCTCATGAACGGCACGCAATCTAGCAGAGTCATCCGCTTCCAAGCAAGTCGGGCGTTGTCACAGTACGTTAACGCCACGCTTGTCAGCCTGTCGGGCTTGTCCTAGTGTTGCCCGTGATGACAGTGACCGATGATGGCACCACCCCGGTCGAACGACAACGACTCGAAGTGGACATTGTTTGCGTGGGATTTGGACCGGCGACAGCGGGATTCTTAACCACGCTCAGCCGCTACCTAGTCAATCCGGACGGCACGCCAGCCCTGCCCAGTCGCGTTTGTCCCGGGATGCCCCTGCAAGTGGTCTGTTACGAGCGGGCGGATGATGTAGGCTTTGCTGTTTCCGGCGTCGTCACCCGCGCCCGGGCGATTCGCCAAAGTTTCCCTGATCTGGACCCCGCCCAGATACCCATGGCGGCCCCCGTGGCCGAGGAAAAAGTGCTTTACCTGTTGGACCCCGTCGGTGCCAGCCGGCGTTCGGCGGGTTTGCGGGTGGCCGATAAGGTGATCCAAGGCCTGCGCTGGGCCCTGCCTTGCGAGCATCAGGCCATGGAGCTGCCATGGACACCTGAATTTCTGCACAAATCGCCGGGTTTGGTGATGTCTCTTGGGCAGTTCAACCAGTGGGTTGCTTCGCAGCTCTTGAGCTCGGGGCTGGTGCAAATCTGGCCGGGCACGCCCGTAGCTCAACCGTTGATAGAGGGGGACAGGGTCAAGGGAGTTCGTTTGGTGGATCAAGGGACGGACAAGTTGGGACGCCCCGAGGCCGGCTACCTGCCCGGCATGGAGGTGCTCGCCGATCTCACCGTGGTTGGCGACGGGCCGGTAGGGCCGATTGGCCAGCTCTTGGACCAGCACTTTGGCCTGCCTGCAGGCCATCATCAGCACGATTGGGCGGTGGGGATGAAAGTCGTGGTGGACCTGCCGGAAGGAGTGGACTTGAAACCCGGCACCGTCCTGCACACCTTTGGTTATCCAGAGCCGGAAATTTTTGGTTTTCTTTACGTACATCCTCAGCGCGTGGCCTCCCTGGGCATTTTTGTGCCCTCCTGGTTTGACAGTCCGGTGCGAAATGCCTACCGCTACCTGCAACATTGGATGCAGCATCCGTATCTATGGCGATACCTCAAAGGCGGCACCTTGCGCTCTTGGGGAGCCAAATCCTTGCAAGAATCCGGGCGCCGCGGTGAGCCCTATCTTGCGGGTAACGGTTATGCCCGCATCGGCGAAGGCTCCGGCGCCACCAACGTTCTCACCGGCTCCGGGGTGGACGAAGCCTGGCACACCGGAGTCCTGTTGGCCGAAAGCGTGGTGGAATTGGCCAAGGCCGGCCAGCCCTACACCCGCGAAAACCTGGAACGCACCTATGTCAAACGCCGCCGCGAGAGCTGGCTGGATAAGGAATCCCAAATCGCGGAGCGCAGTCGCGACGGTTTCCAGCGCGGCGTTCTGACCGGCATGATGGGCATGGCGCTGGCCGGTTTAACTCAGGGCAAACTGGCCGTGAAAGGCCGTCCTCTGCCTCCCCATGGCCGGGTGCCAACCCTGGAAGAATATTACGCCGGTAAAATTGCACCGGAGGAAATCGCGCGGATTCGCCAAGAATGCCACAGCCGCGGGACTTCAGTTCACGGTGCCCTGATGGAACGGGCAGGTTGGCCGCCCATTGAGTACGATGGCCGGTTGCTCGTGTCGCATCAGGATGCCCTGCTGATGGGCGGCAAGGTACAGGCGCCGCCCGGTTATGCCGATCATGTGTTGTTTCTGTACCCTCGCCTGTGCGAAAGCTGCGGGACGCAAGTTTGTGTCGAACTGTGCTCCGGCCAGGCCATTGCCCCTGGTCCGCATGGGGTTCCCCTATTTGACCGCGAAAAGTGTGTGCATTGTGGCGCCTGTCTTTGGAATTGTGCACAGGCCAATCCGGAGCGTCCCGAGCAGGGCAACATTGCCTTTCGGGCAGGTGCCGGCGGCTTGCACTCGGCAGAAAATTAGCCATCGGTTAAAAGGAATTGATGACAGTCTTGCCCTAGGGTGGCCAGAAATGGGACTTGCTTCATGCTAACGAAACAAGCGCGAATATCCTATGTGCTGATGGCGGTGTTGCTGCTGCTCATTGGAGTATTACACCTCGCCACGCTCGTGCTGACGGCCCTCTTTGGTTATTTTGCCCTGCGGGTTTTCAGTTTTGGCCGCAGCAAGGCGGTAGCCTTGGTTTTGTATGTCTTGGTCGTGATGGCTATAGGGTATGGTCTGTTTTATTTCACTCGCCAGGCCGTGGTGGCGTTCCCGGCCATCGCCGAAAAAACCATCCCCGCCATCGTGGACTATGCCCAGAAACAGGAGATTGATTTGCCTTTTACAGATTATGAGAGCTTGAAGTCACTGGCGGTGGAAGAAATCAAGGATCGTTTCGCTAATCTGGGAACCTACGTGCGCCGGGTATTGTTTGAAATTGCCTCCCTCATCATCGGTCTGGTCGTGGCGGCCAGCCTGTTCATTAATGCCCGCTGGCAGGTGGAAGGTGATCCACATGCCGTTTCCGACAGTTTATATGCCCTCGTCAGTCGCGAGCTGGGTTTGCGATTCAAAACGTTTTACCGCAGTTTTGCCACGGTCATTGGGGCCCAGTTGGTCATCTCGGCCATCAATACCACCCTCACGGCCATATTTCTGGCGTACAATCATTTTCCGCATCTGCCGGTGCTGGTTATTTTTACCTTTCTCTGTGGCCTCCTGCCCATCATTGGCAACCTCATGAGCAACACCTTGATCATTGGGGTGGGTTTTACCATTTCGCCGCAAATGGCCTTGTTTGCGCTCGTTTTTCTGGTGGTGATTCACAAACTGGAATACTTCCTGAACAGTAAAATCATTGGGGAGCGCATCAAAAACCCCATGTGGTTGACTCTGTTGGGTTTGGTGCTGGGGGAGCAACTGATGGGAATTCCGGGCATGATCCTGGCGCCCGTGGTTCTGCATTACATCAAGGTTGAGGCCAGCCGTAATAAAATCTCCGATCTGGACGGCTCTGCATCGGGCCAGCCGGGAGTTGGTCCCGCTCCCGGAGAGGATGTTTCCATACCCGCCCCCGGCGCAACTCCGTGACCTGCACAATTTTAATAGCAGCCCGACTGCGTGCGCGCTAACTTCAAATCACTGAAACAGACTTATGGAATACGGAACTACGATAGAACTTAAGCGCGATTGTGAGGCGGTGCAGATTCCCTCCGGCGAGCGGGCCGTCCTGGCGAAAGGCACGCAAGTGCAAATTACGCAAACCTTGGGCGGAACCTACACCGTCTATACCCCCCATGGGTTGTTTCGTATCGCCGCCAAGGACGCCGATGCACTCGGCGCCGAGGTGGGCCAGTCCGCCCCGGCGGCTGCCGAAGCCTCCGGCCCCCTCACCGAAGAGGCCGTTTGGGCGGTGCTCAAGACTTGTTATGACCCGGAAATCCCGGTGAACATTGTGGATTTGGGCCTGGTGTATGATCTGCACATTGAACCCACCCCCTCCGGCCGGAGCAAAGTCGCCGTCAAAATGACCCTGACCGCTCCAGGGTGCGGCATGGGGCCGGTCATTGCCCGCGATGCCCAGGAAAAAATCTTGAGCCTGCCGGGCGTGGAAGAGGCTGATGTGGAAGTGGTGTGGGACCCGCCCTGGCATCAGTCCATGATCAGCGTGGAAGGGCGCCGCATTCTGGGCTTGGAGTAAATCCGCCGCGGATCTGACCGACGTTGTCATAATTTATCTGACAGGCAATTAAGTTGCCTGAAAGTGCCTATTTCATGTTAATTTCCTGTCCCCGAAAACGCATTTGTGCTACATTTGGGTGACAACCATGAAGTTTTTTCGTGCTCCCGCGACCGCGGCGGTGGTGGTCGGTATGGTTTTAGGGTATGCAGTCACCGCTCACGGCCAAACCACCAATGGGGTGTTGCGGGAGGTTTTTAGGGGAATCAGCACAGGCACAATATCCGCCCTTACCAGCGCTCCCAATTACCCCAACAACCCCGACCTCGAGGAAGTTTTAACTCAATTTTTTGAGTGTCCCCGGGAATTTTCTGATTATTACGGCACCCGGCTTCGGGCCCTACTCATCCCTCCGGTCACCGGCACCTATTATTTTTATATCGCCAGCGATGATCAGGGGCAGTTGTTCCTTAGTTCCGATGAAAACCCGGCCAATAAACAATTAATAGCCAGCGTCAATTCCTGGACCGCCGCCCGCGAATACAATAAAGAACCCAATCAACGCTCGGCCGGCATTGTTTTGACCAATGGCCGCCGGTATTACATCGAGGCCTTGCAGGCGGAAGGGGCAGGGGGGGACAATCTGGCCGTGGCCTGGCAAATGCCCGGGCAGCAGCCCCTGCAGAATAACGCTGATCCTATTCCGGCCATTTACGCGGTTCCCTATGGCCTGGGACCGCCCACAATCACCACGCAACCGCAAAATATCAGCGTCGTGGAGGGCGGCTCCGGCAGCTTCTCCGTGGCCTTGGCCCGCTATATCGGCGCTACTTTCCAGTGGTATAAAAACGGCCTGCCGGTGGCGGGGGGTACCAATGCCATGCTTACGGTGGGGCCGGTGGCCTTGAGCGACAATGGCGCAACCTTCCGATGTGCCATTACCAATGCCTACGGCGGCACCAATTCCCTCGTCGCCACACTCACCGTGACCGCCGACATCACCCCGCCGGTTTTCCAATCCGGTGCCTGGCTGGGACATCCACAGGTGTTGTCGCTCCTCTTTTCGGAACCGCTCGAGGCGGCTTCCGCCACCAACCCCGCCAACTATTCCATTGCTAGTGGGTTTCAAGTCTTGGGTGCCGGTTTTGGGCCGGACACGCGAACGGTGGTTCTATACACCACCCCGCTGACCAATGTGACTTCCGTGACCGTCACGGTTAACAACGTGCGTGATCGCGCCACCACCCCCAACACCATCCCGGCCAACAGCACCCGCACCATCAGTTTGAGCGTGACCCCGCTGGATTCAGCTTTACGCTGGCCCGCCCGCGAACCGGCCGGCCCGGCCACCCGCAACGGCCCGCTGGTGATCAGCGAAATCATGTATAACCCCACCAACCGCAGCGACGGCCGGGATTTGGAATTTCTGGAAATTTACAATGCCCAGTTGTGGCCGGAAGAAATCGGTGGTTTTCGCATTACGGGCGCAGTCGAATACACATTCCCCACAGGTACTGTCATACAAGCCAACAGTCGTTTGGTGGTGGCCGCGGTGCCGGCGGATGTACAAGCGGTTTATGGAATCAGCGGGGTCCTGGGACCGTTCAGCGGCCGATTGCAAAACGAAGGAGGCACCTTGCGCCTGCGCAATCATCTGGGGGCTGTGCTCTTTGAGGTGGAATATTCCGACGACTGGCCCTGGCCGGCCGCTGCCGACGGCGGGGGACATTCGCTGGTGCTCGCCCGGCCCTCTTATGGGGCCAACGATCCGCGGGCCTGGGCCGCCAGTGAACGCCTCGGTGGCTCACCGGGCACTGACGAACCCGTGATGGTTAATCTCTACCGCGCCATCATGTTCAACGAGGTGATGCCCTATCCCGGACAGGGAGAGCAGCCCTTCCTCGAGTTGTTCAACTACGCTGCAGGCGGATTAAATCTCTCCGGTTGTATTCTCACGGATGAAACAGGCACCAACCGCTATGTATTTCCAGCCAATACCGTCATACCCGGCATGGGCTTTTTGGCCATTTCCCAAAGTCAACTGGGTTGGTCGCTCAATCCAGAGGGGGGCAAGCTATTCTTGCGAGATCCTTCGCAGATCAGGGTGATTGATGCGGTAAAGTATCCGGGGGTGGAGGCTGGACGCTCTTGGGGCCGCAGCCCGGATGGCGGCATCGAATTCTCCCACCTGACCACCCCTACCGCAGGACGGGCCAATGCCGCCCCGCTGACGCCGGAAGTGGTAATCCATGAAATCATGTTCGATCCCATCACTGAAAATGCCGATGATGAATTTATTGAATTGCACAATCCGGGCTCGCAGCCGGTCAACCTCAGCAAATGGAGAATTCGCGGAGATGTCAGTTATACCTTCCCCAACCCTACCGTCATCCAACCGGGCGGCTTTCTCGTCATTGGCGCGAACACCAGTTACCTGCGGACGCGCTACCCCAATCTGAATGCCCAGAACTCCGTGGGAGATTACCAGGGGCGCCTTGCCAATCGCGGCGGCTGGCTGCGTCTGGAAAAGCCGGTCCAACTGTTCTACACCAATCAAAATGCCCAGGTGGCGGAAGCCAAATACGAGGTGGTGGTCCATCAAGCGCGCTTTCAGGCTGGCGGCCGCTGGCCGGCATGGACGGGTGGCGGCGGCAGCAGTCAGGAGCTGGTGGACCCCCGGGTTAACGGCCTCTGGGCCATGGCCTGGCGGGGTTCCGACGAATCTGGCCAGTCGGATTGGGTGGTGATTCAGCACACGGGTGTGTTGGATAACGGCATGGATACCGCTGACTCTTTGCAGGTACTCCTGCTGGGGCCGGGGGAGTGTCTGGTGGACGATGTCGAGGTCATCCCTGCCGGTGGCACCAATCTGGTGTTGAACGGCTCGTTTAACCAGGACGCCAGCGGATGGTTCTTTCAAGGCACCCATTGCCGCTCCAGTTGGGAGCCGCTGCAAGGTTACGGCGGCCCGGGCTGCCTCTATGTGCGCGCCAGCTCCCGCGGTGACACGGGGGCCAACCGCATTCGCACCCGCCTGGCTCGCACATTGAATGCCGGCGAAACGGCCACGATTCGTGCCCGGGTCAAGTGGCTCAAGGGACATCCAGAAATTCTGCTGCGTTTGCGAGGTAATTACCTCGAAGCTACCGGCAACATGTTGTCCAAGAGCAATTTCGGCACCCCAGGCCGTGCCAGCCGGCCGCTGGGAAATGGAGCCCCGGTGATCATGGACGTCACCCATAGTCCGGTATTACCCACCGCCGGCCAGACGGTGCGGGTCATTGCGCGGGTTTTTGATCCGGACGGTCTGTCCGCTTTGTTTGTGCGTTACCGGGTGGACCCCGCCACCAATTGGAATAGTGTGGCCATGTCCTACCACGGCGCTGGCTATTACTCAGCTTCCATTCCCGCCCAATCATCAGGAGCAGTAGCAGCCTTTTACATTCTGGCGGCCGATCTGTACGGCTTGACCCGGCAGTTTCCTGAGGACGCCCCCGAGCGCGAATGTTTGATCCGTTGGGGTGAATCCACTCCTTCCGGGCAACTGGGCGTGTATCGCATGTGGCTGACCCAGAAGACCATTAATCAATGGACCACCCGTGAGAAACTCAGCAATGATCCGCTGGACGGTACTTTTGTCTATGGCAATTCGCGGGTGATTTATAATGCTGGCAACCAGTACAGTGGCAGTCCCTGGCATTCACCGGGCTTCAACTCGCCCCTGTCGGGGTTCTGCGACTTCGCCTTGAGTTTTCCTCCCGATGAGCCCTTGCTGGGCAGTGAGGAACTGACTCTCCAATGGCCGGGCAATGGGGGAGGGGACGGCACCGCCCAGGGCGAGCAACATGCCTACTGGCTGGCTTATCAACTGGGCCTGCCGTATTGCTATCGTCGTCCGGTGCATTTCTACGTCAACGGTAATCGGCGTGGCGATCCCACCATTGAGGATGTGCAACAGCCCAACCGGGAATTTGTCCAAACGTGGTATCCGGATCAACCACGCGGCGATTTGCATAAAATCCAGATTTGGTTTGAATTTGACGACCAGGCCAGCACTTTCGCAGCCGCAGGGGCCAACCTTGGCAATTACACCACCACCGGCGGACAGAAAAAACTGGCGGTGTATCGGTGGACGTGGAGCAAGCGTGCCTATGGCAACCAGGGCAACAACTACACCAACCTCTTCCGCCTGGTGGACGCCGCCAACACCTCCGCGAGTGGAGAAAATTACACGCGGGCCATTGAGGCCGTCATAGATGTCAACCAATGGGCCCGCCATTTCCTGGTGGAAAAACTGGTGGGCAACTGGGACAGTTATGGCAATGGTGGCGGCCAAAATATGTACACCTACATGCCCCAGGGCGGCACCTGGAAGATGTTAATCTGGGATATTGATTTCGCCTTTTATTCCGGCAGTCCCACCGACGGTTTGTTCGGTTTTACTGATGGGCCTCTTTCGCGGCTCTTCAGCCATCCCCCCTTCGCCCGGGCCTACTGGCGAGCCATTAAGGACGCGGCGGAAGGGCCACTGCAGCCCTCGCGCTCCAATACCATTTTAGACTATCGCTACAATGCCTTGCGCGCCAACGGCATCAGCCTTTCGGCGCCGGACAACATTAAGAATTACATCAGCGGGCGGTTGCAATACCTGCAAAACACCGTGCTGCCGCAAATCGCCAGCCCTTTTCAGGTCACCTCATTGCCCGGCGGGAACTGGACCACCAACCGCAACTTGTTGACGCTCTCCGGCACCGCCCCCATCGAGGTTGAATCCATTACCATCAACGGCATACCCGTGCCGGTGGTATGGACAACGGTTACTAATTGGACAGCCTCCTGGGCTTTGCAGCCCGGCACGCAAACGCTCACCGTGGCCGCGCTGAATGGACGGGGACAAACCCTGTCCACCACCACCCGCACGGTGACCTATACTGGCACGCCGGAATCCCCTTCAGACGTTTTGGTTATTAATGAGATCATGTACCAACCCCCCTGGCCGGGGGCGGAATATGTGGAAATCTATAATCGTTCGCAAAACAATGCGTTCGATCTGTCCAACTGGCGGTTGCATGGCGTGGATTATCAATTCCCTCTCGGCACCATCATTCAACCCAATGGTTACCTGGTGGTGGCCAAAAGCATTGCCGCCTTCAACACTGCTTATGGCGCTTCGCCAGCCGTCATCGGGGAGTTTGGCGGCAATTTGGACAAGGACGGGGAAGTCATTCGTTTGGAGAAACCGGCCTCAGATACCAACCTGCTGGAGGTCGTGGACGAGGTTTATTATGAGACCATGCCACCCTGGCCGGTCGTAGGCGCCCAAGAGGGGGCATCCCTGCAACTGCGCGATGCGGCCCAGGACAACAGCCGGGCTGCCAATTGGACCGCTCTGACCACCAACCTGGCTGCGCCGCCAGCATGGCGGTTCATTTCCGCCAGCGGGGTTGCCGGCAGCGGGGTCATTTATGTGTATCTCCAAACCGCCGGCGATTGTTACATTGACGATTTGAAATTGGTGGCTGGAAGCAATCCGGACTCCGGCGCCAACCTGCTGGTCAACGGCGATTTTGAAAGTCCTTTGGCCGGCACGTGGAATGTATCCGCCAACCATGCGGGCTCCTATATTGATACCGCAGTCAAGCGCAGCGGCAATTCCAGTTTACATCTCATGGCCTCCAGCGGCGGCACCACTCGTGATTCTTCCATCTGGCAGGATGCCTCCAGCCGCCTGACCCAGGGACAAACTTATACCTTGAGTTTCTGGTATTTGCCGGGAGCCAGCGGCGGGCCATTAACGATCCGGTTCTCCGGCAGTTGGATTCGCATTGATGCCAATTTGGGCGCCGCCCAGGTCCAACGGGCCACTCCGGGCGCACCCAATTCGGTCGCCACCTCCCTGCCTGCCTTCCCGTCATTATGGCTCAACGAAGTTCAACCGTTGAACGTTTCTGGCCTGCGGGATCGTTTTAACGAAGCCGAGCCATGGGTGGAGCTTTTCAACAGCGGCACCAATACCGTCAGCCTTTCGGGGTTTTACCTGGCCAGCCAGTTCACCAACCTTGCCCAGTGGGCTTTTCCTACCAACGCCTCCATCGGGCCGAGGCAATTTTTGACCGTATGGCTTGACGGTGAACCCGGCGAAACCAGCTCCAACGAGTTGCATGCCTCCTTCCGGTTGACCTCGCCCACCGGCAGTGTAGCTCTGGCCCGGCTAGTGGGTGGGCAAACCAGCCTGGTGCACCACTTAAACTTCCGCGTGCCGGGACCGGACCGCAGTTACGGTTTGTATCCCGATGGCCGGGCAGCCAGACGACAAATCTTCGCCCTGCCCACACCAGGCGCAACCAACAACCCGGCTTACCCGCCTGTTTCGGTGTTCATCAATGAGTGGATGGCGGATAATGTCAGCGCCCTGGCCGATCCTGCGGATGGCAACTTCGAAGACTGGTTTGAATTATTCAATGCCGGCAACACTACCGCAGACCTTTCAGGTTACTACCTCTCCGATGATTTGGCCAACGCCTTCAAGTGGCGCATCCCGCAGGGCACCCTCATGCCCCCGCGCAGTTATTTATTGGTTTGGGCCGATGGCGAGCCTGAGCAAAACAGCGGCGGAGACTTGCATGCGAATTTCCGTTTGAGCGCCAGCGGAGAAAGCATCGGCTTGTATGGCCCGGACGGCACGCTGGTGGATTTGGTGGTATTTGGGCCGCAGGCCCCAGATCGCAGCGAGGGCCGATTTCCCGATGGCGCTGAATACATTGGGCCGATGAATATTGCCACCCCGCGCACTCCCAACCGGCTCAACTTTACCAACTCCCCGCCCGCGCTGGCGCCCTTGCCCAACCAGGTGGTGGCTGAGGGCACCCTCTTGACTTTTTCCTTCCAAGCCTCGGATCCGGATGCGGGACAAAATCTTGTATTCACGCTGGAACCCGGCGCCCCGCCGGGCGCCAGCGTGACGCCGGAAGGCACGTTTTCCTGGCTGCCCACTGAGGAGCAGGGTGGCCAGACCTACACCTTCACCGTCCGGGTGCGCGACAACGGCACCCCGCCGTTATCGGTTACCCAGTCATTTTCCGTTACCGTGGAAAAGGTGAATAGTGCCCCGCAGCTCCTTATCAGTGGTGATTTTGTCATCTATGAAGGCGAGCATTTTGCCCTTCTGGCTCGTGCCACTGACGGAGATCTGCCCCGGCAGAGCTTACGTTTTTCGTTGGGAGGCGAGCCTCCCTTGGGAGCGCAGATCAACCCCACCAACGGCCTGTTGACCTGGACGCCCTCGGAAATCCAGGGCCCAGGATTATATGCCCTGACCGTGCGGGTAATTGACGATGGCCAGCCGCCCCTGATGGATTCTCAAATCATTCGCATCACGGTTCTGGAGTCCAATACTCCGCCGCGGTTTCCTCAACTCGGCCCCTTCGCCGTAGCCGCCCAGCAAAACCTGAACCTTGCTTTGAACGCGAGCGATGACGACTGGCCGGCACAGTACTTGACATACGCCTTTGCCCAAACGCCTCCCTCCGGCGCCACCCTCACGCCAGACGGGCGCTTTAACTGGACGCCCACTTTGTCGCATACCGGCCAGACTTTCACCATCCATGTACAGGTTACAGATGATGGCATCCCACCGGCCAGTGCGACCACGGCCTTTACCGTTGTTGTTCATGGACAAAACACCGCCCCCGTGCTGGCGGCTGCAGCTTCCAACTTGGTGGCCATTACCGGCGAGGAGTTGAGGGTCACCAATGTGGCTTGGGACGCTGAAGCCCCGCCGCAAATCTTGCGATGGCAGATGCTTGCCGGGCCAACCAATGCGTCTCTGGAGGAACTTACCGGCACGTGGCGCTGGCGTCCGCAAAATTTGGACGCCGGAACGACGCAGTCGGTGCAACTGGTGGTCACGGATAATGGCCTGCCCCCGCTGAGCGCCACTCAATCCTTCGCCGTGATTGTTTTGCCTGCCGCCGCCGCTCCGCCGCTGACGGCGGTGACGCGAAGTGTGCTGGAAAGAGAACCCCTGGAATTTTTGGCCGGGCCGCTGACGAATACCTTGGGCCAGGCATTAAATTACGTCATCGTGCGGGCACCACGTTTTGGAACAGCCACCATACTGCCTGACCAGCGTGTGCGCTACTTGTCAGGCGGCTTTTTCAACGGTATGGACACTTTCGAGATTGGCTATCTCGTCAACGGAATCCTGGTTCGCACCGCGCCAGTGACCGTAACCGTCGGAATTGTCAATGACGTGGCTCCTTACCTGTTCGAGTTTCCGCTCAATTATCGGGCCGGGGCGCAACCGGTGGCGGTGGTCACAGGGGATTTCAATCGGGACAGCAAACTGGATGCGGCTTGTGCCAATGCGGCCGGCAATTCAATTTCACTGCTTTTTGGCAATGGGCAGGGGGGATTGGCGGCCCCTGTGGAATTGCCGATTGGGGGTGTGGTAACCCATCTGGCTACCGGCGATTTTAATCGGGACAGTCGCTTGGATCTGGTGGTGGCAGGGGGGCGCGACAACCGCATCAGCCTCTTAATCGGGGGCGGCGATGGCACCTTTGCCTCGCCCTTCCACGTGCCCTCAGGCAGCAACGTTACTGCCGTCGCCGTGACCGATCTCGATAAGGACGGCAAACCGGACGTCCTCTGCACGCACTTTGACGATAACACTTTGGGTATTCATTTTGGCAACGGGGTGGGGTGGATTCGTAATTCCACGTCCATCCCAGTGGGCACTCAACCCCTGGCGTTGCTGGCTGATGACTTCAACGCCGATACCCGGCCGGATATCGCGGTGGCCGAATACGGCCAGGGGACGATCAGAATCTTGTTGGGAGCGGGAAACGGCGGCTTTTTATCACAACATACCTACATCACCGGTACCGGCCCGCGGGCCATGGCCGCCGGCGACTTCAACGGGGACGGACGCCGGGATCTGGCTGTGGCGCACAGTGACGGTCTGCTGGTCGTTCTGCGCAACGTGGGCCTGGGACTGTTTGCGGCCACCAACCAGGTGTGGCTGGGGGGCAGCCCTGCCGGCCTCCTGGCGGCGGACATCAATCGGGACGGCCTGCTTGATTTGGTGGTCAGTGACGAGGCCGACAGCAGCCTGAAGGTGCTGCTGGGACTGGGCGATGGCACATTCCAGAATTATTATCAGGATCAGGGCGCTTTTTACTGGTTGCAAGGTCTGCCTGGCGGACTGGCCTTGGGCGACTTTAACAAAGACACCTTCGCCGATGTGGTGGTGGCCCAGTGGGGTTCGGACGAAGTGGCCGTGCTGCTCAATAACTATCAACCCCGCGTCCTGCCCATGAAACTGACGACGTTGGAGGACTGGCCCCTGGAAATCCGCCTGCGCGGCAGCACCGGACCTCTCCAGTTTCAATTTGGCTCCGGCCCCACCAACGGCACCCTGACGCTTAAACGTGCGCCTGACGTTTATTGGTATCGGCCGCACACCAATGCCAACGGGCGTGATGTCATTGAGTATTTCGCCTTTGATGGCCAGCGCTACTCGGCCCCGGCCAAAATTGCCGTCACCATCCTGCCCGTCAATGATCCCCCGGAAATCAGCCTGGCCACCAACGTGGTGGTGGCCCCCGAGGACTCAGGCTATTTCACCGTGCCGGGATTCATCACCCGCGCCGTTGGCGGTCCGGCCTCCGCGTTGGATGAGCAACGGCAGGCTGTGCGCTTTCAACTGACTGCCGCGCAACCGACCTTGTTTGCCGCGCAGCCCGCCATCATCAGCGGCGGCGCCCTGCGTTTTATGCCGGCGAAAAATCAATTTGGTGAGACCTTGGTAACGCTGGTGGGGCGGGATAATGGCCCGGTGGCCAATGGCGGCCAGAATCTCTCTGCCCCCGTACAATTCCTGATCCGTGTGGAAAATGTAAATGATCCGCCCGTGCTGGGTTACCTTCCCGGCAAAACCGGCTACGAAGATCAGGAAATTCGCTGGGACTTCACAGTTAGCGATTTGGAGTCTCCGCCTGACAGCCTGACATTTAGTTTTGCCTCCACCAACGAGGTGCTGCTGCCGCCCACCGCCCTGCGGGTGGAAGGGGCCGGCACCAACCGTGTGCTCGTGGCCCGGCCCGCCACTAATGAATTTGGCCGCACCCTAATAACGCTCACCGTCAGTGACGGCACCAACAGCGCCAGCCGCAGTTTTTCCCTGTTGGTGTACGGGGTAAACGATCCCCCCGTCATCGCCCTTCTCACCAACCGGGTGGTCTTGAACGCCGAGCCAACCACCCAATCTATACCCGTAATCAACTGGGCTGGCTGCTTCAACGGCCCGGAGAATGAAAGTGCACAGACCTTACGTTTTGTAGTGGTCAGCCCCCGCAAGGATTTGTTCCGATTGCAACCCGCCATCAGCCCACAGGGCGTTTTAAGCTGCCAGCCGGCCGCCACGGTGGGCACGGTGGAAGTCCTGGTGTACGGCGTGGATTCCGGCGGCGTCTCCTATGGCGGCCAGAACACCAGTGAACCGGTGGCTTTGACGATTGAAGTGCGCCCTTAAAGGCCGCGCTCAATCCCGCCAGCCCGGCCCGCTCACTTCACCAATACCACGTCCCCAACAGATCCTGCCGGTGTGCCGACTGAGGCGGCTGTCGAGGCGTTCTCGGCTGGCGGAGCGGCGGCCTGGTTTTCCCCCTCCGGGGCAGGGGAGGTTGAAGCATCCGCCTTGTGGAACTTGACACTCACGACCTTGCTCACGCCGTTTTCCTGCATGGTGATGCCGTAGAGCACATCGGCCATGCCAATCGTGCGTTTGTTGTGGGTGATGATGATGAACTGCGAGTGCAATAAAAACCGTTGCAGCACCTTGATGAAGCGGTTGATGTTGGACTCGTCCAGGGGCGCATCCAGCTCGTCCAGCACACAGAAGGGGCTGGGCTTGACTTGATAAATGGAGAACAACAGCGCCACCGCCGTCATGGTCTGCTCCCCGCCGGAAAGCAGGGAAATGCTTTGCAATTGCTTGCCCGGCGGCCGCGCCACGATCTCGATGCCGCTTTCCAGCACGTCCCCTTCATCCACCAGCCGCAAATCCGCCTTGCCGCCGCCGAAGATCTCAGTGAACATGGCTTGGAAGTTTTCCCGGATTTTGTTGAACGTCTCGGTGAACATTTCGCGCGTCTGGCTGTTGATGCGCTGGATGACCTCCAGTAATTGGGCCTTGGCGGCCACCAGGTCTTCGTGCTGGGTGCTGAGGAATTTGTAACGCTGCTCGGTTTCCTCATACTCCTCGATGGCCACCAGGTTGACCGGCCCCATCTCTTCGATGCGCTTTTGCAGAGCCGCCACCTGCTCGGCCACCGCGTTCCAATCCGTGGCCACACCGGCCGCGGCCATTTGCTCCGGGGTCAGCGTTTCCACCCGCGCCGGCCCTTCATCGGCATAGGTGATGGTGATGCACTCGCTGCGCACTTCGTCCAGATTGATTTGGTATTTCTGCTGGATGCGCTCGCGCAGGTTTTGCACCGCCATGTTTCGTTGGGCCAGTTCAACTTCCACCGCCGCCTTGTGCTGCTGTAAATCATTATGGCGCTTGCGCTCGGACCGCAATTGCTCTTCCCGCTGGTTGAGCGAAGTCATCAGGAGACTCTTTTGCTGCTGCAGCATGGCCGTGCGTTCGCTGATCTGTTCCCGCTCGTGGGCCAGGCGCTCCATCTGACGGCGGCTGTCTTCAATTTCCGCTTGCGCCTGCGCGTGACGCTGGGCGCCGGAACCAATTTCCGCCTCACGCTGACCGACCAACTGGCCCAATTCCCTGATGCGCTGTTCCAGCGGCCCGCGCTGCTGCCAGCAGGCGGCGCGCAGTTGTTCCTGGGTGGCCACGGCCACCCGAGCCTCGGTCAGCGCGGCATGGGCGCTTTCACGTTGCTGGCGCAGAGCCTCCAAACCCGCGCTTTCCTCCGCCAGTCTGGCCTGCAGTTGCTGCTCCTGCCGCTCGCACTCCGCCGCCTGGGCGGCCAGCGCCGCATGTTGTTGCTGGCCCTCTTGGGCCTGGCTGGCCAGGCTCTGGATTTCATAGACCACGGTGTCAATTTTCTGATGGAGCACCCGGAGCGAATTCTGCAATGCGTTGAATTCACCCTGATGCGTGGCCACGGACACCTCCTGCGCCCTCAGCTCGGTCTGCGCCTGTTGCAGGCTTGCCTGCAGGGCGGTCTGTTCCGCCTGCAACACCCCCTTGCGGCGGTTGCAATCGTTAAGTTTTTCCTGCAAGCCGGCCAGGGCCGCCCGCAAACTCTGCATCTGATTCTTGCGGCTTAGAATCGAGGAGGCTTGATGCCCATTGGCGGCGGCCCCGCCGGTAAAGATGCCGTGACGGCTGAGCAGATCGCCCTGGGGCGTGACAAAATCCCACTGGCCGGGGTGTTCCTGCCAGGCCGAGGTGGCCACGCTCAAATCAGCGACCAGACGCGTGCGCCCCAACAACGCGTTCACCCACGGCTGCGCCACCTCATCCGCTTGAATCAGGCGCGTGATGGCCTCGCCGGGGGCCGCGCTGCCATCCTCCACCGGCGGCGCGTGGTGGCCGTTGGTCAAAGCAAGGGCGGCCACACTGGCCTTGCCCTTCTTCTCCTGGCGCAATTCCTCCAAAATCTGCCGCGCAGTCTCCGGACGCTCGGTCAACACCAACTGCAAGTGATGGCCCAGGGCAGATTCCACTGCCGTGATGTGTTCATCGGCGGTCTGGATGCGATCGGCCAGCGAGCCCAAAACGGCTTCTGTTTTTTTCAACGCCGCCTGCGCGCCGGCGCTGAAACCTTCATGGGATTCCGCCAGTTGTTCCAGGGTATTCAACCGCGCGCGCAAACCTGCCTGTTCCCGCAGCCAGTTCTCCACCTCGTTCACCACCAGCGCCAATTCTTGTTGTGTCTCGCGCAGGCGGCGCTGGCGTTCCTCCACGGTGCTGCGCTGGAGCAAGACGTTTTGCTTCTCCTCTTCCACACTGGCCGCAAAGTGGCGCAAACGCTCTTCCAGCCGTCCCCGTTCCTCCTCCAACTGGATTTTTTCCGCTGACAGTTTCTCCAAGCGGGCAAGGTTGCCCTGTTTTTGCAGCTCCAGCACGGTGATGGCATTGCGCGTTTGCGCCAGCTTCTGCGCCGCCGCAAAAGCTTCGCTTTGGGTCTGACGCAAAACCTCCTGCCGCTGGCGCAGGGAATCTTCCACCGCCTGCACGGCCCGCTGCCGCTCGGCCAGATTCTCCCGCTGGCGGGCCAGGTTTTCTTCGGCTTCGCGTAACCGGGCATTCACCTGCTCCAGCTCAGTTTCAGAGGCCAGACGGCGCTCCCGGGCTTCGGCAATGTCGCGCAAGGCCCGCGCATTTTGCTCCTCCAATTCCCGGATGCGCTCCTCGTTGAACTGAATCCGGCTCTCATGACGCTCAATTTGCGCCTTGATCTGCAGGCCCTCCTGCTGGGCCAGATTGATCTGCTGTTCCAGTTCGGCCGCCTGCTGGCGCAGTTGGGTCAGCTCATCTTCCTGCCGCAGCAACGCCTCGGCGCCCAGCTCCAAATCGCGCTGGATTTCAACCAGCCGGGCATGGCGTTCCCGAATTTCTCCCTGCAGCACGTCATACTGGTGGCGGGCCAGTTGCGTATCCAGATGTTGCAGCTCCTGCATGAGCTGCCGGTAGCGGCGGGCCTTGCCCGCCTGGCGTTGCAGTGAGCCGATCTGGCGTTTAACCTCTTTAATTAAATCGGCCACCCGCAAAAGGTTCTGTTCCGTGTATTCCAGCTTGCGCAACGCTTCTTTTTTCTGGGCCTTGAATTTGGTGATCCCCGCTGCCTCCTCAAACACCAGGCGGCGCTCTTCCGGCCGGCTGGAAAGGATTTGCGTGATGTTGCCCTGGGCCATGATGCTGTAACTTGTCCGGCCCACCCCCGTGCCCATGAACAATTGTTGTATGTCCTTCAACCGGCAGGGGGTACGGTTAATGAAATACTCGCTGCCGCCATCCCGGAATACGCGGCGGGTAATCGTGACCTCGTTGTAACTCATCTCCACCCCCGCCGCCCGCAAATGCTCCTCGTCCACGTCTCCGATGGTGAGAGACACTTCGGCCATGCCCAGCGGTTTCCGGGAGTCGGTTCCGTTGAAAATTACATCCGCCATCTCGCCCCCGCGCAAGGCTTTGGCAGATTGCTCACCCAAGACCCAACGGATTGCGTCCGAGACATTCGACTTACCACACCCATTGGGGCCAACGATGCAGGTGACTCCCGGCAGGAAGTTTAGCGTAGTCTTGTCCGCAAAGGACTTGAACCCTAAAACCGTAAGATTCTTAAGATACATGCCAGTATGGATCTCAGGTTACCAGAGGTTGTGGATGATGCAAGCACAAACCACAACTAATTGTGGTCGCTCGCCTCTGTCGCACAACCAAGGTGAGGGTTCGGTAGGTACGACAACATCCCTAGTGGAGCATAAATCAAGGATGGGTGCAACAAAAAAAATACAGAAAAACAGCCTTAAGGCTGATTCTATAACGATAAAGCCGGTAAGTTAATGGTACCCATGGGGTTCCATTAGCCACTTACCATCTATCATGACGCCCAGGGGCTTGGGGGCTGCCTGCACAACATATTCAAAGGGGCAGGGGAGTCTGGCGGGTGCAGGAAGCGCAACCAAATCCGCATAGGCCCCCGGCTTAAGCTCCCCAAGGCGATTTTGTAATCCGATGGCTCGCGCTCCATGCAGGGTTGCCATCTTAAGGATGGCTTCCGGGGGCAACTCTGGATTTTTAGCAGCCAACTGCCGCATTTCAGAGAACAGGTTAAGTTCCAGCGGCTGGCCAGACTGCTTCAAAGTAGAAGCCAGGCTGTCCGTGCCCAGGCATACGTTGACCCCAGCCTTAAGCAAGAGAGCAAGTGGAAACGGCCGGTGTTTAAAGTACCGATGGCTGGAGGGGCAATGCACCACACCGACCTTGTGGCGTGCCAACACTTCAGCGTCATGGGGAGTGGCGTAATTCACATGGACGGCCAAAAAGTTGGGGGCTAGAACGCCCAACTCCGCCAATCTCTCAACCGGTGTATGCCCGCCGCAATCGGTCATGTCGCGCTGTGGCGCGAGCCAGTCGTACATGCGCCCGGCGCGGCGCGTGAACATCTCAAACTCGTCCACTGATTCCGCCACGTGCATCGCCATCAGCCAGCGCCGTCTGCGGCAGAGAGCCGCAGCAGCCTGAACCAGCGCAGGCGTGGTGGAATAAAGGGCATGCGGAGACAACCCCGGGCGGCACCGGCGGCGGGGCAGGGGAGCGATCCACTTTAGCGCCTCTTGTAATAACACCGCAGGCTCCCGGCGGTGGCGGACGTTGGTCAGCTCCAAGAGACTGAAAACCCGCAGGGGCGTAACCTGCCAAACGTCGGCCAGCAGTTCGGGCACCGCTTCAATATCCACCACCGTGGTGGTCCCGTTTTCCAACAACATCCGCGCGCCGGCCAGCCAGGATTGGGCATACTCACTGAATCCCCAATGGGCTTTATAGGCCAACATCCCTTTGAGCCAGTCCGGGAAATAACGCGGGGCAGGCAGCCTGCCGGCCATGGCCGTGTAATCCAAATGGCAATGCGCATTGATCAGACCGGGCATGAGCAGGACCTCTCCCAAGTCCTGGACGCTGCCAGTCACGTGCGAACGCACCTCCCTCCATTGGCCCACGCTGGCGATGCGATTGCGGTAAATCTGCACCGCCGCGTCCCGCAGGGGAGGCGAGGTTATGGGCAAAAGCCATTTGGCGCGCAACCACATGCAGCCCCACACTAACGCGGTGCAGGCCCGGGCATCAATGTTTGGTTTGCAGGCCGGCAGCCACCCATTTGCGCGCCAGCCACAGGCCCACGGGCGTGCTCATGGCAAAGCAGCCGTAAATCAACCAGATCCATTCCGTGTGCAGTTGCTCGGGTGGCAAACCCTTGGTACAAAACGTTTCCAACATATAACCGGAATACAAACCGGTGGTGCCTTTGGCCAGCAGCCAAGGGATGTTGGCCAGGCCCATGAATTGTGCCACCCGTCCTGGGGGCGCCAGCTCGGCGGCGTACTCCAGAAACCGGGCCGACCACAGCGCCTCGCCGATGGAGAAAATGACAAAATAGATGATGAGGAGTCCCAAATGCGGGCCAGCGCACAACAGAAAGGTCGGGGCGGCGGAAACCAAAGTTCCAATCACCATCATGGTATAGACGGGCACCCGCCGGGTTAAGGCGGTCAAAATCGGCACGCCGAAAAAGATGATGAGCGGGTTGATCCAATTGACCAGCCACTCCATGCGATCGGCCACGTTTTGCGGATAGGCCCGCAAGATGTATTCCGGCATGGTCAGCCATTGGTGGGCAAACAAGGTCCGCACCGGTAGCAGCATGAAAATGAAAAACAGGAAACGCGGATTGGCAAAGGGGCCTTCGGTAAAATAATGTCGCAAAAATTCCCGAAATGTACGGCGAACCTTGGGCGTGATGTCTGTTTCCGGGCGCAACCGTGCGGCTTCCTGGCGTCTTGTCATAAACAACCAAAACCCCACGCCGGCCAGCAGTGTGATCCCCAAACAAACCCAATTTACGGCATGAGCGCCGCTTACCGAAATGTCGCGCAGAAATCCCAAAAAGGGCAGGGGAGTGCCCTGCCCCTTCCCGTCCATCATCTCCTGCACCGCCGGACGAATCCAAGCCGACAATGCGCCGATGCCCACAATGCCCAGGTTCATCCAGGCGTAGATCATGGCATATCCCATGGAGTGGGTTTTTTCGTTGGTAAACTGTTTGACGCCGGAGTAACAAGACGGCGTCAATATGCCGGATCCCATGGCCACCAGGAGGATGCTGGTGAAAACCAGGACGGTTGACCAAGAGGTCCAAGGTGCCAGACAATAAGCCAGCCGCCCCACGGCGCTAAACCCCAGAGCCAGCAAAATGGCCCGCCGAAGCCCCTGCTTTTCCGCCCAACTTCCCACGCCCAACATGAATAAAGTCACCAGCATGGTAAAAGCTGAGACGGCGACGCCCGCGGCCTTGTCCCCCCAATGCAAGTCATTGGACAAGTAATGCGTCATGAGTGTTAGCACGCCAAAGTAAGCCATGCTCTCCACGACATAGACGCCAATGACAATCCACAGCGCCCCGGGTAAGACACCGAGGTCGGTGAACGAACGCCAGAAATCACGCAACGCATCTCTGACCGTGAGAGGTTTGGGATGATTTGAGTTTTGCATCGGCAGCTAAGGGTGTAAAGGAAGGCGCCAAGCAAGACAATCAAAACGTCCTTGGCGGAGGAATCTTTCGGCTGGAGCTCAGGCCTATGGTCCTTGACGATGAGAAATGCCAGAAAAGGAAACACGCAATGGACAGCTCAGCAAACGCAAGCATCTATATTAAATATAACATAAATTGTGCGAATATAATTAAAACACAATGTGTTGCGCCAGAATGGCTTTAACATCGCGCCATCCCCAAAACCGCTGCTCCGGGAGCCAGCTCTTAACCTCCTTGGAAACCGGTGTTTATTTCCGTTCGCTATTGGCCAGGTGTTCCCAACCAAACCGCTCGCCGAAGGGCCAATACACAAAAAAGGATTTCCCAATGACATTTTCCTGTGGCAGATCACCCCAGTTACGCGAGTCGGAGCTGTTCAAGGTGTTGTCGCCCATCGCCAGGTAATGCTTGGGCCGCACAACGAACTCGGCCTTGGCATCCGGGAAGTGATAAGCCAGGGCGGTCAGGCTCGGGTCGCGCAGGATTTGGGCCACCTTTAAGCCCACCGTCCGATTCATGTGGCCAAAGTACTGACCTTTTTGGGGATGATTGAGGTCGAAGGTATAAACGCGTTCAAAATTAGGGGTGCTGGCATCCAAGCGGGTGCCATTGATGATCAAATGATTGTCATCGCCAATACGCACTTTCTCGCCCCCCATGGCCACCATGCGTTTAATGTAATATTGGTTCTGGGGTAAATCCCGGATGCCTTTGGTGGCGAAGACAATGATTTCTCCGCGCCGGGGCCGCCGGAAATTATAAGTCATCCGATCCACAAACAAATGATCTCCGCTGATGACCTTCAAACGCATCACCGTTTCGCCGGGCTGGAATTCGCGGCTGGTGGGCGTGAAATAAAAGGCCCCGTCGGGAAGCCGGTGCAAATCCACCAGCCCGGCCCGCTGCAGAATGTCATCCGGCGGAAAAAACAGGGTCACCTCCTGCGCGCCAATTTTGAACTTCTGCCAGAGATTGAAAAAGATGAACCGTTTGGGCGGGCGCACGTCTTGAATTTGACCGCCCGATTCCGCCACCACCTGGAAATAACTGACGCCTTTGAACCACGAATCCACAAATGCCTGCCAGCCTGTGGGAATGGCCACATCTTCCCGCCCCATCAAATTTTCGTGGGTGATGCCATACAGAGTCGGCTGCATGGAGCCCGTGGGAATTTTGAAGGGCTGGAGGAAAAAGGTGCGGATGGCCATGGCAACGGCGATCGCCACCAGAAACACCTCGATATTGTCGCGCAGGCTGGCGTGCGGGTAGGGCTTGAGCCATTTGCCGGCGGCCTTTTCCAGCTCTTCCACTGCTGCCGCCAACTTTTGCTTGTGGGTGGTTTCGCGGGCGGTCTGGCGGAGCGCCGCACACGCCGCCAGGATGGCCTCATGGCCGGCCGGGGCGACCAGATCAGCCTGCGCCCGCAAGGTGCGGCGCACGTGTCGCTCAGCCGCGATGGCGTTGCGGACGTTGTGACTTAGAAACCAATGCAACAACAATGCCATAGGCAGGAAGGCCTCAAGCCTTGAGCACGGCAATGAACGCCTCCTGCGGAATGTCCACCGAACCGATGGATTTCATGCGTTTCTTGCCTTCTTTTTGTTTTTCAAGCAGTTTGCGCTTGCGCGTGATGTCGCCCCCGTAACACTTGGCGGTGACATCCTTGCGAAAGGCCTTTACCGTCTCCCGCGCAATTATTTTTCCGCCGATGGCCGCCTGGATGGCCACCTGGAATTGCTGGCGAGGAATGACCTCCTTCAATTTGGCCGCCAGCGCGCGCCCGCGGCTTTCGGCCTTGGAACGATGCACAATGCAGGAAAAGGCATCCACCGGCTCGCCATTCACCAGGATGTCCAGCTTGATCATATCCGCCGCGCGCGGTTCGATGAATTCGTAATCCATTGAACCGTAGCCGCGGGTGATGCTTTTAATGCGGTCATGGAAATCGATCAGGATTTCATTGAGCGGCAGCTCGGCCGTCAACATCACGCGGCGTGGATCAATGGTTTCCGTATGTTTAACCTCCCCGCGGCGGTCGGCAATGAGCAGCATCAAATCGCCGATATACTCATTGGGACAAATTAAAAACGCCCGCACCATGGGCTCCTCGATGGTCTGGATATGATTAGGCTCGGGCAGAAAAACAGGGTTGTCAATTTCCTTCACTGTTCCATCGGTCAGGGTGACGCGGTACACCACCGAAGGGTACGTGGCGATGATGTCCATGTCGTATTCACGGCGCAGCCGCTCCTGCACAATCTCCATGTGGAGCAAGCCCAGGAAGCCACATCGGAAGCCAAAGCCCAGCGCCACCGAACTTTCCGGCTGATAAACAAAGGCCGGGTCATTTAATTGCAGCTTGCCCAGATTTGCCTTCAAGTGTTCGTAATCGGCGGTGTTGATTGGATAAATGCCGCTGAACACCATCGGATGCACCTCCTTGAAACCGGGCAGGGCCGGCGAGGGGTGCCGGGCATCGGTGAGGGTGTCGCCCATTTTCACCTCGGACGGGCTTTTAATGTTGGCCGTGATGTACCCTACCTCGCCCATGGTCAAGGCCTCGCGGATGTAGGGTTTGGGATTGAAGCTCCCCACTTCCTTCACCTCGACGGTCTTTCCCGAGTGCAGGAGCTTGACCAGCATGCCGGGACGCAGTTCGCCATTGAAAACGCGGACATACGTGATGACGCCCTTGTAGGTGTCAAACTTGGAATCAAACATGAGCGCCTGCAAGGACGGCGCAGGTGTGGGCTGGGGCGGCGGAATGCGGGCCACCACGGCCTCCAGGATGTCATCAATGCCGATGCCGGCCTTGGCGCTGGCCAGGATGGCCTGAT
The DNA here is from genome assembly GCA_026414565.1 of Verrucomicrobiia bacterium. Classification (NCBI taxonomy): domain Bacteria; kingdom Pseudomonadati; phylum Verrucomicrobiota; class Verrucomicrobiia; species Verrucomicrobiia bacterium. The sequence goes on from JAOAIT010000018.1 coordinate 235,925, forward strand.
CCGCCGGGATGGCCAGAATGTCTTCCAGTTGTTTTTTTACTTCCTCGATGTTGGCATGAGGCAAATCAATTTTGTTGATGACCGGGATGATGGTGAGGTTTTGTTTCATGGCCATGTGGACGTTCGCCACGGTCTGCGCCTCCACCCCCTGGGCGGCGTCCACGATCAACAAGGCCCCCTCACAAGCGCTCAAGCTGCGCGATACCTCGTATGAAAAGTCCACGTGTCCCGGCGTGTCGATAAGATTCAGCTCGTAGGTCTCCCCATTGTGCGCCTGGTAGTACATGGTCACTGGATGCGCCTTGATGGTGATGCCGCGCTCCTGTTCCAGATCCATGGCATCCAGCAGTTGATCACGCATTTCCCGCTCGGAAACCGTGCCGGTGCGCGCCAGCAAACGATCGGAAAGCGTGGTTTTCCCATGATCAATATGGGCAATAATGCAAAAATTTCTGATATGTGCTGCGTCCATCGCCTGTCAAACGTCCCAAAACGGCCCAAAGGTTAAACGCTGAATCTCCATCCGGCAACGGCAATCTGGTCTGGATTTGTCGGGGTTACGGCAGCGGCCCGTGTCACTGGCCGCCCAACTCTGGGAAAATCTGGCTCAGCGAAGGGATCAACACCCATCGCCCTCCCACATGATAAAAATCGCCCTCCAAAAAGCGATCCCCGCCCCGCCGGCGCACCTCGAGCTGGTACACGGGTATATCTGGCGCGATTATGCGCCGGGCCTTGGCCGCCGCCGCGGCCGCCGAGGGCGGGCGCGGTTCCAATCTCAGGTATTCCCCTGCCCGGCTCCCGCCCCGCATGAGGTTCAAAAAGTTTTGGCGGTCTTCATCATTGCGATTGGCGGCGCCCCAGGCCATCACTTCATCCCGGTGGATCCGATCCACCTTTTCCCAAACTTGCGAGGCCCCCCGCACGAAAATGCGGTTGATTTCCTGTTGCGTGGGCAGCCGTTCCAACATCACCTTTTTCAAGTCGGCAAAAGAGGTGGTGGCCAGTTTTTCCTGGTATTTCCGGTAGTGTTCCATCAGCGACCGCTCAAGTGGCGTTACCGTGGGTTCCGGGGGTAGTGCCCCCCCTGCCCCGCGCAACAACGAAGCAATTTCCTGATGCCCCTCAAACATCGCCAAGGCCAGCGGCGTGTCCCCTTCGCGGGTGACCAGATTAGGATTCGCCCTGGCGGCCAATAAAGCCTGCACCAGCGGACGGTTGCCGCGCAGCACGGCATGGTGCAGGGCGCTGAAGCCGCCGCCGGTCTCCTGGGCATTGATGTCCAACCCCGTGGAAATCAAGAGCTCGGCCACGCCGTCCGGTTCAGGCACTGCTGCTGCCAGAATCAAGGCTGTATTGCCAAAGCGATCGCGGGCGCGGGGATCCGCGCCAGCGGCCAGCAGCAGCTTGACCATGTCCCCCATCTTTCCCGCCGCGGCGGCAAGCAACAAGGGCGTGGCGCCAATGGACGTCCGCAGATTCACATCCGCCTTATTGGAGATTAAGAGACTGGCCATGGCCAGATCGTTGCGCTGCACTGCAATGTGCAATGGGGCCACTCCCCCATGGCCCTGGGCGTTGATTCTGGCGCCAGCATTTAACAAAACTTGTGCGGCCTGCACCGTGCCCACTTCAGCAGCGTGATGCAGGGCAGTCCATTGGTTGGTGTCCGTGGCCTCCACCGCCGCCGTATTGGTGGTTAATATGGCTCCCAGAGCCGCCAAGTCGTTGCTACGGACCGCCATGATGATGGCAGGATAACGAGGCGGCGGCGGCACAACGGTATCGCGCGGCATCAGGTTGGTGGCTGCAAGCGACGGACGACGGACTGGCGTAGTGGCGGCAGGCTTTTGCACATCCATGATGCCCCCATGTTTGCGCAACAATTCAGCGACGGCCTTCCGGCCAAAGCCCTGAGCCAGGTAAAGAGGGGTTATGCCGCTGTTGGAGCGGGCGTTTACCTCGGCCCCGGCTTCGAGCAGGAAGGCAGCTACCTCCAATTGACCAGCCGCCGCGGCGTAGTGCAGCGGGGTTTTTTGCTCGCGATCCCGGTCATGCACCAGGGCCGGGTTGGCGGCCACCAACGCCCGAACTCGTGCCAGATCGCCTTTTTCGGCGGCGGTATGGATTTCTCCTGCCGATAAATACGCCGCGCCGATTAGAAGCCAGAAAAAGCAATACAGGCGCCCAAGACTTGGTAGGAACAGAGCCATGACAGAATAATCAAGAGACAGGCCGGGGCCGCGGGGAGCGACGCAAACCGTTTTGGAACCATAGGCGCCAGACCATCCAGACGGCCTCCCATACAATTTTTCCAGACATCTTGGAGGTTCCCTGAAAGCGATCCGTGAAGATGATGGGGATTTCCGCCACTTTCAGCCCCTGACGCCAGATTTTATGGGTTACCTCGACCTGAAAACTGTAGCCATTGGAATGGATGTTTTTCCAATCCACCGACGCCAGAGCGGAGCGCCGGAAGCATTTGTACCCGCCGGTGGGATCCGTTACCGGCAAACCCGTTATCCAACGCACGTATTGCGCCGCACCCAGGCTTAGAATAAGCCGTTTCAGCGGCCAATTAATCACTCGTATGCCGTTGCTGTAACGGGAGCCAATCACCAGATCGGCCTCCTGAGCAGCCCGAACAAACTCAGGAATGGCCGCTGGATCGTGCGAAAAGTCGCCGTCCATTTGAATAACATACGCGTAGCCCCGGGCCAGAGCCCACTCAAAGCCGGCACAATAAGCCCGGCCCAGGCCGTTCTTTTCGCGCCGGTGCAGGACGTGCACCTGTGGGTGCTTGCGGGCCAGTTCATCAGCAAGCTCGCCCGTGCCATCAGGAGAATTGTCGTCCACCACCAGCACATCCACCGGGATGGGGAGTCCCAAAAGCCGGGCAATAAGCGGGGGTAAATTGTCCCGCTCATTGTACGTTGGCACCACCACCAGCACCTCGGCAGCCATAAAAGCGTTCGTTGGCCAGATGAATTACCATGCATGCCGCAGAACTCAAGCCGGGAATGAGGGGATGGCCTTGGGGACATCAAATCATTTGATTTTTGCCCCTTCCTGACCCACTCTTGTGCGCGTGACGCGACCGTTGGTCATTCTGGTTTATGAGCGCATCCTGCCCGGCAGCCAGCTTTTGAACCGGTTCCAGGACATGGGATATCGCGTCCTCGCTTTGAACGACCCCGCTGGTTTGGTGGAAACGGCGCGCCGGGAAGGCCCCCTGCTGGCGGTGGTGGACATGCCGTTTTCCCAGGCTGACGCCGCCCGGGCCATTGCCGAGCTGCGTTCCTCCCCGGATACCCAACATGTGCCGGTCATTGCCATCGTGCCCGCCCTCGACAAGGAAATGGAGCAAAAAGCGGTAGCCAGCCAGGCCACTTTGGTGGCCCATGACAATGCCATCTTGAATCATCTGGATCGCTTTTTACAACAAGCCCTGCAACTGGATTGAAACAGAGTTGATCTTCACCCTAGCGCCCATGGCTTCTTTCGCATGAATCTGCCCAGTGTTGCCTTAAAACAAGGAATCCACGTCATGCATCTTTTCTACCGGGTGGACCGCTGGAAGTGGCTGCAACTGCCCGCTGGCGAATCCACCGGCCGCCGCGAGCGTTTGGCCACCCTATGCCAGGCCAATAGCGCCGCCTGTCAGCCACGGCTCACCTGTTACGCCAACGTGGGCGGCAAAGCGGACCTAGCCTTTTTGCTGCAACACGCCACACTTGACGGCATTGCCCGCCTCCACCGGGATCTCGAGGCTTGTTTCCCTCCCGGGGTGTTGCAGCCGGTGTTCAGCTACCTGAGCGTCACTGAATTGACTGAATACATGCCGACCCTTGAGGAGGCCAAACAGCGCTTGCAACGCCAGGAAAACCTGACGCCCGGCACGCCGGAGTATGAAACGCGACTGGCCGAGGAAACCAAGCGGGTGGAGGAATACATGCACTACCGCCTTTACCCGGAACTGCCCAATTGGGAGGTCATGGGGTTTTACCCCATGAATAAGCGCCGGATGTCCGGCGATAATTGGTATCTCCTGAATTTTGAGCAGCGCAAACTGCTCATGGGCGGTCACGCGCGCACCGGCCGCAAATACGCGGGGCGCGTCGTGCAAATGATCACCGGCTCCACCGGCCTGGATGACTGGGAATGGGGGGTGACGCTCGTGGCCCGGCAGGCGGATACCATCAAAGAAATCGTGTACGAGATGCGGTTCGACGAGGTGAGCGCCCGCTATGCGGATTTTGGACCTTTTTACATCAATTTGCGCCTTGCTCCCGAGGCCCTCTGGGAACATCTGCGCCTGCCCCAGGCCTAGAAGTGACCAATCAGCCCCTCTGCCGCTTTGAAAACCGGCTGGTTTTCACCTCAATCCAACACGGGCAGGCAGGGCGAAGAAGCAGGCCAAATGGTCGGAGCGGCCGGATTTGAACCGGCGACCTCTTGGTCCCAAACCAAGCGCTCTACCAAGCTAAGCTACGCTCCGACACGCGGCGGAATACTTGCGCGAGCAGGCCGTCAATGCAATCACGAAGTGCAGCCCATGGCGCCATGGCCCCCTGCCCTGCCCCCTTGGGAATGCGGCTTTACGGAGGGGCATTTCATGCTACACTAGCTTCGTATGGCGGCGGAACCCACAGTCACGACCCCCAAAATCAACCTGCGCCGTCCGGACATCATGGCCGAGGTGCAGGCGCAAGTGGTCTCGCATTATCGCAGCGAGCTGGTGGAATATTTGCGGGCGCACGGCCACGAGTTGCGCGCCGGCAATTTGTGCATCAAACTGGCCAAGGAATTCGGTTTCTGCTACGGCGTGGAACGGGCGATTGATTTGGCCTACGCGGCCCGGAAAAGTTTTCCGCCCGAAACCCCCATCTACCTCCTGGGCGAAATCATTCATAACCCGGAGGTCAACGACCAGATTCGCCACATGGGTATTCGCACCATTTCGAGCCGGCCAACCCCCGAGGAACTGGCTCTGTTAAAAGCCGGTGATGTGGTGATCATTCCCGCTTTTGGCACCGAAGTGCGGACCCGCCAGATTTTGCAGGAAAAAGGATGTGTGTTTGTGGACACCACCTGCGGCGACGTGATGAGCGTTTGGAAACGGGTGCGCCAATACGCCCGGGATCAGGTTACCAGCATCATTCACGGCAAAGCCCGCCACGAGGAAACCAAGGCCACCACCTCCCAGGCCACCGCCAGCGGCCAGGGCCATTATCTGGTGGTGTACAACCTGGAGGAAACCGATTACGTCTGCCGTTACATCCTGCAGGGCGGCAACAAGCAGGAGTTCCTGGAAAAGTTCAAAGGAGCCTACTCGCCTGGCTTTGACCCCGATGTGCATCTTCAGGCCGTCGGCGTGGCCAACCAGACCACCATGCTGCGCAACGAGACCGAAGAAGTGCAACGCCGCTTCAAAGCGGCCATGGAACAAAAATACGGCCCGGAAAACCTGGCGGCTCATTTCCGTTATTTTGACACGATATGCGGCGCCACCCAGGACCGCCAGGATGCCCTGCAAAAATTGCTGAAAGAGCCGCTGGATTTGTTGATTGTCATTGGTGGCTATAATTCCTCCAACACCTCCCACCTGGCGGAAATGGGCGAGGCGGTCCTGCCGACCTATTTCATCAAAAACGCCGCCAAAATGGTTTCGCCCCGCCTCATTACCCACTGGAATCAACACCTGCATCGGGAAGTGGAAACCCGGGACTGGCTTCCCGATGGCCCCGCCACCATTGGAATCACAGCAGGAGCCTCCTGCCCCAATAATTTGATCGAGGATGTCATTTCCCGCTTGTTGGAATTTCGCGGCCTAAGTGCCAAAGACGTGGTCGGCGCCCCCTTGAAAACCGGGACGCCAGGCTGACCCCTGGAAGCGTCCCATGAATGCGCTGCGCACGCGTGAGCAATTGGAGGCGCTGGAACGGCTGACACTCGCCCCCTACGCCCAGCTTAGCGCCCAAACCCGTGGCCGCCGCCACGCGGAGCCGCCGCCGGAGTGGCGCACCCATTTTCAGCGTGATCGGGACAGGGTCATTCACAGCCGCGCCTTTCGCCGCCTGGAGGGCAAGACCCAGGTTTTCCTGAATGGTACAGGGGATCATTTGCGCACCCGCCTCACCCATACCATGGAAGTGGCCGCCATTGCCCGGAACATTGCCCGCGCCCTGCGACTCAATGAAGACCTGGCGGAAACCATTGCGCTGGCCCATGACCTTGGACATCCCCCTTTTGGTCACAAGGGGGAAACGGTGCTCAACCGCCTGATGCGCGAGCACGGAGGTTTCGAGCACAACCGCCAAAGCCTGCGCATTGTGGAGGAATTGGAGCAGAAATACCCGCAGTTTCCCGGCCTGAATTTGACTTGGGAAGTGCGGGAGGGTCTGGTCTGCCATTCCCCCGAAAAGGCCGATGCCCGGGACGCCGCTGAATTCTCCTCCGGTTGGGGCAGCCTGGAAGCGCAGGCGGCCAATCTCGCGGACGAAATCGCCTATTACAGCCACGACCTGGACGACGGCCTGGAGAGCGGCTTGTTGGAGGAGCGCACCTTGTTGCGCGAGGTGGAGTTATTTGCCCTGGCCACCCGCCAGGTGGAACGCGCCCACGGGCATCTGGCCGATGAGTGCCGCCGCTTTTTCATCATCCGATGTGTGATTGACCTGCAGGTGCGGGATGTCGTCACCACCTCCGCCCGGCGCATTGCCGAGGCGCGGCTGCAATCCGCCGATGACGCCCGCGCCAGCCGGCATCCCTTGATTTGTTACAGCAAGGAGAGGCACCGCCAGAATCGTGAGCTGCGGCGTTATTTGTATCGCAATCTTTATTACAATCCAGTGGTGCACCAGCCGAATCGGCGGGCCGTCAAAATGCTGGCCGAGTTGTTCCGCTATTATCTGGCGCATCCGCAGGAAATCGGCGAGCAAAGCCGCAAACGTGCCGGGGTGGATGGCTGGCCGAGAGCCATCTGCGACTACCTGAGCGGCATGACGGATCGCTATGCCTTGCTGGATTACGAGCATCGTTTGCGCGGAGGCCCGGCGCCGCCGGGGGAGCGGGTTTGAGCTTGCACCCGCGGCAGACACTTTTACATTGGCTGTATGCAACTGGAACAATATCTGCCGGTGCTGATGCTCCTGCTGCTGGCGGTGGCCTTCACCGCATTCATGCTGATTGGCTCGGTGGTGGTGGGCCGTCTGGCCAACCGCTACCGTCTGCATCGTGCCCGCAGCAAAGACCTGCCGTATGAATGCGGCATGATCCCGGTCAGCGGACAGAGCACCCGCCTGACGATCAAGTTCTATCTCGTGGCGCTGCTGTTCATCCTTTTTGATATTGAGGTGGTATTTCTTTATCCCTGGGCGGTGGTGTACCGGGACATGTTACAGGATGCCGCCACCCGCAATCTAATTCTGGCCGCCATGCTGCCTTTCCTCGGGCTTCTGTTTTTCGGATTCCTGTACGAGGTGAAAAAAGGCGGTTTCAACTGGCGGGAATAGGCCGTGAGGCGGGTTTCCAACACCGCAGATTATTGCAAATCATCCATACCGCACCAAGGTTTTTCCAACCCGGCAACAACCATGAGCACCTCCATCAAGTTTGGCACATCCGGCTGGCGCGGTTTGATTGCCCGCGATTTTACCTTTGACAACGTTTATCTGGCCTCCCAGGGCATTGCGGATTATCTGTCCGCCGAGCGGGAGAACACCAATTCTATTCTGGCGGGCCGCAAACCTCAGTTGGTCATCGGCTATGATACCCGCTTTTTGGGGCGTGATTTTGCGCTCGCTGTGGCTGAGGTGCTGGCGGCCAACGGCCTGACTCCCTTGCTTTGCGATCGTGATACCCCTACCCCGGTCATCGCCCATACCATCCGTCGTCGCAAACTCTTGGGCGGCATCAACCTGACGGCCAGTCACAATCCCGCGGAGTATCAGGGGCTCAAATTCTCCAACTTCAAGGGTGCGCCTGCCCCACCAGAAACCACCCGCCAAATCGAGGACGCCATTGTGCGCCGGCAGAAGGAGGGCTGGTCGTTCAAACCGGCCCCCCTTGGCAGCTTTCAATGCAAGTCCATCAATCCGCAGCCCGATTATTTCGAGCAGATTCGCCGCCTGATTGATTTTCAGGCCTTGCGCAAGGCCAGGCTCAAGGTGGCCGTCGAGTTGCGGTATGGCACGGGCCACGGTTATCTGGACACGCTGTTAAAGGAGGCAGGCGCCGAAGTCACTGTTTTCCATGATGAACAGAATCCTCTTTTTGGCGGGCATCATCCGGAAGCCGATGCCGCCGGCATGGCCGAGGTCAGCGCCTTTGTGCGCCGCGGGAGGGCGCAACTGGGTCTGGGATTGGATGGGGACGCTGATCGGTTTGGTATCGTGGACAAAACCGGCCAATGGCTGACCCCCAACCAGGTTCTGGCCCTGGCGCTTTACCATTTGAAGAAAAACCGCGGATGGGAAGGCGCGGTGGTGCGCACAGTGCCCACCAGCCACCAGGTGGATGCCGTGGCGCAATGGCTGGAAGTCAAATTGCATGAAACGCCTGTCGGCTTTAAATACATCGGCGCCCTTATGGAGAGCGAGCCGATCATCGTCGGTGGCGAAGAATCTGGCGGCCTGAGCGTCAAGGGGCATGTGCCGGAAAAGGATGGCATTCTGGCCTGTCTGCTGATGGCCGAGCTGGTGGCGGTGGAGGGGCGGAGTCTTGGCCAGATATTGAAAATGTTTGACCGCCAGTTTGGTGAATTTCACACCACCCGTATCAACATCCGCATCCAACCCGAAGCCCGGGAGGCCCTGCTGAAAAAATTGGGGTCAGGCTTGGAGAAAATCGGCACCAGCCGCGTGGAAAAAGTCATCACCCTGGACGGTTACAAGTTCCTTCTGCCCGAGGGTGAATGGGTGGCGTTTCGTCCCAGCGGCACGGAGCCGCTTTTCCGTTGTTACATCGAGGCTCGCAGTGCGGCACGCCAGAAGCGGCTCGAATCCGCCTGCCGGGCCTTGCTCAAGCTTTAGCGGACGCCGGCTGCGGCCGGCCCGATTTCCAAAGCCCCACCGCCAGCAATACGAAGGGAATCAGCGAGAGCAAGTCAGATAGTGGCCCGGCAAAGAACGGGTTATGAGCCTCCGCCCATTGCGTAATGGCCTGCTCTACGCGGTCGAAAAAGCCGGCATAAAAGGCAATTAAAGTGCCGGCGATGGCCCCGCCGGCAATATAACCTGAAGCCATCAGAACACCCGGACTTTTATCGCTCTCAGCCGCCAGTTCCGCCTCAGAAAGGTTGGCTTCGCGTAAGCGCGCCCGCATCCGCCGGTCCACCAGCCAGCGCACCACCCCCCCCGCCAGAATGGGAGCAGAGGACGAAATGGGCAAATACACCCCCACCGCAAAGGCCAGCGATGGCACGCCGGCCATTTCCAAGATTAAAGCGATCATCACCCCAAATAGAACCAAGGCCCATGGCAGTTGGCGATCCAAAATGCCCTTGATGATGTAGGACATAAGCACCGCCTTGGGCGCGTCAAATTTCCGTACTTCCGTACCGTCGGGCCGCTTGGTGTAATGGCCGTTGACCCCGGGATCCACAAGATACACCACCTCGCCTTGCTCATTGACCAAGTACTTACCCGGCGGGCCGTTGGTGGCGTCGGTCTTGTGCCAAACATAGTAAGTCCGCGAATCCTCGCGAGCCTGGGGCCCACGCAAGGCCTCCCGGTCTTGCAAACGGCTGATTTCCGTGCGCAGACCGGGCACCACTTCCGCCGCTGGCACATATACTGTAGCCGCCTCGTTGAGTTTGAGCAGGATGGGCCCCAAGGCGAGCGCAGACACCAGGGCCCCCACTAAAATGGCAATCTGTTGATATTTGGGCGTGGCCCCCACCAAAAAGCCGGTTTTCAAGTCCTGCGAGGTGGTGCCACCGTTGGAGGCAGCGATGCAGACAATGGCGCCCACGGACAGGGCGGTGACGAAATAGGTGCCGCCGGTCCACCCCATCAACAAAAAGATCAAGCACGTCAGCAACAGCGTGGCCACGGTCATCCCCGAAATGGGATTGGAGGAAGAACCAATCTCGCCGGTCAGCCGTGAAGAAACCGTAACGAAGAGAAAACCAAACACCACGATGAGCAGCGCGCCCAACAGATTCATGTGCAGGGAGGGCGAAAAGAGAATGGCCAGAATCAAAACCACGATGCCGCCCAGCACAAAGTGCATGGACAAATCTTGCTCGGTCCGGGGCAAGGCGCCCGAGGCCCCCCCAGCGGCTTGCAAATCGGCCAGACCACTTTTCAAACCATGCCACAACATGGGCAGAGAACGGATCAAACTGATGATCCCACCTGCCGCCACCGCCCCGGCCCCGATATAGAGAATGTAGTCCTGCCGCACCTGGGTTGGGGTCATCTGGCTGATTGGAATTTTACCGGGCGCCAGCGGTCCGGCCAGTCCATCGCCAAAGAACTTGATCAGGGGAATGAGCAGCAAATACGACAACATTCCGCCAGCGCACAGCACCGCGGCAATGCGCGGGCCAATGACGTAGCCCACTCCCAGTAATTCCGGCGAAACCTCCACCCCCAAAGAGCCCCCCTTGAAGGCTCCGCCAAATACCACGCCAGGAATGTCTTTCCATCCTTTTAACGCCAACATCACCGTCTTGTACACCAGCCCGATGCCAAAGCCGGTGAAGATGGTATGCGCGCTGAGTGTGGCTTGGGCGTTGGTCTCCTGCCCGGCCGCGGATGCGGCCTGCCGGGATTCCTCGGAGGCACCGGCTTTGAGTACTTCTGCGCACGCCGTGCCTTCAGGATATTTCAGCCGCCCATGCTGTTGCACAATGAGCGCCCGGCGTAGAGGAATCATCATCAGGATGCCCAACAGGCCGCCCAGAACGGCCACCAGCATCACCCGGCCGATCTCCAGATCGAAACCTAATATCATAATGGCCGGCATCGTCACCCCCAGACCAAACGCGATGGACTCACCCGCCGAGCCGCCCGTCTGGATGATGTTGTGCTCCAGTATCGTGGCGTCGCGTCCTCCGGCCCTGGCATACAGGCGGTATAGGGCGATGGAAACCACGGCCACAGGAATGGATGCGCTCACCGTCAACCCCACCTTCAGCACCAAGTAAAGCGAAGAGGCTCCAAACAACAATCCCAACACGGCTCCGGTAATGACCGCGCGCAGCGTCAGTTCTGGCAGGCGGGCTTCGGGCGGAAGATAAGGGGAAAAGGAGGGGGAGACGCCAGTTGAGCCGTTGGAAGTGCCGGTGTTACTCATAGCGCACGGGCGCAAGCTAACGAAAACTACTGCGGCCTGCAAATGTTTCCGGCGCCCTGCCCTGCCACCGAAGGGGGCCGTCATGAACTGGATATCTTGGGGGCAAAGCAGAGGGGAAACTCCCCATTGCCACCCGCCTGCCGTCGTGTCATGCTTGGCGTGTGAAACGAAAAATGTTGCTTTGTCTGCTCATGGTCTGCGCGGGGGGAGGGTATGTGACGTCCCAGGAAAACCAGGGGGGTGATTCCTACGATGAGGTGGGACTGGAGCAAAGGATATCTCCGGCCATGATGCGCTGGTTCCGCGCAGGCGTGCCTGCCGATGCAGCGGGTCTGGGCATCGCCCTGGGCAAGGTGCTTTCCGTTAAAGTGGCGCGCTTCTGCCCTCAAGGCGGTCCCCATTGTGGACTGGCACCGGCCTGCGGCCACGGAAACCTGACGTGGGGCACGTCCAGTTCCTATCAAATCAACGGCATGATCATCCGCCGCCAGGGGGTCAAAATGCCCGAGAAAATTGAAAATTACCTTAATGCCCCGGGGGCCAACACCTTGCGCGCGGGAGAAGACGTATGGATTGCCTTTCATACCCTTAAAACCAATCAGGCCGTGCGCATTGCCCTGGTTGAACGGGTTCCCAAAACCAATTCCCCTCCCGCCACCAACGGCCCAGTGGCAAGACCCTAGGGCAAGACCGGCGCCGCCCATTATGGGTATAAAAAAACTTGGTCAGCAGGATTTTTCTTTGATAGAAAAGCCGCTGGGCAGGCGTCTAAACCATGAAGCTGTCACAGAAATGGGAGACAATTTATGCGAGCCAAAGTAGCCATCATCATCCTGGTTGCGGTGTGCGTTCTTCTGGGTGTTGCTCTGATTAGCGTCAGCCAGAAAACCAAGGCCCGGGAAAAGGAGTCGGTGACCATTCAGAAAACCAACTGGGTGGAAATCTCCAACACCCTGGCCAGCACGTCGTCCAAAGTGGAAGAGTTGCAGCAAGTCAATACACACTTGACCAACCAACTGGCCAGTGAACGCCGCAAAGTCGAAACACTGACCGGCGAAACCAAGCGTCTGGAGGGCACCTTGCAACGTGTCACGGCGGAACGTGACGACCTCAAACAGGAAATCGAACAGGTCAAGAAAGCGGCCGCCGAGGCCGCCGCTGTGGCGGAAAAGGAGATTGCCCGGCACACCGCCAAGATTGCCGAGCTGGAAAAGGAGCGCGAGGTGCTCACCCGCACCATGGAGCAGCTCACCAACCAAATCGCCCAGCTTGAAGTGAAAATCGCCGAGACCGAAAAACAACTGGCCGCCGCCACGGGTCAAAACGACTTCCTCCTCAAGGAGCTGCAACGCCTCCGCGCCGAGAAGGCCGAGCTGGAACGCCAGTTCAATGATCTGAAGATCGTCAGCGAGCAAAAGAAAAAGCTCACTGAGGAACATCACATCGCCCTGCGTCTGGAATGGATGCGCCGCGGGCTGTATCAGGACATGCGTGGCGGCGAACGCCTGGTGCGTGGTCTGCCCAAGCCTGCCTCAGCCACCACCAACGCCAGTTTGGAGGCGGAAATCCGCCGCAGCGGCAGCAGCACGATCAAGAGCGCAACCAATGCGCCGGCCGCGCCCAAATAAGGGCGGCCACCACGAGCAGGATATTTAACGCGGCAGGGCAGCCTCAATGCGCCGCCAGAGTGCCTCCGGTTCTTCGAGGCCAACGGAAAGCCGGATTAAATGCCGGGACACGCCGCAGGCTTCCGCCCAATCCAATTCAGTGTAATGGGCCAGCAACGTGAACGGACAGGCCAGTGTAAACACCGTCCCCAGGCTGGGCCCCTTGTTTACCGCCAGGCGGTCATAGATGGCCGGAGCGGTTTGCGCAGCATGGCGCGGCAAGAAGGTGACCAAACTGCCCCACCCCCCCCGCGGGCGGCGCACTGACTCGTACACTTCGGCAAATTCCCATTTGGGATACCAAACCCGCTCAACGGCGGGATGAGCCCGCAGTTTTTCGGCAATCCAGAGGCCATTGGCATTGTGCCGCTCCATTCGCGCCGGAAAATCCCGCGCCTGGCGCTCAATCACCAAGGCATCCTCGCCCCACAAAAGCTCCTCGTGCTGTGCCCGTAAAACCTCCTTCAGATGGGAATAAAAGGGGGAGCGTGGATTGCAAATCACCGCCCCCCCCATGGCGTCGGCCGTGCCGACAATGTATTTGGTCAAGCTGGTTGCCACCAGATCGGCATGCGCGCTCAAGTCCACATTGTAGGGTGTCGCCACCACATCATCCGCCACCAAAGGCACCCCGCGCTCCCGCAGCAAGGGCGATACCCTTCGCAGATCCGCCGAGCCAAGCAGGGGGTTGCCCGGGATTTCGCAGAAGCATCCCGCCAGAGTCTGGCGGGACAACAGGGACTTCAGCTCATGTTCCACGCGATCCAATTGATGGATGAGCGTCGCCCCGTGGCCCAACTTCTGCTGCAATTTCAGCGTATCCACATACGGAAAACCTAACTGCACAGTGGGCAGGCCGGGACGCAAACAGCGCGCCGCTGCCAGGGCGGCATATTGAGCCGCCATGCCGGTGGGCTGTAAAAACACGTCATCCGCCTCCACTTCGTAAAACGCCGCCAAATGCCGCCTGAGGGCGGCGCGTACCTCATCGGATTCTTTCGGCTCGCCGCGTCTCTCCAGAAACGCCCTGGCCTGCCGGCTCGATACAATCAAACCCGTGTGCTGCCAAAAAGCTTTCAGGATCAAACCGCCATCCAACGAAGTGACCACCCCCCAGAGTCTGTCGCGTTGCACGACCATGCCATCCTGGCCGTTGGCGCGCAAAAATTGTTGCGCCAGCTCCGCCACCCGGGCGGAGGGAAATGGCAGGCAGGCATTCCAGTTGCCCATCTGCATGGCCACCTGCTGGACCAGGGGATGAATGACAAACCGTGGATAGCCATTCCGCAGTTGCTGCATGGTGGCAGGATTTTTCTCCTCGTAACCCACCACATCCTGCCACCGTGGAAGAGCCATGGAAACGGCGTGCTCATCCTCCGGCAACGGTTTGCCCAAGTCTGCCGCCTGCCAGCGGGGATGCTCCAGTAATTCCCAGGCATTCATGCCGCCAGTCCTCCCAAGGCGTTTCTCAGATCAGCTCGCAGATCAGCCTCATCCTCCAAACCCACGCTTAAACGCAGCAGGCCGTCGCCAATGCCCACCTGCCGCCGCACCTCGGCCGGCACGGAGGCATGGGTCATTGTGGCCGGATGACATATCAAACTCTCCACCCCCCCGAGGCTTTCCGCCAGCGTGATATACTTCAAGCGCCGGCAAAATTCCACAGCCGCCGTAGTCGAACAATCCAGTTCAAAGGAGATCATGCCGGAGCCACCCCGCATTTGCCGTCGCGCCAGCTCGTACTGGGGATGGCTGGGCAAAAACGGATAGCGCACCCATTTGACTTTGGGGTGTTGCTCCAGCCACGACGCCAGCGCCAGCGCCGTGGCGCAATGCCGTTCCATGCGCAAAGCGAGCGTTCGTTGCCCTCGTGCCGTCAGCCACGCATCAAAGGGACTGGGTTGCAAGCCCAGCGCCTTTTGGGCAAACAACATTTTTTCCTGCCAGGCAGCCTCATTGGTAACCACCACCCCCCCCAAACAATCACTATGGCCGTTAATGTATTTGGTGGTGGAGGAGAGGGACAAGGTGGCCCCCAGTTCAAGCGGGCGCTGCAAATAAGGCGAGGCAAAGGTATTGTCCACCACCACCGGCACCCCTTCCCGGCGCGCCACCGCGCTGACCCCGGCAATGTCCACGATCTTCAACAGCGGGTTGGTCGGACTTTCCAGCCAGATCATGGCTGGCCGCAGTCGCTCAATGGTTTCCCATTGCTCCGGCCGTGACAAATCCACATAGCGGGTTCGCACCCCAAACCGGCTCATCACCCGCTCCAGCAGCCGGTAGGTGCAGCCGTACAGGTTTTCCTCGGCCAATACCCAGTCCCCCTGTTTTAACGTGCTGAGCACCGCCGTGATGGCCGATACCCCGCTCGCAAAACACGTTGCATATTTCCCGCCCTCCAACGAGGCGGCGGCGCGCTCCAACAGCCGGAAATTAGGATTGCCGGAGCGGGTGTAATCGAAGCCGTCGGGATTGCCGCTGGCAAAGGTGCTGGTCAGAAAGACCGGCGGCATCACCGCCCCTGTGCTGCCGCTATAACCGCAACTTTCATGCACCGCCCGCGTTGTGAAACCGCTTTGCTGATCGCTGCCTTCCATGGTAACCACCTTTCCCACACTCGAACTTTACGCGATAAAAATAACTTCTATTCGAAAAAAGTCCTCCTTTTATTGCACATACTCCCGCGCCGACAAGCCCAAACACCAAAGCCGATGCTTGCGCAGCGTGGAAATTAAGCAGGGATTGACCGAGGTTTTGGCGACCCCACCGGGACTCGAACCCGGGCTACCACCGTGAAAGGGTGGTGTCCTAACCGCTAGACCATGGGGTCTTGCGCCGGAGGTGATTAACATTCACCGGCGGCTTTGTCACGACACTTCTGCAAAAATCTGGTGGGTTGGCTGGGACTCGAACCCAGGACCAATAGCTTAAAAGGCTACTGCTCTACCGACTGAGCTACCAACCCCCGCCGACAAAGCGGGCGCAAAATCTAAACGACCCTCCACCGCCACGCAAGCCCTTTGTCACAAAAAATCGGCATGCCATTCTTGCGCCTGGCGCCCTGCCGAAAATGTCGTCCACCCTCCCCGCTCCCGCAAGCAGAAAAAACCCGGCGTTTATAACGGCCTCCGTCCTGGTCTTGGGGAGGGAAAATCCCAAGCTATTATGAATCCCTGAAAGTAAGGGCATTGGTCAGGGCTAAATCCGGCGTTTTCAGTGACCCCTTACGGAGCGGGTTAGCCCTTGCTGCCCTCAACGCTGCGGAGGGGATGATTCAACCACATAGATCGCGACAGCCGGCGGACCCCACGCCCCTTTGGATTGCCGAATTCGCGCGGTTACGCGCACCTTGCCGCTCTCCAGGTTGATGGGGCTTTCATAGATGCGTGCGGAGGAGGAGGGTTGGCCGCCAGATTGCCTTGGGTCTGATCCATCGAGCGTATAGTAAATGACTTGTTGCGGCCTGTTGGTGCCCTCGATGGTCAACGGCGTGCCAGCAGCAACCACCACCGGCCGAGGATTAAAGCGCGGTGCCGGCAGGAATTGCTGGTCCAGCCAGGCCATGCGTCGGGCTATCCAATTGGTCATATAACCCACGGTTTCTTTGTACGTTCGATTGCGCGCATCGGCTTCCGCATTGGGCCAGACATACTCGCCGAGTCTCGGCCAGCGTTTGAATTCGCGCTGTTGAGCTTCCTCCAAGAGCCGGGCATAGCCCTCCACGCGGGCGAGAAGATTGCTGGTGGCAAACAGATGACGCCGCAACTCCGCGTAACGATCGGTGCTCTCCTGGTCAAAATCCGGATCCCGAAACAACCGCCCATACCACAAGTCGCGGCCCCCTACCGCCGCCCAGTACCAGCCATGCGGATTGTCGCCGTCCTGATAATTCACGTTGCCGAAGCTCAAATTGCGGTCCCAAATTGGTGAAAGCACCAGTTTGCCATTGCGGTCCTTGTGCATAAACACGCTGAGGGTGTAGCCATCAATGGTTTTGGACATTTCCACAATCCAGAAATAATCAATGGCGGTGGGCACATCCAGGTATTGGCGATAACCGTTCTCAGGGTGCAGCCAGTCCCGGCTGGCCAAGGCGGCTTCAAATTGATTCATCCATTGCCGTATATAATGTTTTTGCGCCGGCGCCAGTTTGTCTCCCTTGGGGTATTCAATGCCCAACGTCATGCCCCACGAGGTGTTAAAGCCATTGTCATTGGCGTCCAGGCGGTCGCGTTTCAAAATGTAACCCCCGGTGATCGCCGGCGGATTGGTATCGGCGGGGGTCAATTTGGCGATGTTCACGCGCTGCTTGCCTTGCTTGATTTTTTCCAGCAGCACATAGACCCCCTGATAATCACGCAGCGAAACCGGTTGCGCATGCTGGGCCAGAAATAGTTCCACAAACCGCCGCCGCACCGAGTAATGCCCCATATCTTCCCATAAATCGTAGGCCACCACATCCCGCATTAAAGTTTTATCGCTGTAAGGCCCGTACAGCACCCAATCAGACTCCGCCGGCAATCCCAACAATGGCGCCTTGGCATCGTCGCCGTTGGTTTCATTCACGCATTCCACTCCGTAGGAACTCTTGGGAGCGCGGCGTGAACTGGAGCCGCGGTACTCCACCCCAATGCGGCCCTGCCATTCAGGTTTGCCCAACAGGCTGGCCCGGCCTTCATTGGTGTGCCAGGTCATCATCCAAGCGGGATGTTTGATGTCGTCCACAATGGGGCCGCCAAAGGTATTTATGAACACCAACGGCAAATTAGAATTGAAGGCCGCCAGCTCTCCGCCGGCCAGGGTGTATGCCGCACCGCAAATCGGCCCTGCCGGCTGGCCGTCCACAAACACCCGTGCGCGCACATAAACGCTGCGCTTGATCTCCAAGGCCTCTTTATAAATCGCCGCATTGGTGGTAGGCGCACTGCCATCCAGGGTAAAATGCACCACCCCCGGCCCGTGGTACCGCAACTCCAGCACCGCCTGATTAGTCAACAATCCCCCGGGGGGGCTGAACAAAATCACAGCGTCGTTGCCAGTTTTTGCGGCGGCCGCCTGCACGGTCTGCCCCAAGGCCGCGACCAGAAGGAAAAGCACGAATCGCTGGAACATCCGGCCAGGTGAAAGCGCGCAGAGAAGTCCTCCGCCTTTATCACAAATCTTTGACACAGCGAAACCCCAGACCGTCATACACACCGTATGGCACACTGCGCACGCGGTCACTGGTCCGCCGCGTGGACTCGGCTTGATAGTACGCAATGGCTCCGCCTCCGCGAATCACCTTGAACTTTGTGCCGTATTCCAGTTCCCGCTGCGGGTTTCCCGGGTATGCGTCGTACCAACTTGACGTCCATTCCCAGACGTTACCGGCCATATCGTAGCAACCATAAGGTGAAACATCGTCAGGGAAGCTGCCCACCGGCCACGTTCGCTCCTTACCCTCCGCACCGCTGGCGGTTTTTTTGCCCTGCGGTTCATTGCCCCAGGGATATACCCATCCATTGGTGCCACGGGCGGCTTTTTCCCATTCCGCCTCGGTAGGCAGGCGTTTTCCTGCCCAGCGCGCATAAGCCTCGGCATCTTCAAAACTGACATTCACCACCGGATGCCGCGCCAA
The DNA here is from genome assembly GCA_026414565.1 of Verrucomicrobiia bacterium. Lineage (NCBI taxonomy): Bacteria > Pseudomonadati > Verrucomicrobiota > Verrucomicrobiia > Verrucomicrobiia bacterium. The sequence goes on from JAOAIT010000018.1 coordinate 254,513, forward strand.
TTGGGCTGGCATCTGGCCGCCCGGCCAATCCACGGGCGCGCGGCGGCCTGTGGCCTGCAGAAAGCGGGCGTATTGCTCATGTGTCACCTCATACTTATCAATGTAATAGGCCTTGAGATGAACGCGGTGGGGTGGCCGTTCATCCGGCTCGCCTTTAAGGCTCCCCATGAGAAATGGCCCGGCGGGCACCAGGACCATCTCGGCTCCATCTTTGGCCATGATGGTTTTGGGAGGCTCAGCAGCAAAAAGCGCCCACGCTCCCAGCCAGAGGGAAATACTCAGCAATACCAGACTGAATAGCTGGCGCTGTTTTGCGGGAGCATGTGCCATGCCCCAAGTTTGAGGAAACTCTCTCGTCCCGGCAAGTGTAATGCTGCGGCGAAGCTGCGCGTAAAAACCAGCCTTTAGCGCTCCACGTAGCTGATTTTAACCCCACAACATTCGTTTTTACGGCTGCCATTTTGCTGCCGCCATTTGGGACTTTTCGGCCCCTGGTAGGTCACTTGCAGGTGGTTGCTTCCAAGCCATTGCAAATCAAAATTACCAAACCCGCTCCACATTTTGTCGCCCAAGATGAAATGCCGCTGATTGAATGCCTCCCCCTGGCGCCGGACATTAACATTCGCATAACAATACCCGGCAGCGCCCCCTCCTTCGCACTCAAACGCTGTGGCGACAAATCTCCCCCCGGGACTGGTTTTTTCCTGCAAAATCGTTACGCGATCGGTTTTCCGCCACTGCTCCCCACAGGCCAGGGCAGTGATGATGATCCCCAAACACACAAGACCCCACCAAAAAGCCGGGTTCTTAAGCAGGATGCAGGGTTTCATTTTGGGTCAGTTTGAAGATAGTCTTACGCGAAATTTTCGCAACCCTGAAGTTGACATTTTTATCGGCAACTGCCCCGGGATTCAGTAATCTTGAGGCCATGCGAAACATACTCCCCGCAAGCCTGGTTTTGGCAGCCGCGTGTCTGACCTGCCCGGTGCCTGCGGCAGCGCCCGCCCCTGCCCTGCCCTCTTCGGTCTCAATTAAAAAGCTTTTTGCCCAGCCTCCGCGGGAGTACGCCAGTGCTCCCCTATGGGTCTGGAATGACCGGTTGACCGATGCCCAGATTCGGGAAACTCTGCGGGACCTGGCCGAACAAAACGTCAAGCAGGTTTTTGTTCACCCGCGCCCGGGCTTGATGACGCCCTACCTCTCGTCAGAGTGGTTTCGCCTGTGGAAGGTGGCCTTGCAGGAGGCCAAGCGTCTGGACATGAACGTCTGGATTTATGACGAAAATTCATACCCCAGCGGCTTTGCCGGGGGATGGGTTCCGGAATTGATGCCCGAGTCACGCGGCCGCGGCTTGGCGTTCAAGGAAGAAAATGCCCCGCCCCGGTGGAGCGACAACACCCTGGCGGTTTTTCTCATGGAGGGTAACACGGCCTCTGATGTCAGTTCCCGTGCTCTGCGTGGCGAGAATCTGCCCCCGGGCCAATACCTTGTGGCCACCATGCAACGCGCCAAGAATTCGCCCTGGCATGGTGACCGTTGCTATGTGGATTTGTTGTATCCGGGCGTGACCGAAAAATTTCTGGAAGTGACCCTGGAGGCTTACCGTCGCGAGCTGGGCCAAGAGTTTGGCAAGCGCATTCCTGGCAGCTTCACCGACGAGCCCGAATTGACGCCGGCCGGCGGACTGCCCTGGACGGAGGACTTGCCCAAACAATTTCAGCAACGGTGGGGGTATAGTCTGCTGACGCAACTGGCTTCCCTTCATCGGCCGGTGGGAGATTGGCAGCGGGTGCGGCATAATTACTACCAGACTTTGCTCGATTTGTTCATCGAACGCTGGGCCAAACCTTACTACGAGTATTGCGAAAAACACGGCCTCGAGTTCACCGGTCATTACTGGGAGCACGAATGGCCCAATGCGCGTATGGTGCCCGATAACATGGCCATGGCCGCCTGGCAGCAACGCCCCGGCATCGACATTCTGATGAATCAATATGCCGAACACACCCACGCCCAATTCGGCAATGTCCGCTCCTGCCGCGAGACTGCCAGTCTTGCCAACCAGTTGGGACGCGCGCGCACCTTGGTGGAACTATACGGGGCCGGTGGGTGGGACTTGCGCTTTGAAGACATGAAACGGATTGCCGATTGGCTGCAAGTGCTGGGCGTCAACACCATGGATGAACACCTCTCCTACATCACCATTCGCGGCGCCCGCAAACGCGATCATCCCCAGTCCTTCAGCTACCATGAACCATGGTGGCAGGACTATCACGTTCATGCCACCTACATGGCCCGCCTGTCCTGCGCCATGTCCCAAGGCCGTCAAATTAATCGCATTCTCGTCCTGGAACCCACGACCACGGCCTGGATGTGGCAGGGCGCCCCGCAACTCGGCGAGCTGGGCGGCAGCTTTTTCAACCTGTTAATGGCCCTCGAGCGTGCACAAATCGAATACGACCTTGGCTGCGAAGATGTGTTGCGCAATCACGGCAAGGTGGAAAAAGCCCAGCTTATCGTGGGCCAGGCCCGGTACGACCGCGTGGTGCTGCCACGCCTTACCGCAAATCTCAACCGGGCCACCCTGCAATTATTGGGACAATACGCCGCCCAGGGCGGTGTTCTTCTGCATCTGGATGACCTCCCCACGCGGGTGGACGGACAGACCTCCGAGGCTGCCAAACAGGCCCTCCGCGGCGCTCAGGTGACGAAGATCTCCCAAGATGAACTGATCAGCTCGCTGCGCGATTTCATGGGCCAGCAGGGCTTTTCCATCAACCGTGCCCCCAACGATGCCGGCATTCTTTTCCATCACCGCCGGCAGCTTGCCGACGGCGAGTTGCTGCTGCTGGTCAATACCAGCGCCGAGGCTCCCAGCAGTGGCCTCATCCAGTGCGATACCGCCCAGGGTGTGGAGGCCTGGAATCTATATACCGGCGCCGTGGAGCCTTACGCCTGCGAGCGGGAGGGCCAGGGCATCCGCATCCGCTACTCGCTGCCGCCGGTGGGCAGCTTGCTGCTTTACCTAAGCCCGCAACCGCTGCCCTCCCCTGCCCCGCCGCCTGCCACCCGCCAGCGCCTGGCTGCGGCAGGCCCCATGGACATTCAGCGGTTGGAGGCCAACGTTCTGACCCTGGATTTTGTGGATGTTGCCGCCGGCGGGGAGACGCGCACGAATGTTTATTTCTACGCTGCCAACCAGTTCGCCTTCCAAAAAAACGGTATGCCACGCAATCCCTGGGACAGCGCCGTGCAGTTTAAGGACGAACTCATCCGGAAAACCTTCCCTGCCGAGAGTGGCTTCACGGTGACTTACCGGTTCTTTATCACCGGCGCCGTGCCTTCCGACTTGCGTTTTGTGGTGGAGCGTCCCGATCTCTATACCATGACCTGCAACGGCCATCCCATCACCCCCATGAAAGGCAAATGGTGGCTGGACAAATCGTTTGGTGTACTGGATTTGCGACGCGTGGCGCAGGTGGGAGAAAATGTGGTCTCCTGCACCGCCCGCCCCTTCCGCATCGAGCACGAAATTGAGGCCGCCTATGTTTTGGGAAGCTTCACCTTGCAGCCCACTGACAAGGGCTTTGTGATTGCCCCTGATGCACCGTTGGCCATCCGACCCGCCCTTGCCGAGCCGGTCCACAATATCAATCCTGATAATACGATGTGGTTGAGCGGCGGTGTCAGGTTTTCGCCCAACGTCCAAGACCGGCAGCCTTGGGTGGTTCTCGACCTCGGCGCAGCAAAAACGCTGGGGGAAATATGGATTTGGAATTACTGCGAAGGCCATGTACGGGACCTCACCGGACGCGGCGCGCGTGAAATTCGTCTGCAGGGCGGATTGAACTCACCCACGGAAACCCCTCTGGAATTGGGACGGCACACCCTGCCCAAAGCGCAAGGGCCTGCGCGCGCACACAAAATCCGCCTCAGCTCACCATCTTTGCGCTATCTCAAGATTGAAATCCTGTCCAATTACCAAGGCGTAACCTACCCCTGCGGCGATGACTCTCCCGATCATGGCTTTGTGGGGCTGGCCGAAATCCAGTGCATGGATACCTCCGGCCAGAAAGTTTCCGGGGTGCGCGTCGTTGCTTGTTCCAGTGAATTGCCCCAGCATCAACGCCTGGCCCGCTACCTGGTGGATGGCTCGGGTCTGCAGGGCGCCAAGCCGGGTTGGAATGAACAAGGGCATCCCTTTTACGCCCAAGGGGTGGCTTACCGCCAGACCTACGAGCTTGCCCAACCCGCCGGCCGCTATTTCGTCCGTCTGCCCGACTGGCTCGGCAGTGTGGCGCGGGTGAAAGTGAACGGCAAACCTGCCGGCCATATTTTCACCCCACCCTACGAATGTGACGTAAGCCGGCATCTAAAAAGCGGCCGCAATACCCTTGAAGTAACCGTGGTGGGCACGCTAAAGAACACGTTGGGACCCCATCATAATGGCCCCACCTTGGGTAGTGCCTGGCCCGGCATGTTTCAACGCGGCCCCACGCAAGGACCGCCACCGGGCAATCAATACTTTACGGTGGGGTATGGGCTTTTTGCGCCTTTCGAGCTGGAGCAAATAAGGCCATAAAGCTGTCCACGAAGGCTTAAATCCGCTCGCTTTTGCCTCCGACGGTCAAGACCATCGGGCGCAGCAGCCCGTGTTTTTATCTGGCTTGAAACCGCCAAACTTTGGATAACACGGCAAGCTTATGATGAATCTTGCTTTGCGATGGGGATCGGTAGTGGCACTGCTCAGCCTCGCCGGTTCTGCGCCTTTCTCTCTCATGGCTGTTTCCCCTTCAACTTTCACTTACCCGCCCACGCGTAAAATTGACCACTGGGATGAATACCACGGGCAGCGTATTGCCGACCCCTACCGCTGGCTCGAAGACCCCGACGCCCCGGAGACCCGCGCCTGGGTGGAAGCACAAAACCGGGTCACATTTGCGCATTTGGAATCCATTCCTGAGCGCGAAGCCATCCGAAGACGGCTGACCGAGCTTTGGAATTATGAGCGATATGGCATTCCCGGCAAACAAGGGGACCTCTACTTTTTCAGCAAGAATGACGGACTGCAAAACCAGTCCGTGCTGTACGTGACGACATCGCTGGAGGCCCCACCGCGCGTGTTGTTGGATCCGAATCGTCTATCCGCCGACGGTACCACGGCCCTCGCAGGTTCGGCCGTAAGCGAGGATGGTCGGTGGCTCGCTTATGGTTTATCGGGCGCCGGTTCAGACTGGCAGACGTGGAAAGTCCGGGATGTGCACACCGGCGAAGACCTGCCGGATGAATTACAATGGATCAAGTTTTCCGGCGCAGCCTGGACGCATGATCATCAGGGCTTTTTCTACAGCCGATATGACGCCCCTCAGCCCGGGGCGCAATTCCAGGCCGTCAACCGGTTTCCCAAGGTGTTTTACCATCGTTTGCGCACCCCGCAGAGTGAAGATCGGCTCATCTACCATCGTCCGGACCAGCCCAACTGGGGTTTTTACAGCACCGTAACCGAAGACGGCCGCTATCTCATTCTCACCGTGACGCGCGGAACAGACACCAAAAATGGGGTTTTCTACCTCGATTTACAGGATCCAGCAGGAAAGGTGGTGGAACTGCTCAACGAGTTTGACGCCGATTATTCCTTCGTCGGCAATGACGGCCCCCTCTTTTGGTTTCGCACCGACTGGCAGGCCCCCCGGGGACGCGTGATCGCCATAGACATCCATCAGCCCGCCCGCTCCCAGTGGCGGGAGCTTATTCCGCAAACCAAAGACACCCTGCGCGGTGTTTCTGTGGTGGGCGAGCGCTTTATCGCCCACTACTTGCGCGATGCTCACTCCGCCGTTCGGATTCACCATTTGAACGGCCGATTGGACCGCGAATTGAAACTGCCCGGTCTGGGCAGTGTCTCCGGCTTTGGCGGCAAACGCAGTGACCACGAAACCTTCTTTGCGTTCACCAGTTACACCACCCCCGGCACCATTTACCGGTTGGATTTAACGACGATGAAAACCACCGTTTGGCGGTCACCCCAGGTCAAGTTCAATCCCGCTGACTACGTTACCCGTCAAATCTTCTATCGCAGCAAGGACGGCACGCGGATTCCCATGTTCATTACTCACCGCAAAGGCCTTAGGCGCGACGGTCAGCGCCCTGTTTATCTCTACGGTTACGGCGGTTTCAACATCAGCCTCACCCCCTCCTTCTCCGTCGCCAGTCTGGTATGGATGGAAATGGGCGGTGTCCTGGCCATTCCCAATTTGCGCGGCGGGGGTGAGTATGGGGAAGAATGGCATCAGGCGGGCATGAAAAACCGGAAACAAAACGTCTTTGACGATTTCATTGCTGCCGCGGAATGGCTGATAAAGAACCGCTACACGCGGCCGGAGAAGCTCGCCATTGGGGGAGGCAGCAATGGCGGTTTGTTGGTGGGCGCGTGCATAACCCAACGCCCCGAGCTTTTTGGAGCGGCTCTGCCGGCTGTGGGGGTCATGGACATGCTTCGTTTCCACAAGTTCACCATCGGCTGGGCATGGACGGCGGAGTATGGCAACCCTGACCAGCCGGAAGATTTTCCCTACCTGCTGGCCTATTCGCCCCTCCATCAACTCAAGCCCGGCACCTGTTATCCGGCCACTCTGATTACTACGGCAGACCATGATGACCGGGTCGTGCCGGCGCACAGCTTCAAGTTTGCGGCCCGATTGCAGGAATGCCAGGCCGGGCCGGCCCCCGTGTTGATTCGCATTGAAACCCGGGCGGGGCACGGCGCCGGCAAGCCCACCACCAAGATGATTGAAGAGGCCGCCGATCGCTGGGCCTTCCTGGTGCGCCATCTCAACTTTCGTCCGCGACTTCCTTAATCCGCGCCCAGTCTCGCCATGTCAGCCTCATCTTATCCCACCAAACCCGTGGAAACCTCGGGGATGCCACCGGGCATCCCTTACATCATCGGGAATGAAGCGGCCGAGCGTTTCAGCTTTTATGGCATGCGCACCATTTTGGTGGTGTTCATGACCCAGTACCTGATGAATGCTCAAGGCCAACTGGCCCCCATGCCCGAGGCTGAAGCGCGCGCCTGGTTTCACACGTTTGTCTCCGCGGTTTATTTCCTGCCACTGCTGGGAGCCATCATCTCCGACGCGCTTCTGGGCAAGTATCGCACCATCTTTTATCTCTCCATTGTGTACTGCTTCGGGCATCTGGCGCTGGCCATTGATGATACCCGGCTGGGCCTTGCCATCGGGTTGACTTTGATCGCCGTGGGTTCAGGCGGCATCAAGCCCTGCGTCTCGGCCAACGTCGGAGATCAATTTGGCCGGGCCAATCAACACCTGCTGCCGCGCGTCTTCGGGTGGTTTTATTTCTCCATCAATTTTGGCTCGTTCTTTTCCACGCTGCTCACTCCCTGGTTGCTGAAGCATCATGGTCCGGCGTGGGCCTTTGGTGTGCCGGGCATTTTCATGTTCCTGGCCACGCTCATTTTCTGGATGGGCCGTAACAAATTTGTACGTGTCCCGCCGGCAGGCATGCAGTTTGTCAAAGACCTCTTCAGCTTGAACAACCTGAAAATCATTGGCCGGCTGGTGCCCATTTACCTATGTGTGGCCATGTTTTGGGCCTTGTGGGACCAGACCAGCTCGGCGTGGGTGTTACAGGCCGAGAAAATGAATCGCCAGATGTTCGGGTATGAAATCCTCTCGTCGCAAGTCCAGGCCATCAATCCCCTGCTGATTCTGGTTTTGATCCCCTTCTGTTCCTACGTTTTGTACCCGTTCATTGACCGGTTTTGGAAGCTTACCCCGCTGCGCAAAATTGGTCTGGGCTTTTTCCTCACCATTCCGTCGTTTTTATTGACGGCGTGGGTGGAATCACAGATCCAGGCCGGGCATCAACCCCACATTTCGTGGCAATTCCTTGCTTTCGTCATCATCAGTCTGGCGGAGGTCATGGTTTCCATCACCTGTTTGGAGTTTTCCTACACCCAAGCGCCCGTCACCTTGAAATCCCTCGTCATGTCGGTGTATCTGCTCTCCATCTCATTGGGCAACGCTTTCACTGCCGGCATCAACCACTTCATTCAAAATCCTGACGGCTCCAGCAAACTGGCGGGCACTGACTATTACCTGTTTTTTACTGTCCTCATGGCCGTGACAGCGGTGGTTTATGTCTTTATTGCCCGGTGGTACAAGGAACAACCGGTGCATCTGGCCACCGAGGCCGCGGCAAAATAAAAACCGGGAAGAGTTTCCCCTTCCCGGCTGGCAAAACCTTGCCTTGGATGGTTAGTTGGAGGCGCGGCCCGCCACCCCTTTGGTGCCCTTGGTGATGGCTTTGGCCGGCTCCTTGGGCCGCAGGGCGCGCACCGCCGCGCCTGCCCGCCACATCTCGGAATCGCGAATCTCGTTCAACTCCTTCTGGAGCTGCTCCTGGTAATTCGGCGCGCCGCAGGCCTTGAGCACCCGCTTGCATTCCTCACCGCTCTTGACCCGCTTGTACAGCTCCTTGAACACCGGCATGACAGCCTTCTTGAACTTGGGCTTCCAGTCCAGGGCCCCCCGCTGAGCCGTGGCCGAGCAGTTGGCGTACATCCAGTCCATGCCATTTTCGTCCACCAGGCGAATGAGGCTTTGGGTTAATTCCTCCACCGTCTCATTAAAGGCCTCGCTCGGCGTGTGGCCGTTGGCGCGCAACACATCGTATTGGGCCTCCATGATGCCGGCCAGCGCCCCCATCAGAACCCCGCGCTCGCCGGTAAGATCGCTGAACACTTCATGCTCAAACGTGGTGGGGAAAAGGTATCCTGAACCGATGCCAATGCCCACGGCCAGGCAGCGCTCTTCGGCGCGGCCGGTGTAATCCTGCTCAACGGCGTAGCTAGAATTGATGCCGGCGCCGGAGAGGAAGTTGCGGCGCACCGAGGTGCCCGAGCCTTTGGGCGCCACCATGATGACGTCCACGTTGGGCGGCGGAATCACGCCCGTCAGCTTTTTGTAGGCGATGCTGAACCCGTGGCTGAAATACAAGGCATCACCGTCCTTCAAATGCTTTTTCACCGTCGGCCAGATGGCCCGCTGCGCCGCATCGGAAACAAGCATCTGAATGATGGTCCCACGCTGCACGGCCTCCTCGATGTCGAACAAGGTTTTGCCCGGCACCCAGCCATCCTTCACGGCGCGGTCCCAATCCTTTTTGAATTGCCGGGCCTGGCCCACAATGACGTTGAAGCCATTGTCCCGGAGATTCAACCCCTGCGCGGGCCCTTGCACGCCGTAACCAATAATGGCAATGGTTTCGTTCTTCAGAACTTTACGCGCCTTGGCGATCGGAAATTCCTTCCGCGTCACCACTTTTTCTTTTGTGCCGCCAAAATCAATAATGGCCATGTTTGTTACTCGTTTGAGCGGGCCGTCAAACGCCCGCCAGATTAATTGTTGTGTTTTACAAGTTGACTCTCCAGCACTGTGCCAGGATCGCCATCCCTTCAGCCACAGGACTGTACCAGCCAACGTGCGGGTAATCCTACCCGCTGGCGTCCTTTCGTCAAATGTAATTCCTCCGCCTCCGGGGCTCCCGGGGTAATCTAGTGGCGCACACCCGGCAACGGCTCCTTATTTCTTAGGCAAATCTTGAAGTGTTTTAGTGGCTTCGCCCGCCGCCTTTTCCACCGATTTGGTCGCCCCCTCCGCAATGAGCTTTTGCAAGGCCTCGATGGTATCCTTGATGGCCTGTTTTTGCGCCTCGGTCAGCTTGGCTTTGGCATGAGTCTTCTGCAACTGAGTCAAGGCACCCGCCAGATCCTCCGCCTTGATGGCCTGGATGGCTTTCTCAATTTCTGACTTCACCGACGCCTCGGCTGAACTGAAGGCCGATTCCAGCTTGGACGTATCCACCTTCGACTTGCTGCCACAGCCCACCATGCCGCAGAGAGCCGCCACCAAGATTGCAATAGCTATGATTGTTGGTTTCATAATATGTACCGGCCACTTTACGCCGAACCTGTCAGATGTCAACCGACAGCAGTGTTCTCCGTCGTCTGGCCGGGCGGAGGTGTTTCTCTCCCAACAATTGCCATTGCATTATTTGTCCGCCTTTGTCAGCTTCACGGCGATGACCACGCGGATGTTTTGGCTGGCGCTGGTGTGCGTCTTGCTGGATGGCTCAGCGGCCATGGCGGCCACGCTCAACGTCAAAGATTTTGGCGCGCAGGGGGACGGTCGCACCGTAGATACACCCGCCCTGCAAAAGGCCATGGATACTGCCGCCAGCCAGGGGGGCGGCACCGTAATCTTCCCTGCCGGTCGTTATCTTTCCGGCACGCTGCACCTCCGTGACAACCTCACCATGGTCTGGGAGGCAGGCGCCTGTCTCGTGGGCACAACCAACCTGGACCTCTACTCCGCCCCGAATCCCCCCGCCTACCTGCCGGAGGCCAGGTGGGGCAAGTGGCACCGTGGACTTATCATTGGCCAAAGCGTCACCAATGTTACGCTGTGCGGTCCGGGCAAAATTGACGGCAACCGCGTGTTTGATCCCACTGGCGAGGAGCGTATGCGGGGGCCGCATACCATAGTGTTTGTGGATTGCCGGAATTTTACCATTCGGGACCTGGAAATTGTGGATTCGGCCAATTACGCCATCTTTTTCCAGGTCAGCGACGAGGTGGAGATTCGCCGCGTGAAAATTCGTGGTGGCTGGGACGGAGTACATTGGCGGGGCGCGCCCGAGCGCTGGTGCAGGGATGTGCGAATCCTCGACTGCCAGATGTACACTGGCGACGATTGCATTGCCGGCCGATATTGGGAGCGCACCCTGATTCAGAATTGCGTGCTGAACAGCTCCTGTAACCCTGTGCGCATTATTGGGCCGGTGCGGCAGCTCATTCTCCAGCAATGTCTCCTCTATGGCCCCGGTTTGGAGCCGCACCGCACGTCCAATCGCTACAATGCCCTGGCGGGCGTCAATCTGCAGCCCGGGGCATGGGACGCCACCCGCGGTTTGACCGATGATGTGCTCATTTCGGATGTCACCATGCATCATGTCGCCGCGCCCGTGCATATCTCTCTCAAACCCGGCAACACCGCCGGCACCATCCGTGTGCAACGGGTGAACGCCAGCGGCGTGTACCGGGCCGCCATGTCCGCAGAAAGTTGGGCAGATGCCCCCATCACCAACATCATTTTCCGGGACATCACCGTGGAGTACACTGGTGGTGGCCGCGCCGTCTCACCCCTGGCCGCCGTAAAGTCCCCGGGGGTGGATGTGCGTCCGTTGCCAGCTTGGGGATTATACGTCCGCGATGTGCAAAATCTTGAGCTGGACCAAGTGCGGCTACGATTTGAAAAGCCAGATACCCGTCCGGCTCTGCTATTGGAAAAAGTCGGGGAAGCTTGGCTTGAACAGGTCTCAGTACGCCAAGCGGCGGACGCTTCTGCGCCCCTCCTTACCACGAACGTGGGTAAAGTCCATCTCCGGCAAACTAATTTCACCGAACCTTTCCGAGAATTGACGCCTTCGTCTCCTGTTCCCTAGCGCCCTCCCTTGAAATGTGTCTATTTGAGACAACTCCGGCTTGGATAAAGTCCGTATTTGTCTCGACATCAAGGTTTTACGCAGTAAACTAGCCGCCATTTATGAATGACCCACGTTTTGCCAAACTGGCCAAAGTTTTGGTGGAATATTCCACGCGCTTGAAACGGGGCGAAAAGGTGCTCGTGGAATTGTTTGATGTGCCGGATGAGTTTGCCGTTGAATTGATTCGGGCCATTCGCTCTGTGCAAGCGATCCCGGTGGTGGAGGTGCGCCATAGCCGACTGGTGCGCGAACTGATTCGGGATAGCAATCCTTCGCATGCCTCGCTGGTCCGGGATTTGGAGCTGTTCCGCATCAGGAAAATGGACGCCTACATCGCCGTGCGCGGAGCCTACAATGCGAATGAAAACGCTGATGTGCCCTCCGAACGCATGGCCATGTACACCCGCACCTTGCGGCCGGTGCTCAACCATCGCATCAACCATACCCGCTGGGTGGTCCTGCGCTGGCCCACCCCCTCCATGGCGCAGGCGGCCAACATGAGCACCGAAGCCTTTGAGGACTTTTACTTTGAGGTGTGCACCATGGACTACGAGCGCATGGCCAAGGCCATGCAGCCGCTGGTGCGGCGCATGAAAACCGCTGACCGTGTGCACATCAAATCGCCCGGCACCGATTTAACTTTCAGCATCAAGGGCATTGGCGCCAAAGGCTGCGAGGGGCGGCTCAATATCCCCGATGGCGAGGTTTTTTCCTGCCCCGTTAAAAACAGCGTGAATGGGGTCATCCAGTTTAATACCCCCACCATTTACTCCGGCAAACGTTTTGAAAACGTGCGGCTGGAATTCAAAAACGGAAAAATCATCAACGCCACCGGCAGCGACACCCAGCGGCTCAATGAAATCTTGGATACGGATGCCGGGGCGCGATACATCGGGGAATTCGCCCTCGGATTCAACCCCTATATTTTGAACCCCATGTGCGACATTCTTTTTGACGAGAAGATTGCCGGTTCACTTCACTTCACCCCCGGCCAGGCCTATGAAATCGCCGATAATGGGAATCGCTCGGCCGTCCACTGGGACATGGTTCTCATCCAGCGTCCCGAATGGGGCGGAGGGGAAATATGGTTTGACGGCGAGCTGATCCGCAAAGACGGACTGTTCGTCCCCAAAGACTTGCAGGGTCTGAACCCGGACAACCTCAAATAATCTTGTGGGCCGGCCGCCCCCGTTTGGCCCTTAAATGGGGTCTGCGCCCGCAGACAGAGGAGAGGCTTGGCGTGGATTATTCGTATCTCCACGTTCAAAAAGACTAGGCACCGGCGACGGCTTGGCTTATAAAAACATCGCCGATCCTTGCACCAGGGGCATCTTTAAGCGTGCCTGTGAGGTTTCGGTGAGCAATTATCAACCTTGGATGGCGCCCGGTGGTCTGACTTATGGCGGTTGATCGAATGCAGGCACAGCGGTTTGAGCTGAAGTACCTCATCAGCGAAGAAACCGCTTTGCAAGTGCGCGACTTTGTCTCCTGTCACCTGGACCTGGACGAGTACGGGGTGGCCAAGCCCCACCTGTCCTACGATGTCCACAGCCTCTACCTCGACTCGGACTCGCTGCGGACATACTGGGATACCATCAACGGGAATCGCAACCGCTTCAAACTGCGCATCCGCTTTTACAGCACCGATCCCAGCGTGCCGGTATATTTTGAGATCAAGCGGCGGGTCAACAACTGCATCATGAAACAGCGCGGCGGCGTCAAGGGCAGCGCCATGCCCCTGCTGTTGCAAGGGTACCTGCCCGAGCCGGATCATCTCGTCTCTTACACGCCCAAAGCCCTGGTTGCCTTGCAGAATTTCTCCCGCCTCATGCACATGATCCAGGCCAAGCCCAAAGTGCACATTGCCTACCTGCGCGAGGCGTACGCCAACGAGCCCGGTACCGTGCGCGTCACCATGGATCGGGAGGTGCGCGCCCAACCCAATCTTACGGGCGTCATCAGCACGGAAATGACCAACCCTCACTACAGCTTCAAACCTTGGGTCATTCTGGAGCTGAAATTCACGGATCGCTTCCCCAACTGGTTCGGTGACCTGGTGCGCCACTTTAACATTATGCAGCGCGGCGCAGCAAAGTATTGTGCCTCCATTCAGGCCATTGGCGCGGGCCCGCTCAAAAGCATCTTCCCGGTTGTTCCGGAAGAGGAGGTTCAATATACGGAATAAGGCCAGGTACCGCCACGTGGCAATGGCCTTGGCCAATCAACACCTCTGGGCTAAGCTGGTTCTATGCGCTGCATTGTCTGTTCCATCCTGGCCATTTTGGCCGTGGGCATGGTGCCCCCTCGAGCGGCCACAGTTCTAGTAGAAGCCGAAAGTTTCCAGTCCCTTGGAGGCTGGGTGGTGGATACCCAGTTTATTGAGATTATGGGATCGCCCTACCTCATGGCTCACGGCCTGGGAAAACCCGTCCGGGACGCGGAAACTACCGTGACCCTGCTGCAACCCGGTAACTATCGGGTGTGGGTGCGTACCAAGGATTGGGTGGCGCGCTGGCAGGCGCCGGGTACACCCGGAAAATTCCAATTGCTTATCAACGGCCGACCCTTGCCGGTGACCTTTGGCACGGAGGGCAACGACTGGCACTGGCAGGCTGGCGGCACTTTTACAGCAAACCAACGCGAGATCAAACTGGCCCTTCACGATTTAACCGGTTTCAACGGCCGCTGTGACGCGATTTTGTTCTCGGACGATCCACAGTTTACCCCTCCCAATGACTCCACCCCGGCGGCAAAATGGCGGCTGCGGTATGCCGGCCTACCCGAGAAGCCACGCGACGCTGGCGAATTTGATCTCGTGGTGGTGGGCGGAGGCTACGCCGGCACAGCGGCGGCCGTATCCGCCGCACGCATGGGTTGCAGGGTGGCGCTCATCCAAAACCGCCCGGTTCTGGGGGGTAATGGCAGCAGTGAAATTCGCGTGTGGGCGCAAGGCCGAACCCGTCGCGGCCTGTTTCCGCGCCTGGGGGAAATTGTCGAGGAGTTCATGGACCAGGCGAAAGCCTCGCCCGGCACGGCCGAGGAATTTGCCGATGACCGCAAGGAGGCCATCGTGCGGGCGGAAAAGAATATTCAGCTTTTCCTCAACACCCACGCCCTGGCCGTGGAAAAAGACGGCAACCGCATTCAGGCAGTCATTGCTCTGGACGTGCGCAGCGGCGAGCTGCGCCGCTTTGCCGGGCGATTATTTGCTGATTGCTCCGGCCACGCCACGCTGGGCCGAGTGGCGGGCGCCGAACATACCGTGCGCGAAACAGATCATCTGGGCATGAGCAACATGTGGCGCTGGCGCACCAACGAGACCGCCACGACTTTTCCATTCACGCCTTGGGCTTTGGATTTGAGCATGAGCGATTTCCCCTATCCCCGGAATGGCCGGGGCGAGTGGTTTTGGGAAACCGGTTTCAACCGGCATCCGTTGCAGGATCTGGAATACATGCGCGACTGGAATCTGCGCGCCGTGTTTGGAGCCTTTAACGCGATGAAAAACAAAGAGGGCCGGGAGGCGCACACCCGCGCCGAGCTGGAATGGGTGGCGTACATCGGCGGCACGCGCGAATCGGTCCAGCTTCTTGGGGATGTCATTCTCAGCCGCGATGACATTGTGGAGAAACGCCCCTTCCCGGATGGCTGTGTACCCACCACGTGGGACATTGATTTACATTATCCCCGCGAGGAATTCACCCGGAAATACCCGCAGGATCCCTTCATCTCCCGGGCTGTGTTTGATCAGTCCGTGGACCGTGAACATGGTTATCCCGTCCCCTATCGCTGTTTTTATTCGCGCAACCTTGCCAATTTATTCATGGCCGGACGCAACGTGAGCGTCACCCACGAAGCTTTGGGTACGGTGCGCGTAATGAAAACGGGCGGAATGATGGGCGAAGTCGTGGGCAAAGCGGCGTCCATTTGTTTGAAACACGACTGCACTCCGCGGGATGTTTATGAACGCTACTTGACCGAGCTTAAGACCTTGTGTCACCTGCCCGGCGCCACACGGCGGGAGAATGTGCATGCGCCCCTGCAAATTCCCCCCAACCCGCCGCCCCTCCCTGACCCGCCCGCCCTGGAAGGGGTGGACCCCACATCGCTGCCGGGCATCGTCATTGATGATACACAGGCCAAATTCACGGGAGCATGGGGCGACAAAGGCAGCCTAAAAGGGTATATCGGGCGGGGCTATCGCTACGCCACGCCCGCCGCTAAAGCCACGGCGCGTTTCGAGTTTCAGGTGCCCCGGGATGGCCGCTATGAGGTTCGGCTGGCCCAACAACCCCACGAAAATCGGGCGCGCAACACGCCTGTGATTGTTTTTTGTGCCGAGGGGGAGAAAGAATTGGAGGTTAATCAGCAGGCGAAACCGGACCTCCCTCCGACTTTTATCAGTCTTGGTATATTCGCTTTCACCGCCGGCAAGGTTTGGGCGGTGGAAATTCGCAGCGCCGGTGCTAATGGTTATGTGCATGCAGACGCCGTGCAGGTGCTTCCCGCGCCCTGAAGCAGCCAAGCTCGCGCCGGTATTGAATGCGCTATGAAAATTTCCAAGAAGACTGATTACGCCCTGCGGGCGTTGTTCACGCTGGTGGACGCCTATGGCCGGGGGCCGGTCTCCATCCGTGAACTTGCCGAGCGCAACGCTGTACCCAAACGCTTTCTGGAGCATATCATGCTGGACTTGAAGGCCAAGGGATGGGTCACCAGCATCCCTGGCGCCCGCGGCGGTTATCAGCTCGCCAAGCCGCCCGAAAAAATAACCATGGGCGAAATCGTCCGCTACTTTGACGGCATCATTGCCCCCATCGAATGTGTCTCGGTCTCCGGCTACAAGGCCTGCTCGCAGGAGCCGGTTTGCCGGTTCCGCCGCGTTTTTCTGGATGCCCGCAATTACGTCACCCTGCTGATGGACCGCTCCACCCTCGCCGATGTGGCCCGCGGCGCTCCCGTTACGGGGCGCGAAGTCTTCTCGCAAGGTTTTATTGGTGGCGAGGGGATCTAGGCCTTACTCCACCTCCCACATTGCGATCGGTGGGGAATGAATAACCGAGATGGCGGCCGAAGCGCCCTGTTTGGCGCGGGCCTGCGCAATTGCGTCATCCAAGGTGGGAGCCGTCTCCCACCCAAGTCGTTGGGCGGCCTCCGGGCTGCGCGGATTGACAATGATGACCTGGCCGCAATGCTTCATGCCATGAGCGCCCCAGTTCCACATCGAGACCGGATGAAAACCGTGGTAGGCGTTGTGAAAGCGATATAGACGAATGTAGCGTTCATCGTGCGCCAACGCATCCGCCCACCGCCGGTCCACCTCATGAGGATCCCGGGTAATTTGCAGCTTTTCAAACAGATCGCTGTAACTGGGATGATGCACCGGATCAAATTTGTTCTCCAAAGGATGCAAAAATATGATGCTGCCCCCTTCCTTGAGCAGCGGCTTGCCTTTGTAGAAATTGAACATGTACCCCAGCCCCATGGCGTACACGAGGATGGGGTTCATCACTGAATGCACGCTGTAGGGCATGACGTAGGGAATCGGCACGATCAAAATGTCGCACTGCCCCTGCAACTTGATGAGCTGCTGTTGATAAAGGTGCTTAAGGGTGAGTTGATGCACCGCCTCCGCCTCGCCCGCCTGGATGCTGGTGACGCCGTAAGGGGCTTTATTGGCAAAAAAGATCTGCCGGTTGAGGGCCAGTGGGGTGCATTGCAGGAAACTTTGTGTCACCCGGGCAGAGATTTTATTAAACCACGACCACGTCGTTTCCTGCGTCTGCATGTAGCCCAGATAACCCGGGAAGGTGTCGGTATTTACCGTCATCTCAATATGAAACACCTTGACGTGCTTTTCGACGTACCGGCCTATGCGCTCAATCACCTGATGCATCCGGCTGCGTGGCGGATCATTGAAACTGCGGGAATGCATTTGCGCCTCGCAGTTGTGATTGGGCCGGATGCAACGGTAAGTGGCCAGCCCCACGCCAACCGACTTGTGTCCGCCGTTGAGGGCAACCAGGTTCAGGTTTACATAGATGAGCAAGTCCGAAGTAGCCGCGCGTTTTTGAATCTCAACAATTTCCCCGTGATCGGTATGCCCCAGCACCACGTTGCCGTCGGGATCTTCAGCGTCATAGTTGTACAACGTGCCCTTGGGCCAATGGGCATTAAAAATCCGCCGCCCCAGCATTTCCTTCAGCTCCCAATCATGCATGTGGCGGTGCAGACACACGGCCACCACCAGATGCACATCATCCACCCCCGCCGCCGCGAGCCGTTCCAGCAGCAGTTCAATCACCACCTGCCGGCAGTCTGGCGCCCGCATCTTGGGCAGGGAAAGCGAAATATCATCAAAGGCGATGGTCACTTTCATGCCTGGCTTCAGATAGGCCCGCAAAGGATCCATGCCCAACGGATGATCAATTGCCCGCTCTGCCTCGGCTCGCAGACTGGCGAAGCCCGGCAGAGGGGGCCGCGGATACAGCACTCGCGTGCCAGGCGGGACCTTGGCATAGACAAAACTCTCGCCCCGCATCAAAAAGAGAGGCGGATCCCCCGCCTCATACAATCGCACCAGGCCTTCGGCATCAAGTGACATCATAACTGTAAATCGAAAACCGTCTTGAAATTGCCCGGCTGCTCCGTATGAAACGCGTGGGCAATGGCTTCGCGGTAGTCGGTGAGGGGGTATTTTTTGCTTACCAAGGGCTTTAATCGCCCGGCAGATTGAGAGAGCAGCTCCAAGGCCAGTTGAATCGTCTTGACGCGCCGCCCCTCCGGCAGGTGCTCCCAGCCGTAGGCATAAGAACCTTGAACGCGCAATTCCTTGTACCAGGCACTCGTCCAATCAATACCCTTGGGGATGCCGGGCATACCCACCAACAGAACCAGCCCTCCCGGCTTGGTCAGGCGCAGGGCATCGTCCATGGTCGAGCCGGTACCGACACAGTCCAATACGGCGTCCGCCCCTCCTAAAACAACCGGTTTGCCAAGCTCCGGTTGGTAAATGCCGCCGCCGGCAGCCAGGCTGCCCGTTCGTTCCAGGACCCATTGATAAAGTGCCGCCGGTGGTAGCAGGCCGGTACACTCATCCGCTCCCCATTGGCGGGCCATTTCGGCCTGATGCGGAAACCGGGCGACAGCCAGCACGCGTCCCAAACCGCCCATCATGCGATAAGCGGCAATAAGCAACAATCCTATGGTGCCGCAACCAATTACCAACAGCGTCTTGTCTTTTTCCCTGGGTACCTTGAGAGCGGCATGAAGAGAGCAGGCCAAAGGCTCCGCCAGCACGGCTTCTTCATCTGCAAGGTCCTCCGGCACAGCATGCACCTGCGAAGGGTGCGCCACCAGCGTGGCATGACTCCAACCGCCGCCGGTACTGGCGCAATAACCGGTCTGAAAACCGCCTTGCAAACAGCCCTTGAGGATGTTTTCGCAGTTGGCATACTGGCCTGCAGCACAAGGCCGGCAGGGCGGCACAATGCCCCGCACTTCGCAACCCAGGGCCGGCTCCAACACTACCCGCATCCCTGGACGCAGTGACGATGGGGTGGCCGGGCCGGTCTCCACAATTTCCCCCACCACTTCGTGTCCCAGAACAAAAGGGGTTGAGACAAAGGGGGAAAAATAGGGACTGCCTTTGCAGGCAATGGTAGATAAATCCGATCCGCAAATCCCGCTCAACCGGCTGCGAATTCGCACCCATTCAGGACGTGGCAGGGGCGGCGGGGCCACCTCGGTGAGCTGCAGGCACGATAGTGCGCCCGTGGCCACCCCGGGCCAGCGACCGGCCAGGTTGCGGACCAGCAACCAGCGCGGGACAGACCGTATAAATTGAACTGCACGCGGCATGTCGGGAGCATTCTAGCGCCAGTTTTCCACCTGCCAACCCCGTTCCGCCGCCACCCGGCACAGGCGCCGGTCGGGATTGACTGCGATGGGGTATCCCACACACTCCATCATGGGCAGGTCACCAAAGGCGTCGCCAAGAGCATAACAATGGGACAAATCAAATTTGTTTTGGTCCGCATGCGCGCGTAACAGCCTGGCTTTAACCTGCCCGGTAAAGGGTTCAGGCAATACCCGCCCGGTGCAAACTCCGTTGACCACTTCCAGGTGGGGTGCCAGAACATCGGCCTGCCATTCCGCTGCCAACGGCCCGAGGAAAACATCCAACCCACCGGTGACCAGAACAATTTTCACCCCCGCCTGTTGAAACGCCTGCAGGCACTTTCGGGCTGGCGCAAATATTTTTGCCTGCAAGTAATGCCGTCCAAATTCCAATGCCTCCGTCCGTAACAAATCCCACGGCACTCCTCGATAATGCCTGTAAATGGCCCGATTCGACGCTGCACGATCAGCGGCGTCCAACAAAAACCACCACGGGCCATGAACCACCAGTGAGGCAAGCCACAGCCAGCGCCAGGGAGGCCGCAAGGCCCGCCGCTTGATGTGGACCAGTGGCGCTACAATGGTGGTATCCGATAAGGTACCATCCACGTCGCAATAGGCCGCCCGCTGGGAACCCGATGAATGTTTTGGCTCTGCCATGAGGCAAATCGCTGCAAGTTTCAAGGCCAAGAGACGGGGGCGCAAGCGAAAAGTCCCTCTCAAGCCTTGAATTGTCGGCCCATGGCCGGGCGACGCCCTGGTGGGATACAACAAATGATCCTGCCCGCCCGCCGCTTGGTTGGGCGTTTTTTCCCGCCGTTGGCCAACGTGGGAACGGGTATTTACCCTCCCCGTCTAAAACCTCATTTTGCGAAGCTCTTCGTCGTGCGGGGCAAGTTTACGCGCAAAAGCCAGGTGGTTTTGCGCCTCGTCCGCGCGGCCCATGGCCATCAAGGTTTTGCCATAGACTAATTGGAAGGCATACTGGGTCGGATAGGTTTTTATCAACCAGGCAAAAGTGCTGGCGGCTTCGGTGGGTTTGCCTAGTTGCAAATAAGCGTTGCCCAGGTTGAAGCGCAGGGCCCAGTCGTCCGGCCGGCGGCGGATGGCCTCATAATAAGTTGCCAGGACCCGCTCCACTTCTTCCTGCGTCAGGGCTTGCCGCAAACGGGAGACCTCGCGTTCCATTTCGGCCAGCCGCCAGTGGTGATCTGCCTGATCCAGGAAAGGGGGCTGACTATAGAGCCGGGTCATGGCCTGCGCCACATTGTATTCGTCCAGGGCGGTAAAGGCGAGTCGCCGCGCACACTCATCCTGGGACAGGAAACCGTCGCCAGCGGGGGCTCCCATGGTATTGCGCAACACCTTTTCGGTGGACTCCACCAAATGGCGGGCCAGCCAGTAGGTTCCGGTAAAGGTGGTATGCACATGCTCGTAAAAAAGCTCCCGTCCCGGAAGCTGCATCCGAGCTGTGGGATGCCGGGAAAAGGCCGCCTCAAGGTCGCACAACTCGACTCCTCGGGCCGCATGGGCGGTCGCCAGTTCGCGCACGATGCGATTGATGCGCGGATCGGCGCGAAAACGCAAAGTGTCCAGTTCCCAGGCTCGCGTCAGGTGCTCCCGCGCTTTTTCCTCATTATTCAGAGCCTTGAAACACAGGCCAAGGCGGTAGTGCAATTCGGCATAGTGTTGATCAAGAGCCGCTGCGGTTTGATATTGTACCACGGCGCTTGCATAGCGCCGCCCTTGCTCCTCCGCCATACCCTGCGCATAAGCTTCATTCCACAGCTTGAGTTGGTCTTCCGACAAACCCGGCCGGTGCAAAGAGCCCAAGGGCGGGAAATCCCGCACGTTGACAGCCACCGTGGCCAGGATTTTGGGAAAATCTCCCAACTGGATGACTTCCGCGAGGTTTTGCCGGAAATTGTGCAGAACTTTCAGTGTGCGTGGATCATCTGCCGCACGCCGCTGCCGCCGTAGAAAGCTCATGTCCTGCACCGGCGGCGGATTCCAGGCATTCACCATGCGACAGGCTAACTGCCCAACGCGGGTCGCCCTGCACCAGTCCATGAAAAGGGCCAGCGGGCGCGTGGCCCACAAGGCAGACTCATTTTCCAACGGCACGTGCAACCCAATCAACTCATTGTTGCCGGTGTAAATAATAAACAAATCCGGCTCATATTGAGCACATTCCCGGGCAATGCGCCGCAGCACAAAGGAATCAATCCCCATCATTGCGGCGTTGATGACCTCGATTCGTTTACCAGGATACCGCTCCTCGAGCATGACCTGCATCAGCCGCGAAGGCCCAAATGCGGGGTCGGGCGTGCCGAAAGCTGCGGATTCTCCCAGCAAAAAGACCCGCACCGTATCCGCGGGTTTTGTCACCGTCATCTGGGTGAAAAAGGGGCGGGGGGGATTTTTTCTGGAGCTGTAATGCCGGGCAAACTCGTAGTTGGTTTTAACGGTGCCCGGTTCATTTCCCTCCACCCAAAAACGTTCGGAAAATCCCACGCCGAATAGACGCAAGGTTAACTCCAGCGCCACCAACAACAGCACGGGCAGGCCGAGGGCAAAAAAGGCCCTCCACACCCATAACCGCTTGGGGGAAATGGACTTCAAAGAATGGGCCTTTTTCGGCTTGGCCACATTCCCGTCATGAGCGCGCGAAGGTCCGGACATACCTTTGCGTTCTTTGGGCACAAACAAACGATAATTCACCCTACTTCAAGAAGGCAAGATATTTTAACAAGAAATTAACTTTGTTCCCCCTCCCCCCTTTCCCCTTGCCGGGAATCCCCGGATTCCGTCATGGTAGGCCTGTGCATTGGGCGCAATTAAGCCAGGTAGCGGGCGACGTCCTGGAGGCCATTCATAGCACGGCCTCCGGGGAGGATCTTCCCGCCACTGCGTTCAACACCCTGGCCCTGCGCTTGGCCAACGCACAAAAAGAAGTTAATCCCGTGTTGGCCGCCTTCTACGAGAGGTTGCCCGCGAGGGCTTGGAATTCATGGAGGGAGATCCCTCCCATCTCTGTCGCGGCCTTCAAGGAAACCGAAATGACCTGTATCCCCCCGGCGGAGCGAACACACGTCTTTTATTCCAGCGGCACCACAAGCCAAAGCCGCAGCCGCCATTGGCATCATCAAGCCTCCCTACAGCTCTACGTCGAGGCCCTGAAACTCTGGTTTGCCCGGCATGTACTGGCAGGGAGTGGGGCCAATCCTCCTTCCCAATGGCTGCTGGTGAGCCTCACTCCTCCGCCTGCCCAAGCCCCTCATTCCTCCCTGGTTTACATGTTGGCCACGGCGATGGGTGCCTTCGGACTGCCAGAGTCCTGCTTTCTAGGCCATTCCAACGCCGACGGAAACTGGGTCTTGGACCTGCCCAAAACCACCTCGGCCTTGGAGTCTCTTTCCCGGCTCGGTCCTCCTCTGGTGCTGCTGGGTACGGCTTTTAATTTCGTTCATCTACTGGATTACCTCGCCGGCGAGAGCAGGCAGTTGCCCTTGCCGCCAGGCTCGCGATTGATGGAAACCGGTGGCTATAAAGGACGTTCACGTGACGTCCCCCCCGATGAATTACACGCCGCTCTACAATACCTATTTGCCGTTCCTCCCACGGCCATCGTTCGAGAGTATGGCATGTGTGAGCTTTCCTCACAGGCTTACGACCGAATTGCCCTGCAGCCGGCCGCCCCAGCCCGTTTTCGGTTTCCCCCGTGGGTGCGGTTTCGCATCGTTTCGCCGGAAACTGGCATTGATTGCCCGCCTGGCGTGCCTGGGTTATTGTGCATTTATGATCTGGCCAATGTGTGGTCAGTCATGGCCATCCAGACGGCGGACCTGGCCGTGGGCCATGAAGATGGTTTTGAACTCCTTGGCCGCGCGCCTTTAGCTGAGCCGCGCGGGTGTTCGTTGATGGTAAACGAATGAATTTGCCGGATTATTTTCTAGCGGACATGCCGCCCGAGGCCGTCCTCTCGCCGGATTTGGTGCGGGAGGCCTGCCAAACCCTTCGTAAAAACCGCCAGACCTACCTTGTCCATCGGGATACGGCCGGGATCATCCGCACCCTGGCGGATTTGGGGGCTGCGTGGCTCGATGAAAGCTATCCCTTTCGCCAGACAGCGCTGCAAGAGGGCCCGGCGGCCACCGGATTCTCTGCGCCGGTATTGCAGCGGGGGCTTGACGATTATTTCCGGCAACTGACCGAGGCGAATCTGCGAGCCCTGGTGGAGCAGGACCTGGGTCATTTCGAGCGTCTCGATCGCCTCGTGGCCTCTGACGCCGAGCGCCTCACGGGCATCCAGTCCGTTGCCACCGGCCCGGAATTGATGTTTCACATCACCGCGGGCAATCTTCCCATCCCCGCACTCATGAGCATGGTGTTGGGGTTGCTTGCCCGCTCCAGTCAGTTTGTCAAATGCGCCACCGGCGCTGCATTCATCCCCCGCCTTTTCGCGCATTCCCTTTATGAGCTGGACTCCAAGTTGGGCGCCTGCCTGGAAATCGCCCAATGGCGGGGAGGGAGTGCGGATTTTGAAAAGATTCTGCTTGCCGAGGCTGACTGCATCACGGCCACGGGCTCGGATGAAACCCTGCAAACCCTGCGTCGCGTGGTACCCGGCCACGTTCGGTTTCTCACTTACGGCCACCGGGTAAGCTTTGGTTTCCTATGCCGTGAAGAGCTGTCCGCGCACGCGGCGAAATCCTGGGCGGCCAAAGCGGCACAGGATGTGGCGGCATGGGACCAGTTGGGCTGCCTGTCGCCGCACGTTTTTTATGTGGAACGGGAGGGGCGCATCTCGCCGGAGCAATGGGCAGAGATGCTGGCAGCCGAAATGGCACGCATGGAACAAATCATGCCTCGAGGCCCTGCACCGTTGGAAGTGACAGCCGCCATTGCGAGCCGCCGGGCGTTTTATGCCGTGCGCGCGGCAGCTTCGCCGGACACGCGCTTCTGGCAAAGCGAAGGTAATACAGCCTGGACGGTGGTCTATGAAGCCGATCCACGGTTTCAAGTGTCCTGTCTCCACCGTTTTATTTACGTCAAAGCCGTGGAAAACCTGGAGGAGGCCCTTCAGGGTGCAGATGACCTGCGCGGCAAAGTGTCCACCGTGGGACTGGCCGCCAGCTCCCAACGCCTGCCGGAGCTGGCCCGGCGCCTGGCCAGTTGGGGCGCCAACCGCGTGTGCCCATTGGGGCAAATGCAAAAGCCCCCCTTGACCTGGCGCCACGATGGGCGCCCGGCCCTCGGTGACCTCGTGGGCTGGACGCAGCTTGAAATGTAACTTTTATGCAGATGGAACTTCGCAAAACTTTTCAATTCGAGGCTGCCCACCGCCTCCCTTTATTGCCGAAAAAACATAAGTGTTACCGCCTGCACGGCCACAGCTTCCAAGTGGAAGTGGCGGTCAGCGGGGAGTGCGACCCCAAACTGGGCTGGCTGATTGATTACGCCGACATCACCGCGGCCTTCAAACCGCTGTGGGAAAAGCTGGATCATCGTTACCTCAATGAAATTCCGGGACTCGAAAATCCCACCAGCGAAAACATTGCGGTCTGGATTTGGAGGCGGCTTAAACCGCGGCTTCCCCAACTCACCGAAGTGGTCGTCGCGGAAACCTGCACGGCGCGCTGCGTGTACCGTGGCCAGTAACTCCCTGGAAGATCTGCTTGCGGAGGTCCGCGCCTGCCGCTGGTGCGCAGCGCACCTCCCCCTGCCGCCGCGGCCGATCCTGCGTGTTGCCGCGTCCGCCAGAGTGTTGATTGTGGGTCAGGCGCCCGGCCTGCGCGTACACGAGACGGGCATTCCCTGGAATGATCCGTCCGGCGATCGTTTGCGCGCATGGCTGCAAATGAGCCGGGACGAGTTTTACGACATCCGCCGCATTGCCATCATCCCCACCGGCCTATGCTACCCCGGCAAAGGACGCTCCGGCGATTTGCCGCCTCGTCCTGAGTGCGCGCCCAAGTGGCATCCGCTCCTGCGCGCCGCCCTGCCCCACATCCGATTGACGTTGCTGGTTGGGGCGTACGCCCAGGCTTATTATCTTGGCGCAAGCCGCCGCGCCACACTAGCCGAGACCGTCCGCCATTGGGCAGCCTATTTGCCGGAGTTTTTCCCCCTGCCTCATCCCAGTCCGCGAAATCGCCGCTGGCTGGCCCAAAGGCCCTGGTTTGAAAAAGAGGTATTGCCCGCTTTGCGGCAGCAGGTGCGGCGCGCCCTGATGGAAACCTAGCTCCACTGCGAAATGCGCATCAGGGCATAAGCCAGCGCCGCGGTGATAGGTATGGTCATCACCCAAGCCCACAGCATACGCTCGGCCACGCTCCACTTGACGGCATTGAGCCGCTTGGTGGCGCCCACGCCCATGATGGAGCCGGAAATTACATGGGTGGTGGACAAGGGAATGCCATAGTGAGTCGCCACGCCGATGACCGCCGCCGCCGTGGTTTGTGCGGCAAACCCGTGAATGGGCTGCATCTTCACGACGTTCTTACCCATGGTTTTGATGATCTTCCATCCCCCCGCCGCGGTACCGGCGGCGATGGTAATGGCGCAGATCACCTTGACCCAAGTGGCGACCTCAAATTTCTCCGTGCGCAGAAAACTCAACCAATCCGGCAAGTCGGCGAAGACCCTGGACTGGGTTGCCGTGTAAAGGGTTAGCGCGATAATGCCCATGGTTTTTTGGGCGTCATTGCGGCCGTGCTCAAAACTCATCCACGCAGCGCTGAACAGTTGCGACTTGCCAAAAACCTGATTGACGATGCGCGGGTGTACTTTCCGCAGGAGCAGTAACAGCAGGCCCATCAGCAGGAAGCCGCACACGATGCCCATGGTCGGGGCGACGAACATCGGTTTCACCACCTTGGGCCATAAGCCGCTGGTGGACAGCACGGTATGCGTGGTCTCCATCATGACTGGTGCGCCAGCCACCGGCGGGATGACAAGGTTGACGATATTAGTGCCCAACGGAACGGCATTGGTGCCCACCGGCAGATTCATGGTGGCAATCGAGTCCAGCACATTTTGTGGCGCTGTCACCCATTTGGTCACCACGCTGGTTTTCACCTCAATCCACTTGATGGCCTGCCAATTATTGTGGGAGGCCGCCAGTGCAGCACCGCACAACCCGCCAATCAGTGCATGGCTGCTGCTGGAAGGCAGCCCAATCCACCAGGTGAATAGATTCCACGCAATCGCCCCGCCCAGGGCGCAGAGAATCGCCCCCGAATTGATGAAGGTCGTATCCACCAAGCCCTGCCCGATGGTTTTAGCCACGGCGGTTCCCATCAAGGCTCCCACCAGATTCATGGAGGCCGACAGCAGGATGGCCTGGGCGGGGGTCATGACCTTGGTGGCCACCGAGGTGGCAATGGCATTGGCGGTGTCGTGGAAGCCATTGATGTATTCGAAGATCAACGCCACCAACAACACGGAAAGCACCAGCAGCATCAGCAACCTCCTGTCCTCCGGCTTAAGAATGTTTCAACGCAATGCGCGCCATCACGTTCCCGGCCGAGCGGCTGCGATCCAAGGCTTTCTCCAGCAACTCGTAAAGGTCCTTGAGGATGATGGCATTGAGCGGGTCCACGCGGCCGGAAAAAAGCTCGGCATTCAATTCATTGAGAAAACGGTCACCTTCCGCCTCAATCTCCCGCAGCCGCGTGCTCAGGCGCACCAGTTCCTGCAAACGCATGGCCCGCAGCTCTTTGAGCATCTGAATCAAGGTGGAAGTGGCTTCCTCCAGCAAGGCCGTGTGACGTGAGAAATCTACGCCCTTCAACCGCTCTTGCGCGCACATCAAACGCTCG
Organism: Verrucomicrobiia bacterium; assembly: GCA_026414565.1. Taxonomy (NCBI): domain Bacteria; kingdom Pseudomonadati; phylum Verrucomicrobiota; class Verrucomicrobiia; species Verrucomicrobiia bacterium. Next base: position 281,803 of record JAOAIT010000018.1, read on the forward strand.
GCAAATTTTTCGATGATTTTGGGGATTTTATACAGGGCCACCGCCAAATCCTGAATGTCCTCACGCTCGAGGGCCGTTACAAATGTCCGGCATAATAACTCATGGATTTCGTTGGTAATCCGCTTGTCTTTGCGCCGCAGGGTGGCAAAGGACTCCAAACTGGCCTTCTCCGGGTGCTGCAACAACTGTTTCAAGGCCAGGACGCTGGCATGAGATTCTTGCGCACTGGCGTCCAGCAAATCAAAAAATTGTTTGTCGTGTCCTAAAAGGCGCTGCAGCGATAACATGATTGTCATCTTATTGTTACATATCCGTAACAATCAATGGAAAAAGCGGGTTTTGTACGGGCTCGCTTCCGGGCTTATTGCCGACAGGCCGGCCTTCTTGTGCAGGGGCTTCTGATGGAGTGGGGTACGATCAGACCTGAGCGGTGGTGCACACCAGATCTTCCTCTGGTCGGATGCCCCACTTTTGCGCCATCAATTCCAGGTCGGGAGTAAGCCGCCACCGATCAGGCAATGGCTCGCCCTTGTGTTCGGGATTGCCCCCCTTGAGATGCATACAGCCCCGGTTTTGGCCAATGGCCTCCATTACCTCAATTTCCTCTGGGGCCAAGGTTACCTCCGGCGTGGCAGCCAGTTCAGCGGCTTTCCGTTCGATGGGTTTGCGTCCGTCCAACTCCTCAATCAGAGTTGGCACCACACAGGTCACGGGTGGATGGCTCAGATTCCATACACTGGCCAGTTGCAGGAGGGTTAGGCCGTGTCTTTCGGCAATTGGCCGCATTTGCTCCAGCTTACGGTTGCCCTCCTCCACCCAACCGGCTGGTCTGAAAACGCGATGATCCTGGGGCGGGAAAACATGGCCCGGTTTGACATCATCATGGAACAAACCACCGCAATCCACCACCCGCGTGATGATTTTAACGTTGTGGGCCTGTGCGGCTCGCAGGCACAGCTTGCCCGGCCAGGGCTCCAGAGGATTGAGAATGATCATGGCCCATTGGACCAGGCCATCAAACCGGTGAAAGTTGAGCAGCAAATCCAGGGTGAATCCATTGGCCGGCCCGGGCGCCACGCCCACACACCGGGTCAGGCCGGCATCCACGAGACGCTCCATGCCCTTCCACACTTTTTCCGAGCTATAACCAACATAATCAGGATTGTGCAGCAGGACGCAATCAAACGCATCCACCCCCACTCGCTCCAAGGATTTCTCGGTAGCCATGCGCAGGTAATCCGCGTACTCGCCGGGCGACCGCAGGCGTTCATCGGTGAAACGGGGATACCCCTTGGCGCCTTCGCGCCGGCCGGTGTAGAAATCATGGCCGATCGCCGCCACCACCGCGTATTCTTCCCTGGGCAGCCCGATTAAGGAGCGCCCTAACAAAGCATCGGCAGCCCCTGTGCCGTAAACGTCCGCCGTGATAAAGGTGCGAATGCCCTGGTCAAAGGCCTGGCGAACCAGTTTTTGATAGCGCTCTTCCTCGATGGCAACGCCAAAGTTCATAAAGCATCCGCCATTCCACGTGCCAAAAGCCGTCCGGGTAATGTCCATATCGTGATATTTTTCGTAACAAGTGCACGCACATTATGGCACAGTTTGTGCCACTGCACAAACGGCGGGCTGGGGAAGGGCGGGCAACTGAATTTGGCTCACCTTTTTACTGGTTTTTCCCTGGCGGTTGGCATAAGCATGTCTCAATAGCATCCCCACTATGGATACGGAAAAACTCTATCAGGAGCGCCTGCGCCGTTACGTGGCGGCCATGCGCCACGAACAGCCCGACATGATCCCCATCCGCCCCTTCGTAGCGGAGTTCACCGCCAAGTACACGGGCTATACCTGCCAGGAGGTCACCCACGATTTTGAGAAGGCTTTTGAGGCGGCCCGTCAATGTGCCCGGGATTTTGATTGGGACGCCATTGTCCCAAACATGGTTTATGTCTGGACAGGATTAACGCAGGCCATGGGATTGCGCTATTATGGGGTGCCGGGCATCGGCATGCCCGCCGATACCGGTTTCAACTACATCGAACCTCCGGAAGAAGAGGCGTTCATGCGCGCCGATGAGTATGACGCCTTGATTGAGGATCCCACTGGATTTTTATACAATGTCTGGTTCCCACGGGTATGCGCAGAAGCCAGCCGGATTGGCGAACCCTGCACCTATCGCAACAACCTGGCTTACGTGAAAGGGGGCATGGCCATGCTGCATTACTTCCACAGCTTTGGCCGCCAAATTGCCCTGATGCGCTCCGAATGCGGTACCCCCTCCGCCATTGCCGGCATTTTCAAAGCACCGTTTGACATCATTGCCGACAAGTTGCGGGGCTATGTGGGGTTGACCATGGACATGCACGAACAGCCGGATAAGGTTTTAAGGGCATGTGAAGCCCTTGCCCCGCATCTGTGTCATGTCGGGCTGACCACCGCCGATCCCGAGAAAAAGCTGCCCATCGGTTTCTGGATGCATCGGGGATGTGTCCCGTTCATCACCCCGGCGCAATTCAAGTCTCATTACTGGCCGACGCTGAAGCCCATTATTGAGGAGTTTTGGAAAAATGGCTACCAGACGCTGTTTTACGCCGAGGGCAACTGGAATGCCCACCTGGATGATTTCCTGACCCTGCCGGACCGCAGCATTGTCTATCATGTGGATCGGGCGGACATTTTCGAAGTGCACCGCAAATTGGGGCACAAGTTCTGCCTCAGCGGCGGGATTCCGAATGTGCTGCTCAGTTACGGCAAACCGGAGGAAGTGCGGCAGTTCTGCCGCAGGGTGGCCCAAGAAGTGGCCCGGGAGGGCGGTTACATTGCCGATGCCAGCGCCATCATGCAGAATGATACCAGCATCGAAAACATGCGGGCGTTCACTGAAGCCTTTCGTACCTACGGCCAATACTCCGGTCCCTCCTACACGCCTTCTCTGCCCGAACCGCATCGCGATGACCCCTCCCGCCAGGGGCTACGCGGTTTGGAAGGCTGGCCCGTAACCCGCCGCCGGCCCGGTGTATGTTTCCCCTGGGAAGACAAAGTCAAAGAGCTGCCGGAAATCACCGGAGACCCAGAGCTTGTCAAGCGAATCTGGGAAATGACAGACAGCTTCGGCAACTTGTTTATCTGGCAGGTGCTTCTGAGTTTCTAACCAAAAGGCCGGCAAGGGAGCACGGGAGAAGCTTTTCCAAATAAAATGCCCTGAAAAAAAAGGCCGGGGATTGCTCCCCGGCCTTTGAATTTTCCGGCTCGTGCGCGTTACGCACGAGTGTTGGCTTTAGGGCTGAGTGGTGCTCGCCGCCACGCGGTAGAACCGCTTGGAGCCGGCCGGAGCAGGATCAGCCAAGGTCAGCACGCCGCCCGTGCCTTGCACTGCCGGCAGGCGCTGCCACTGGGCATCGTTCAGGTCGTTCTTGTACTCAATCCAGTACCAGGCACCTGCCACCGTCTCGACCGTGAAGGAGAATCCCGCCGGCCCATACACCGGTGCGGTTATATTGGGCGCTGTCGGAGGCAGAACGACGGTCACCACCAAGGTCGCATCCTGGCTCATGGTCGAACCCACACTGTTGCGAACCTCGACGCTGTAAACGCCAGCCGAGGCAGGCATGACATTGGTAAGCGTCAATGTCGCACTGGTGGCTCCGTCTATATTCACGCCATCCTTCTTCCACTGGTAGAGCGCCGGATCACCACCAATCGCCGCCACGGTGAACACGACCGTACTTCCCGCAGTCGCGGTGACATTGGTCGGCTGCACCGTGATCAGTGGCGGCACCGTCGGATACACGCTGAGGTTGGCCCGGTTGGTCGCCGTCAACCCGATGCCGTCCGTAGCAATCATGGTGATGGTGTGAGTGCCCAGCGGCAGTTCACTGCCCGGAGCCGGGATTTGCTCAATGACCACATAGCACCCGTTGTCCGTCGCCACCACTTGCGAGCGCAGATCGGGCACCACCAGGAGGTGATTCGTACCCGCGCCCATCGTTTGATCCTGCAATCCGGTCACAAACACCGGCGGCACAGGCGTGGTTTCGGCGATAATCACCGTCACCGCCTGATAGACCGTGCTGCCCGTCTGCCCGTCATTGACGGCGTAATAGAAGGTATCCGCACCGCACGCAGACGGTGGCGGCGTGTAGGTGACCTGACCGCCAGCCACCGAGACTGTGCCGCCCTGGGCCGTATTGCGCGGCACGGCGAGGATGTACAGGTCATCCATGTAGTGCGCCTCGTATTCACCACCCGTGCGGGCGTAGATGCCGAAGCGGCCACCGGTGATGGGCTGGTAGGGAGTCTGCACGTTATTGAAGTACATGACCCCGCCCAGGGCCACATCCACCGTGCCGTCAGCGTCCATGCGGATGTAGAGGTCCTGGTAATCGCTCATGTTAATCTTGGCGATCGGATAGCGCAGCAGCCACGAGCCAACCCGCACCTCGATGGCCGGGGCTTCGTTGCCGCCGCTATTGTAGTTGTCAATGTTGACGCCAAAGCCACTGCCGACACCGTCCTCGGCCGGTCCGGGCGACGGGCCATCGGGCAGATCGGTGGCGAAGTTGATGCTCATGCCATCGGCGGCATTCGCCGACCCACGTCCGATGAACAGCTTGGCACGGATCGTGAATTCGGAGACCGCCATGGCGCTGATGGCGGAGTCATTCACCACGAAGCTGCCATTCAGGCTGCCCACAGGGTCGGTCAACTTCAGGACGCCGCTATTACCCACCCCACCCGCGGCATCAATGTAGGCGTTACCGTAGGTCATGGTGTTGACCGGCAACAAGCCGTCGTTGAAGTTGTAGGACAGCTCCCGCGGCAGACCGGCGTACACCCGCTCAAAGTTGAGCGTGGCCCCTTCCGGATCACTGTCATTGGCCAGCAACTGCGCAACGGGCACCGTCACCGGCGTATTGGCCTGGGTGGTCAGGGTATCCGCCCCTGTCACTGGACGTTGATTGACCACATTGACCACCAGCGGCTGGCTGGAGGTCTCGCCGCCATGGTTACCCGCCACCACCACATACACGCCCCCATCCGCCACCTGGATGTTAGGCAGTTGCAGGGTGGCGCTGTTGGCTCCCGGAACGAGCACACCATTCTTGAACCATTTGATGGTCAGCGGGCCGCTGTTGGGCGGATTCACAATTGTGGCGGTGAGGGTGACCGACCCGCCCAGGTTGACCTGGATGTTCTCCAGGGACGAATCCACCGTCAACGACGGCGGCGGCGGGAAGTACAGGTTATCATACACCGCTGTGGCCCGGATGTTCATGTCATGCGAGGTCGTCGCCAAGCCCACGAGCAGCGTCCGGGCCAGCGAGGACACCCGCGTGTAATGCCAGATCCAGTTCACGCCATCATAGCTGTAGTAGGCCGAGAAGGCGTTGCCCTGGCGCACCAGCCGCACCCAGTTGTTCGGATAATCGGCCAACGGCGGCCGCACCAGACCAATGGCAGCATCACCGGTGCTTTGGGAGTTGGGCGCCACCGCCGAATCACGCCACTGGAACGAGAAGGTGTTCTGGCCGCCACGCGGCGTCGAGCACATATACACGTTGAAACTGGCGTTATTAGTGGTTTCACGGGCCATGATACCCGCCTTGGTCCAGGCGTTGGCCTGCGTCAGGCTTTGCACGCGGACGCGGATATCGAAGTCACCCGTCACCGGGCGATACATCAGTTGACCGCCGTCAGTGGTTCCCCAGATGTCCACACCGTCGCAGTTCACACTAAAGACTCCCAGATCCAGCATGGAAACCACGCTCGGTCCGGTGAGCTGGCCCAGCCCCAACCCGATATCTGCCAACCTGAATCCATAATTTTGGATCGTGGCCGACAGATTAAAGGCCAGGTTTTGGCTCCGGTCATAAGCCATCTGGCAGGCAAGCTCAGTGCCCGTGGCCAGGTAAGAGTCAGACGTCAGCTTGACGGTCCGGCCGTCCGGCAACAACTCACCGCTCAAGAAGTTGATGGTACCGTTGTTGGCCGAATACAAGGTGGCATCGGCCGGGTTGTAGAGCACGGTCTCCAACAACTCATTGAATCGCACATACAACTGATAACCGTCCAAGGCAACCGCCCATTGTATGGTAGGTGGCTCGACATCAGCCACAACGGTGACCGTCGCCACGGCGCTCTCGACGGGAGCGGCGCCAGGAGCCATGACCACCACCGAGTAATTCACCGCCACCAAGTCAGGCGTCAAGATCGGGGTAGTGTACACCGGCCCGTTGGCGCCGACAATGTTCACGCCGTTGCTGCGCCACTGGTAGGCCAGGAATTCAGTCAGTGGCGCCGGATTCACGGCAGCCTGCACTGACAGCGTCGCAGAACGATAGGCCACCACGTTGGCACTTTGCGGCGGCTGCGTGATGGTAATCGCCGAGGGCGGAGCATAGACCCCAATCCCCGAGCCGCCCAGCGGTGGTAACGTGGACGGATCGGTGTAGCTGGGATCGCTCACGTCAATCCACGGACGGATGGCCAAGCGGAAGTAGTCACCGCCGCCGCCCTCCTTGCCCAACACCTCAAAGAAGTACCGCTGTCCGGCCACCAAGTTATTGGTGAAGGAGCGGAGGCCATCGGCAAAGGTACCCTGACAGCACGGTTGGTTGATAATTTCCACCGCGTTGGCGGGATTGTCGTCCGGGCTGGCCCGGACAATCACCGCATCATCATGGGCCACATAAATCACGTGGGGCCCGCTGACTTGCGGCGTGAAGAAGCCGCGGATGACCGCGCCGTAATTGTTCCACAGCGCATCGGTCAGGTTGTTACCCAGATTCACGAAATTGGTGAAACCGGTAATGTCAGCCGTACGCGCCTGGTACTTCGCATTGTTCGTCAGATCGGTGATGGCCGATCCGGTAATGTTGGTGTACCGCTCGTAGTACACGAAGTTGGTGGTGAAGGTCCACGCCGTCACCGTAGTCACCAAGGCGCCACTCACATTCGGTGTCGCCGCCCGATCGGCAATATTGGCCGCAACCACGGTATAAGTGGCCCCCTCGGTGGGCAGCGGGCTCAGCGTCAGCAAGACGTCACGGTTGTTGGCCATTAACTGGGCACTGACGACCGTTAAGGCGCCGGCGTCATTGGTCACGAGATAATTGGCGGTATTGCCCGCCGAGGCGGCCGACACCGGCTCGCTGAAGCGCAGCCAGAACTCGCGTGTGCCGCGCCAGCCACCCTGCGCCGCCACCAGCGTGGGCGCTTCGAGATCGCGCACCACATTAATGACGGTGGGACTGCTGGTGATGCTGTTGTAGGTCGTCACGACCACCACATCCACCGCCATGCCATTATGCGCGGCAAACGACAGGGTTGGCGTGGTGTAGGTGCGGTTGGTGGCATTGGCCACCGGCACCCCATTGGTGCGCCACTGGATGCTGACCAGCGGGAAGCCATCAATTTGCGGAGCCAGGGTCACCGTCGCCAGTTCATTCGTCGTGATGCTGGCCGGCAAACCGGTGACGCGCGCAAACGAGTTCGGGGTCAGACCGGACAAATTGTCCGGCCCGATTCGGGAAATAACACCGTTGACCGGATCGATATCACCCGGTGCTTTCCAGTTGATGGCCACATAGTCGCCACCGCTGCCTTCACGATGACGCACTTCAATGTAGTAGGCCTTGCCCGCCTGCAAGAAGATGGGCACCGAGATGTTGGCTTGCATGCCGGTAGCCGGATTAATACCGCGACGGCCACCGGCGTTGCTGGTCCAATCCCGCGAGTTTCCATAGCTCGGTTCGTAGCAGATGAGCCGAATATTGGCCGGATTCTCATCCGTGCTCAGGTACAACTCGCCATTGTCGTCGGAGGCAATGTAGAAGGTGTAGTTTCCGGTCCGCTCTGGGATCAGGTAACCCTGGAAGCGGGTGGCATAGTAGTCAATGTTCAGTGTCGGCTTGTCCGGCACCGTCATCAACTCGATGACGGACGGCTGATCGTTAAGCCACACCGTGGTGTTGGTCAGGGCCGACAGCGAGCCCGGATTATTGCTCGAGGTGAAGTTATACTGTTTGCGGACAATATAACCTTGAGGCACCCAGAACTTGTAACTGGTGTTGGCGGGCACTGGGTTGGCCGGACTCACGGTGTCCGTCACGTTGTTCACGATCACATTGTACGCTGCGCCCGGCATAAGTGCCTGGGCCAGTGTCAGCAACACCGTCGTGCCATCGGCCTGCAGCGCCGCCGAGACCACCGGCACGTCGGCCAGACCATCAGTAATCCGGTAGTTGGCCGTGTTGTTGGCGGTGGCGGGAGCCAGAGCTTTGTTGAACATGACGCGTACCTGCTCGCGCGCCATGACTTTCACGCTGGCCCCGATGATTGCCGGCCCCACGGCATCCGGAGCCGAAAGGATGACCGTGCCGATGGCGCTGGCGAAACCGCTGGGCGTGTAACACATGACGCGGAAGCGGTTGGTAGGTTCGCTCACCGGCGGAGTCACATAAGTGTTGGCCAGGGCGTAGGGGATGTTGGTGAACACGCCGGAGCCATACGCCGTTTCCCGCTGCCAGACATATTGGATGGGCAGCCGCGTGTCGATGCCCGCCGCCATGACGGTCAACGTGGCGGATTGTCCCGGAGCCACGGTCACGGTGCCCGGCGGTTGCAGCACATAGACATCCGTCCGATTCTCCGGCGCCACCGGCATGAGGAAGTAGGCGCCGCTGGTACCCGGCTCGGAGCTGTTGTCGCTGGGGACGTAGTAGTTGTTGGGACCGCGAATGATGGCCGTCACGTAATCCCCACCCGTGCCCTCCTGCATCACGGCCTCCACGTAATAACGCTGGCCTGCCGACAAGGCGGCAACGGAGTAACGCGGATTGCCGTTGACAGTGTTGTTGAAGGCCACGTTGGCAGATTCAACCCTGGCCACCACCTGCTTGCCTTCGGCAGCCGGTCCGGTGGGATTGACAAATAAGATGGAGCCATCATCGCTGCGCACATAGAAGGCGTAGTTGCCGGTTTCCGGCGGGACAAACCAGCCAATGACCCGGGCGCCGTAATATTCCAAATTGGCGGGCGCATAATAAAAGATATTGCGCACATCCACCACGTCCGGCTGTTTGTCCACAAACTTCTGGTTAAGGTAGAGACCGCTGGCCGGCGTGCCCGGGGCCACAAAGTCCCACTTCCCAATCTCATCGTACCGCTCCACACGCACAAAGCCCTGAACCAGGAAGTGCGAGGTGAAGTTCGTGGCGACGGTCAGTGAGGGCCCATTGACGCCCGCAGCCCGGATGTCGGTGAGGGTCAAGGGATAAGTGGTGTATTCACTCTGCGGGCCGGTAGCCACGAAGATGGCCCTGCCATCCGTACGCAAACGCCAGCCGTAAACCGGAAGCCCGCCGCCCACCTGGATGGCGTTCGGAGTATATACCGACGCCGGATCCAGCGGACGGTTGAATTCGATAATCGCCCCGTCCATGGTAGCCTCGGAGCGGATCCGCACAATTTGCAGCGGCGTCGGGTCTTCGGCGAAGGCAATCGTTACGCTCGCCTCCGCCCGGCTGAAGGCGTTGCTGATTACATACGTGTAAACGGTGCCGGCGTCGGCGGGAGTAGCGTTAATTTCCAAAGTGTAACCCCGCCCGGAAGCCCCCGGAATGGGTACGCCATTGCGGTACCATTGCATGATGTAAGGTCCGGCGCCCTGGATACCCCGAGCTTTCAAGACCACGCGGCCCGCATAAGTCAATGGCATTGCAGGCGTAATCTCCTGCACGCGCACCGGACCAAGCGGCGCCTCAAACAGCGAGGCGGGGATGAAGGAATCCGACGCGGGGGTGGTAGTGCTGTTGATGGTGTAGGCGATGCCGAAGCCGTCGCCACCCGTGCCTTCCGCATGGATGAATTCGAAGTAGTAACGCTGGCCCGCCACCATGTTAATGCCGCCCAATTGATAGCGGTTGCCAGTGCCGTAGTTGGTGCCCGATGAACCGCTGCTATAGGCAATCAGCACGGCATCAGCCGGATCCCAACTATTAACGGCATTGGTATTCATGAACATCCGCGAACCGTCGTCCGACTTGATCCAGAAGCGGTACAAACCGGAGCTTTGCGGCACGAAATAGCCGCGGACCCGCGCACCATAGTTGTTCAGGGTCGAATCAATGAAGTTCGGGAAGTTAAATACGGGCGCATTGGTGTAATACAGCACGTCCACCGCGCCTCCCAGAACCCGCGGATGATAAATCAGGTCCTGCAAGCGGCCGCCGTAGTTGGGCACGTTCTGCCACATCTCGAACAGGATGGGATTGCTCGCATAATTGGGAGCGGTCACCGAGCGAGTGACCTCTGCCAAGGGGTTATTGGCAGCGTCAGTCATGTTGATGAAGGTCACGTTGTAGTTGGCGCCCGCAATCAGGGCAGCATTCACAGTGAGCACCACCCGAGTGTTGTTGCCATAAGGCTCGGCTTTCAATACCGTCAGGGGGGTGTTCCCTGCGTCCACAACCAAATAACTTGCGATGTTGGTCAATGCGCTCAGGCTCATGCCCTCGGAGAAGGTGACGAGCAGGCTGTTGGTGGATCCCGGGGCCACCACCACCGAGGAAACGGTGGGTGCCGTGCTATCCGTCATGTTCACCACCAGCTCCCGGGAAATCGCCTGCGCGCCCGGCACTTGAACAATGCAACGGTAGCGGGCTCCATGATCGCTCCAATACCGCAACGTGGGCGTGGTGTAGGAGGCGCTGGTGGAAGCCACTCCCGGAATGGTCACAAACGAGCTGCTGCCGGGCTCTGCACGTTGCCAGATGTAGCGAAGCTCTGAAGCCGGCGCCACCGTCGCGGTGGCGGCCACCGTCAGGGCCAGGGTGTTACTGTCAGCTACACTGGCCGAGGCAGCCAGGTCGGTGGTGATGGTCACCGTGGCTCCAGGATAAGTAAATTCGCCAAAGTCACGGAAGCGGCCCGAGGCCTTGCCCATGTACCAGTTGGCATTGTAGTGTACCGTGCCAAACAGGCCCACCCACATCGTCTCCGGCGAACTCTTGGTATAGGAACCGGTCAGCACCGTCCAAGTGACCCCGTTGGTGCTGGCGTAGGGCGTAAAGGTATCGCCCGCACGGCGCAAGCGAATCCAACAGTTCGGGAACGTCACCACCGGCGTGGTGGCGCTGTGAATGGTGGCAGCCCCCTCGGCCGGAGTGGCCCGCCGGCCGGCTTCAAACCGGTTCAGGCCCTGCCACAACAGAGACGTGGCCGGCGGGAACGGATGCACCGTCACCCACGGTGCGGCAGAATACAAGTCGTCGCGGGCCGTCAGACCAAACTTGGCCAGATCAGAGGAATTTTGGGCCTCCATAATCAGTGTCTCAGGGGCGCGAACGATTTCTTCCACCCGCACCACGATATCAAAGTCGCCCTTGCGCGGAATCAGGAAGAAATACCCCTGGTCACTGTTGCCCCACACATCTGCACCGCCGGCAGAGAAATCAATGGCATTGGGGGCTGGAGCCGCTTCAACATTGCCATAAACCAGCGGATAACCAATGTTGGTTCCGAGGTAGTTCCAGTCCCACCCGGTGCCGGCCACCGTGCCCCCGCCCACGTTGCCACTGGCATCCGCAATGTTGGCCGCAGTCACCGAGAAGGTGGTGGAAGGCAGCGCCGTGAGCAAATCCAGTCGTACGGTCCGGTAATCATCCAACAAAGTGGCCTTGCCCACGCTGGCACCGGTCACTGTGTAGTTGGCCGGGTTTTCGGCCGTGGCTTTGGTCACTGTCTCGCTGAAGACCACCGTGGCCAAATGCCGTCCCGCCGCACCGGCCGAAACCAGGGTTGGCCCGGTGGTGTCAGTGCCCTGGACGGTGAGTCGCGCCACACTGCTGGTCACCGAGCCATAAGGGCTGGAGGCCACCACATAATACAACGTCCCATTCATCGCCGCGTTGGCCGGCGGAGTCGTGTAAATAATGTTCGTCGCCCCCGGAATGGCCACACCATTGGCATACCACTGCAGCGAGGGGCTGGCCAGCAAGCTGCCTTCAAGCCCCACCCGGAAAGTGGCCAGCGTGCCGGGCGTCACAGTTTGCGACAGAGGCGCCGAGGAAATCAACGGCAGCGGCCGATAATCCTCGTAAATGGCGAGGTCGTCCAGGTTGTCAGTGCCCGTATCGTTGTTGCCGCGGAAGGAGACAAACACATCCGGATCCCGCGCGATGACAGTGTTCGGTATCAGCATGGGCGCGAAGTAATGGACCATGCGGCCGGGCACCAGGCCATCGGCACCATAATCCCACACATGACCGGTTACACGGATGTTGTAGTTGTCCACGTTTTCAAACCAAACGACCACCCTGTACCAACGGTTGTTCAGCGGTCGGTTGCGATTGACCACGATGCCGTCCACCACGGTGGTGTCGGTTGACTCCTTGTTTTGGAAGCGGAAGTCAGTTTCCGGGCTGCTGTTGGCCACGGTGTCCCAGCGCAGCGTAATCCATTGTTTGTCCGCATCGGCATTTGGCCGGCTCTGCGGCCCCTGCACCAGGCCCAACTGGAGAATGCGCTGCGGGTTGCCGCTGCCGCCCGCCGTCTTGAATTTGACCATCATGGTCACGCCAATGACTTTGCCGGCGCGTGAGAAGTTGAAGCTGCGGTTGGTCAAGGTGGCCGAACCGTCCGCATTGTTCGGGAGATCGAGCGATGGAGAGTTGCTGACACCGCCGGTGTTTACCCAGTTGAAATTGCCCGCATTGGTGTGATAGGTGCTCTTGAAGCCGGCTTCCGTATTGAAGGGATCAAAGAACGTGGGCGCCGGATAATTAACCTGCAGGGTGGCGGCGGAACTGGTGGTGGCGCCCCGGTCGTTCATGGCCACCACGCTGTAGCGTCCCACGTTTTGCATGTTGGCGTTGTTGATCACCAGCGTCGCCGACGTGGCGCCCGGAATATCAATCCCGTTTAATTGCCATTGGAAACTGGCCGGCGGATCGGCATTGACCGCCACGGTGAAGGTGGCGCTGCCGCCGATGATCGTGGTTTGATTGGCCGGTTGCGTGGTGATGATAGGGGCAAATTTCACATCCAGAAATGCCACCGAACTGGTCTGACTGAAGAAGTTGTTGGCCACCACCACCGAGTAGTTGCCTTCATTGGTGATTTGAATGTTATTGAGCGTAAAGGAAACATTGGTGGCCCCGCTCACCAGTTGGCCGTCCTTGTACCACTGGTATGTCAGCAGGTTCCCCGTGGCCGCCACCGTGAACGTATGGCTGCCGCCCACGCCCACCACCGCTCCCTGCGGGGGTGTGGTGATGCTCACCGGCAGCACCACCGTCACATTGGCCACGGTGCTGGTGGCGGCCCCCAAATCGTTTGTGATGATCGCCCGATACTGCCCGGAATCGGCGGCCGTCCAAGACAACCGCGCGAAGGCGTTGGAAGCAGGCGCCTCAGAGGTCACATTTTGCCACGCTGTATCCACCAGTTTCTGCCAGATAAAGGTCAGCGGCGTCTGCCCACGGGCCTGGATGCTGAATCCGCCGAAGCTCGCCTCGGCGAAGTAGTACTGCGCCTGCGGCTGCTGGGTGATTACCGGCACCAGTAACACTGTCACCGTGGCCACCGAACTGGTCACGCTGCCCGCGGCATTGGCCACCACCACGTCATAGGCCCCTCCGTCGCTAATTGCGGTATTGCTCTTTGAATAACTGGCACTGGTGGCCCCGCCAATGTTGGCACCGTCCTTCCGCCATTGGTAGGTCAGCGTCCCCTGCCCCACCGCCACCACCGAAAGATTGAAGGTGCCGCCCTCGGGCACGCTGACACTTTGCGGCTGCACCACAATGGCTGGAGGCGTCAGCACGCTGCGCTCCGGCGACTGGCTGCTCTCGCCCTCAGGCAAATTGCCCGTGACAACGTAGTAGTAAGTGGCGCCATTGGTGATGGTATTGTCGCTGTAGCTCGTGCCCGACACGCTGCCGCTGAGCAACTGATAGGGTCCACCCGAAACCAGCGAGCGATACACCTTGTAGCTCGTCGCTCCTGTCAAGGCCGGCCAGCTCAAATCAACCTGGCCGTTATTATAGGTCGCCGTCAGGTCCGCCACCGCCGCCAAGGGCAAGCCGCTGACTTCCGCCGAGTAGAACCCTTCACCCAGCGCGGAAGCCGCATTGATGATGTAGTAATAAGTGGTGCCATTGACCAGACCCGTGTCCAAAAGCGCCGTTTGCGTGGTGTTGGTGATCAGCGTGTACGGCCCGCCCGCCGTAGTGGCACGTTGGATGTTATAACTGGAGGCACCGCTTACCGGCGCCCAGGAGAGCCGCAGCGCCCCGTCGCGCCGTTGCACCGTTATCGAAGGCGCGGGCAGTGCCTGGGCAATAACGACCCCATAAGACGCCCGGCCGCCATTGTCCGGCCCAAAGGTTTTCACCAGACCCGCAGGCACCGTTTTGACATAGACCGACATGAAATCGTTAAGCGAGCCGTCGTTGTTGTTGTCGTTGGCCACTTCATCCGGCCAGTCCGCCCGCCCGGCGCGGTTGAGGCCGTTCATTACCGCGACCCAGCCATTAGTAACCAGCCATTGCATGTTGTTGGGACCGAAGACTGGCGGGTCGTTTGCGTTCGGAGTGGCTTCGCCCAGACGGTTGTCCACCAACAGATAGACGCGGGACGGCACCGCCAGGTAGATGTCCAGCACCAAGTTGGTGTTATCACGATTGTCATTGCCAATCATGATATATTCCGCCCCCTGCAAATAAGGCAGGGACACCGGCTGGCCCAATCCATTGGTGAACCATTTCCAAGTGTGCGTGCGGTCCACGTAGGCAGGAACACCGTTGTCAAAGAGGGGCACGGTGTATGGGTCTAGAAATTCGCCGGGCACCCCGTTGGTGAAAGTCACCCCGGTCCATTTGGCCGTAACGGTGTCCGTCGGTTCATTATCGCCCCCCGTTTCCACCACATTGGTGATATTGGGGAAGGCCATCAGGGCCAACGTCATGAACACGTACGCGACCATCACGCCAAGGCGGGCGGGCCAGCGGCGGAAGGTCCGGGCCAGTTGACGATACGTGGAGACAGGCTTGGTTTTCATGGTGCTCACTGCTTTGAGGGTTCTAAATGACACCCCACACGCCCCCTGCCCGATAGGGCGGGCTACCAGGCAACCACATAAAACAGCTTGTGGCTGAGGCACGTTTGGATGTCATTGCTGGGTTATAAAATTAGAGAACCGTCCAAAAAATGCAAGCCTGAATGAGAAAAAAATCTAAAAATTTTTATCCCCAAAATTGGTGACGTCCACAGCAAGCAAAGACCTCATGGTCTTGCGCGAATCGGACCTCAAGCACGTTCAACATGTTGAGTTGCCGCCATTTTTTTCATTGTCACCCCCACCTCCCTGGCGTGAAGATGCGGGGGAAATTTCAGCGCCCTATGGAAAAAATCCGCCGCTTTTTCAAGAACGACCGCTTTGCTGCCCGCGCCAACATTGAGCTGGTGTCGCTGGCCCCCGGCTACGCCAAATGCCGGATGCCCCTGCAGGACTACCACCTCAACGGCTATAACACCGTTCATGGAGGGGCCATTTTTACGCTGGCGGATTTCACCTTTGCCGCCGCCAGCAACTCCCACGGCAACATCGCCGTGGCCATCAATGCCTCCATTTCATTTTTGAAGGCCGGCGTCTCCGGCACCCTCTGGGCGGAGGCCCGCGAGCTGGCCCGCAACCCCAAACTGGCCTCCTACACCGTGGAGGTGCGCGATGATGCCGGTGACCTGGTGGCCATCTTTCAAGGGATGGTCTATCGAAAAAGTGAGGTGATCCCCGAGTGACTGCCCCGATTCCCGGCCCATCCGCTTAGCGCGGCGGTTTGTTGGCCTTGGGGGTGGCCTGCAGGGATTGACGCAGGTTGGGGTCCACCATCGCGGCCAGACGCAGGCGCGTCTCATCCAACACACCGAGCTGCGAAGATGCCTGAATTTGATTCCGCAGATGTTCCAAGAGTTGAAGCCGGGCCTGGGCCAGTTGCACGTCTTGGGGGGTAGGATTTTTGGGATCTTGAAAACCCTTCTTTTCCAGATCCCGAATGAGCCGATCCCTGGTTTTATCGGGCAAATCAGAACTCAACGCGGACTGATACCACATTTGATTGGCCTGCTCATTTCTGCCGACGTACTCTGCAGCCAGCCGGCTTAATTCCTCGCGCAGTTTAGCATCGGCCAGGCGGGGATCCTGAAAGAGCTGCTGGGCGACGGGAAGAAAGTCCTGCTTCAACACACTTTGCAGATAATCCAAGGCATCCTTATTGATGCGCCCATCTGGCTGCACCAGGTTGGCCTGGGCCTGTTGCACGTAGGAGTGATCCCCATACATGGCCAGGATTTCCAAGGAGGGGCCAATGTCCCCCTTGGTGTTGGCCGCGGTGGCCAGTTGCGCATTGGCCGCGGCAATGGCGGCTTGTTGGTATTTGCCAGGGGCCATTTTTTCCAGGGTTTTGGCCAGCCGCAGCATTTCCTGCGGGCTGGCGGCCTGGGTCATGACCTGGGCCAGTAATTGTTCGGCTTGTTCACCGCCAATTTCCTGCACCACTTGCAGCAGCTCCTGCCGCAGCCAGCCAGCTTTGCCCCCCCCTGCCTTCCCCTTGCCTTGGGCGTCCAGCTTCATGTCCTCCCCTGCGGCCAGGAATTCCCTGATGGCCTCCAGCGACTGGGGGCCAGCCAGCACCAGTTCGCTCAACAAACGTTGAATGGCCCGCTGGCTATTGGGACCGCCACTTTGTTGCAACTCCCGAATGCGGGCCAGGATTTCCCGGGGGCTGGAAAGGCCGAGGGCGGGGCTGACTGACGGGACAACGGCCGCGCTATCTGCCGCCGCGACACGGGGAGCCCCTGCGGCTCCAGCGTTGTCCCGTTCTCCGGCCGGCCGCCGCCACTTGGAGCTTGCCATCGCCTCCGCCACCGCCGCCGCGCCTTGTTGCTGCCACTGTTGTTCGAGCCGTTGAATTTCCGCCGCGTAATGCCGGTGCCATCGCTGGCCGGAAATGAAGTAACCCAGGACAAATGCCGCTGCGACTGCTCCCTGAAATAGAAGTGTCTTTTTCATAACCAGACTGAGTGCTTTTCAAGGGTCAACAGGCATTACCACCTCATTTTCCACCTCCGTTCCTTGATTGCAATCCCTAAAACCGCATCAACCGGAGAAAGGCAGCCGGCTGCATTTTGCGGATAACAAACACTGGACATTCCCCGGCCACCCCCCAACATGAAAGGCATGTCGCATGCCGACTTCGTGCATCTGCATTTGCATACGGAATACTCCCTCCTGGACGGGGCCTGCCGCGTGGATAAACTGGCCGGTCTCGCCGCGGAGATGGGGTTTCCGGCCCTGGCCATCACCGACCATGGGGTGATGTACGGGGCCATTGATTTTTATCAGGCTGTGAGCAGTAAAGGGGTGAAACCCATCATCGGCTGCGAGGTTTATGTGGCTCCCGGCCATCGCCGGGAGAAAAAGGGCGGCACTAGCGGACGCGATCCCTACCACCACCTGGTGCTCCTGGCCCGGAACAACACCGGCTACCACAACCTGATCAAGCTGGTAACCCGGGCCCATCTCGAAGGCTATTACTACAAGCCCCGCATTGACAAGGAGCTGTTGGAGCAATTTCACGAGGGTCTGGTGGTGCTCTCCGGGTGCCTGAACAGCGAGGTCCCCCAGCTTATTCGCAAGGGCGAACTGGACAAGGCCCGCGCGGTGATAGACTGGTTCAAGCAGCTCTTTGGGCCGGAGCATTATTTTCTCGAACTGCAAAACCACGGCCTGCCGGAGCAGCAAACCGTCAACCGCTATCTCATCCAGTGGGCGCGAGAATTCGGCCTTTCGCTCGTGGCCACCAATGACGTGCATTACTTGAAGAAGGAGCACTCGGAAGCCCACGACTGCCTGCTGTGCATCGGGCTGCAGACCGTGCGCGAAGACACCCGCCGGCTGCGTTATCAACCGGGGCAGTTTTATCTCCGCTCCGCCCAAGAAATGCACGCCTTGTTCGCGGAAATCCCGGAAGCTGTTACCAACACGCTGGCGGTGGCCGAGCGCTGCGATCTGCAAATCAAGTTTGGGGTGCTGAACTACCCTGTTTTTCAACCGCCCGCCAACATCACCCGCGAAACCTACCTGCGCCAGCAAATCCTCCAGGGACTGCAACGCCGCTACACCCTGCGCGCGGTTCTGGA